>NC_009921.1:8016955-8338650 GCF_000018005.1 Parafrankia sp. EAN1pec
TAGCCGCGGATCGACGTCAGCGGGGTGCGCAGTTCGTGGCTGGCGTCCCCGACGAAGCGTCGCAGGCGCCGCTCGGAGGCCTCCCGGGCGCGGAAAGACGCCTCGATCTCGGTGAGCATCGTGTTGAAGGCCAGCCCGAGACGCCCCACCTCGGTACCGCGGTCCGTGTCGGTGACCCGTTGAGTCAGGTCGCCGTCCGCGATCATGCCCGCGGTGTGTTCGATGCGGGTCAGCGGGCGCAGCCCGAGGCGGATGATGACGTAGGCCAGCGCGGCGAGCACCACCAGCATCGCCGCGCTCACGATGAGCTCGATCCTGGTGACGTTGTCGAGAGTGGTCTCCATCTCGGCGAAGGGCACCGCGACGACCAGAACGTCTCCGTTGCCGAAGCACTCGGCGAGCAGCCTGAACCTGTCCCCGCCGCCTTCGGCGGGGACCGTCCACAGGGGGGCGGTCGCCAGGTCGGGCTGCACCGGGGCGGCAGCGAGCATGCTCTGGGTGACGGCCGGGCGCCGGGTCGGTGCCGCGGGGCCGTTCGGGCCGGGGCTGGTCTCGGCCACTCGCCGGCCGGCGCTGTCGTACAGCGCCCCGTAGGTGCCGACGAGGAACGCGGTGCCGAACCGCGGCGCCCGGTCGTCGGCGTCGTGGTGGTACGGCATGTGGTCCGTGTCGCCGCCGAGCAAGGTCTGTTCCATCACTGGGTGGGCGTCGCGCACCTGCCGGTCCAGCCGGCCGAGCAGGTACGACTCGACGGCGTTCTGGGTGCCGAACGCGCCGAGCACCAGGCCGAGCGCCAGCAGGCCGACCAGGGCCAACAGCAACCGTGCCCGCAAAGAGACCACCCGCGAGGACACGAGATGCCGACGCAGGACGCGCCGGTGCAGGACGCGGTGCAGGACGCGCCGGGGCAGGGCCGGACGTCTCACCGCGGCAGGCGCAGCACGTAGCCAACCCCGCGCACCGTGTGGATCAGCGCCGGCGGGGCGTCGTCGATCTTGCGGCGCAGATAGCTGACGTAGGTCTCCAGGACCCGGGCGTCACCGCCGAAGTCGTGCCCCCAGACGTGGTCGAGGAGTTGGGCCCGGGTCAGCACCTTGCGGGCGTTGACCAGCAGGTAGTGCAGCAGCCGGTACTCGGTGACGGTCAGCTCGACGAGGCGCCCGGCCCGGCGCACCTCGCGGGTCTCCGGGTCCAGCTCGAGATCGGCGAAGCGCAGCGGCTCCGGCGCGCCGTCGGCCATTCCGGCCCGGCGCAGGATCGCCCGGACCCGGGCGACCAGTTCACTGACCACGAACGGCTTCGTGACGTAGTCGTCGCCGCCGAGCGTCAGCCCGTGCACCTTGTCCTCGGTGGTGTCGCGAGCGGTCAGGAACAGCGTCGGCACGTCCCGCCCGGCGTTGCGCAGCCGCTGGCAGACGGCGAAGCCGTCGATGTCGGGCAGCATGACGTCCAGCACGAGCAGGTCGGGCGGCTCCCGCGAGACCTGCGTGAGCGCCGCCTGCCCCGAGTGCGCGGCGCTCACGTCGAAGCCCTCGTAGCGCAGCGCCATGGCGACGAGATCGGTGATCGCCTCCTCGTCGTCAACGACGAGGACCCGGACGGGACGCTCCATCCGCTCAGTGTCACCTCCCGTCAGTGTCATCTCCCGTCGGGACGTCCGGCGGCCGGCCTCGGGGCGGTCGCTCGCACGGCTGGCCTCGGGGCTGTCGCTCGGACGGCCGGCCGCGGGGCTGTCGCTCGGACGGCCGGCCGCGGGGCTGTCTCGGCGACCGGCCCCGCGGCGGTCGTGGTGGCCTGGCCCGGGAAGCCGGCGGAGTGCGTGAGCCGCCCGGTGGTGTCGACCGTCAGCCACTCCCATCCCCGGCGGGCGAGGTGGGTGAGCAGGGCCGGCGCCTCCGGCCCGGCGGCGAGGGCGGCGGTGGCGAACCCGTCCGCGAGCGTGGCGTCGGCACCCACGAGGTCGGCGCCCACGAGGGTGACCGAGGCGAGGCCCGTCGCCGGGGCGCCGGTACGCGGGTCGACGACGTGCGCGCCCCGCTCGGCGACCCCCGAGGTCGCGACGGCCAGCTCGGTGCCCTCCACCACGGCGACCAGCCTGGCCCGGTCGAACGGATCGGCGATCCCGATCCGCCATGGACGTCCCGGCGCCCACCCCGAGGTGCCCCGCACCCGCAGGTCACCGGCGGCGCTGACGCAGTGGCTCGGGGCACCCGCGGCGGTCAGGGCCGTCGACGCGGCGTCGGCCGCCCAGCCCTTGACCAGCCCGGTCGGGTCCAGCGTGCCGTCCCCGCGCCAGGCGGGGTCGAACCATCCCCCGGTCTGCTCCCGGCATTCGGCGGCCGCCCGGTACACCTCGCGGACGTGATCCGGACAGTCGCCGAGCTCGATCTCGCCGCGGCGCAGCCGCGACACCCAGGACGTCGCCCGGAACGTGCTGAAATCCTCGTCGACCCGATGCAGCACACGGACCGCGGCACCGATCGCCGCGTCCAGGCCGACCGCGTCGAGCGGCGAGCGGACGTCGATGCTGACAACCGTGCCCATCACCGGTTCGGCGTGGCTGCGCCCCGGTCGCGACGGGCGCGACGGGTGCAACGGGCGCGACGGGCGCGCGTCCTGGCCGGCGCCGGCCCTAGACACCGGCGGCGTCCAGGGCCGACTGGACGGACTGGGCGTACCCCTGGCTGGTGTAGGACGCGCCGGAGACGACGTCGATCTGGGCGCTCTGGACGTCGAGCACCTCCTGGCGCAGCAGGGGCACGGCCTGGTCGTTGATCTCCCGGTCGCGCCGCTCCCGGTCCGGCAGCTGCACCGTCACCACATCGGTGATCTTGCTGCCGGTGAGGACGACCTGGACCTGCACGAGGCCGTACCGAGTGTCGACGGCGTCGCCGGTCACCGTCCGCGTGGTGGTCCCGCTCGTCGAACCCGTGCCGGTACCCGAACCCGTTCCCGTGCTGGTGCTGGTGCTGGTCGTCGCCGGTGTCACGGCGAGGGTGGAGGGATGCGCGCCGATGCCCGTCGCCGACTTCGCCCCGACGACGAGGACAACCGTCCCCAGCAGTGCGGCGAAGCCGAGACGCGCCCGGTAGGGCCTGCCCGCGTTCTCGTTCATCTCAGCGTGAACTCCTCGGTGTGGATCTGCTCCTCGGACAGGCCGAGCTCGCGCAGGGCCCGGACGACCGCGAGCGTCATGCCGGCGGGCCCGCAGACGAAGACGTCCCGATCGGCGACGTCCGGCACGGCGGCGGCGAGATAGCGGGCGGCCAGCGGATCGTGGCCGAGCTCGCGCCGGGACCCGACCACACGGTGGACCACCACCCGACCGACGGCCGGCCCATCGGCAGCCGGCCAACCGGCGGCCAGCCGGTGATCGGCCAGCTCGTCGAACTCGCTCCGCAGCGCGAGGTCGGTCGCCCTGCTCGCGCGGTGCACCACCACGACGTCGTCGCCGCGGCCGGCGAGATCCTCGGCGAGCGCGCGGATCGGGGCGATGCCGCTGCCGCCACCGACGAGCAGCGCCCGGCCCCGGGTGGCGCGCTCCGCGGTGAAGTGCCCGAACGGACCCTCCGC
Organism: Parafrankia sp. EAN1pec; assembly: GCF_000018005.1. GTDB lineage: Bacteria > Actinomycetota > Actinomycetes > Frankiales > Frankiaceae > Parafrankia > Parafrankia soli. Next base: position 8,020,529 of record NC_009921.1, read on the forward strand.
GACGACCAGCGTCCCCGGGCGCAGGTGGGCGATCGCGCGGGAGTGGTCGCCCGCGTCCTTGACGGTGATGCGCAGGCGGTGCGGCTGCGCCGGCGCGGACAGCGAGTACGGGTGGGCGGTGACGGCATGCCCCCGGGCGGCGAACCGCCAGAGCAGGAACTGCCCCGGCCGGGCGCCGAGACGATCCAGGTCACGGCCACGAATCCACACGGAGACCACACCGGGCGCCTCGGCGACCACCCGCTCCACGGTCATCCGATGCCGGACGACCGCCGCGATCGGCAGGACCAGACGCCAGATCACCAGGCAGGCCGCCACCGCGACGTACATCCCCTGCCACAGCAGCGTGTTGACGGGATGCCCGACGAAGTCCGCGCCGGTAGCCGTCTGATGGGAGTACACGAGGAGCACAGCCACGTAGGCGCTCAGATGCAGCAGGTACCAGATCTCATAGGAGACGTGCCGCCGCAGCGCGCGGGCGCTGGCCACTCCGACAGTGACGAACAGCAGCGCGCCCGCGGTCGCCTTCCACATCTCCGGGTAGGTCATGATCACCGTGACCAGTTCGGACAGCGGCTGATGATGCGCGGTCAGGCCATACCCCCACACCACCATCAGGACGTGGACGGCCATCAGCAGCACGACGTTCGTCCCCAGGCCGCGGTGCCAGGCCGCCAGCCGATCGAACCCGACCGCGCGTTCGAGCCCCGGCACCCGCGCCATGAGCAGGAGCTGCACCAGCATCAGGTAGGCGGCCAGCAGCCCGGCGACCCGTCCGAGCGCCGTCAGGAGCAGGCCGCCGCCGTGAAGGCTCGACGCCGAGGTGTCGAACCACCACATGGCCACGACCACGACGCCCCAGGTCACCAGCCCGACGCGCACCCCGAGCGCCGGCAGCCGGGCCGGCGCGGACCACCGCCCACGAACCGCCCCCGGTTCCGGTTTCAGTCCCGGCTCCGGTTCCCGTTCCAGTGTGAGGCTCATAGCCTCGGACGATGTGCCCGGACCCTGAGAACCGGCTGTGCGAATCCTCAGAGCTTCCCGGGAAGTCGCACCGCCCCCGCGGACGGCTCGAACCGACCCCTGCGCACCTGGTCAGTGCGTCGGGGCCTGCCGGCGGCAGGCGCTCAGCGCCGCCTCGATCTCGCCTGCCGAGGTGCCGTGAAACTCCCACAGCCGGCAGATCTCCACAGGCCGGCCGGGGCTCCCTCGACGTTCGATCTCCAGCACGTTGTTGTGAACACGCGCGTCGGCGATCTCACTCCACGGCAGACGTAGATCGTCGGGAAACCGCCGGCACCTGATCCCGTCCGGGCCGACGGTCAACAGGCCGGGCCGGGCGATCGGAGGAGTCAGGGCAGCCGTCCAGACCGCGAACACGACCGACCAGAGCGCGGCCGGTACGAGCGCCCAGGCCGGCAGGTCGACGAAACCCTGGACCATCCAGGGGACAGCCGCCCCGACCGCGGAGCCCACGGCCAGGCCGACGCCGATGGCCCGCCCGAGACGCGACTCCCCGTACTCGACCGTGCCGCCCTCCCCCGTCGGCCCCGCCAGCCCCGTCGGGGCGTCGACAGACTCGGCGGGTCGGGCGGGGTGTGCACGTTCGACGGGCAGGACGACGGCAGAGCGGCTCGCCGTCCCGCGTGCGGGAGAAGGAACAGCACCGGCGGGGGCCGCGAGCACTGCGACCAGCGCCTCGTGTGCGTCCTCCGCGCCCAGCCGGACGCGGGGATCCTTGTCGAGCAGGGAGAGGATCGTCGCGCCGAGTGGCCCTGCCCGTCGGGGCGATTCCGGTTCGTGGGAGAGCACGGCGGCCACCGTCGCGGCCTCGGTCTCCCGGGCGAACGGCGAGACTCCCTCCGCCACCGTGTAGAGGGTGGCGCCGAGGGAGAACAGGTCGCTGGCCGCCATTGCGCGGGCTCCGGAGAAACGCTCGGGCGCCATGTAGGCGAGCGTTCCGAGCGGGCTCTGAGTGACCGTGGAATGTGATTCCAGGACGGCCACGCCGAAGTCGACAAGAACGATCCGGCCGTCGTCGCCCAGGAGAATGTTCGCGGGCTTGACGTCCCGGTGCACGATTCCGGCCGCGTGCGCCGCGACGAGAGCGTTCAGAACCGCCAGGCCGACCCGGGCGACGTCCCCGGGGGCAAGCGGCCCCTGCTGCCCGACGACTTCCGCGAGCGAGCGCGACGGGACCCACTCCATCACGATCCACGGCAGGTCACCCTCGTGGACGACGTCGAGGACGGTCACCACGTTGGGGTGGTCGCGCAGCAGGGCGACGACCTTCGCCTCGTGGACCACCCGCGCGAGCAGGCCACTCGACTCCGGGTCGGTCACCGCGGCGTGGAGCCGTATCTCCTTGACCGCGACGTTGACGTCGAGCAGCTCGTCCACCGCACGCCACACCGTCCCGTACGCGCCGGCGCCGAGTCGCTCCGCGAGTCGGTAACGGCCGGCGACCAGACGATCCATCGTCCCGTGCGGGTCGGAAACCACAGCATCCCCAGTCAGCTCACACCCCGCAGCTCGCTCAGGCTCCGTATTCCGACCGGACAGCCGCATCCGACCAGGCGGCTTTACTCCGGCCGGACGGCCGCGGCCCTCTCGGGCTCCGCGGCCCGCGCGGGCGGTGCCTTGGTGCCGCCGCGGGCCGATTCCATCATGTCCCAACGACGCGGCCGGGCGCGGCGGATATCCGGATACCGGGGAAGAGGGTCGCGCCGCCGACGGATGATTGTCCGCGTGAACGGCCGTAGGATCACCGCTGGCGGCTCGCCCGCGCGGTGCCCTGTTTCGGACCTGGCCGACAGCGCTGGTGGGGACCGCCCGGATCTCCGATGACCGCGTTCGTCACGAGGCCTGACTGGTGTCGGAAAGGCGTCCATGGAGCCGAATCCCCCGCCGCGAAACGACAACCTGCGGTTTCGGTTGGCCATCCTCACCGGTGACCGGATACGGCGAGCCGGTGCCCTTCTCCTCGGTGACGCGGGCCGCGGGTTCCGCCGCTGGTGCGCTCTGCCGGTGGCGGTGCTGGCCGTCGCGGCGACGGGCGCGCTGTTCGCCGTCGACGCCGGGAACACCAACGCGGCGCAGGCTCACCCGGCGGGCGGCCCACCCGGCGCGGCGACCGCGGCCGCGGACCTCTCGGACAGCCCCGCCACGCCGGAGCGCGCTCCTACCGGGAGAGGTGATGCGTCCGCGCCGGGTTCTCCCGGGACGTCGCGGCCCGGCTCGGCGTCGCCATCTCCCCCACTCACCTCGACTCAGCCGCCGGCGCAGCCTCCGCCCTCGTCGGCGTCGCGCCCCGGCCCGGCCCGCCCCGAGGCCGGTTCCGCCGAACGGGTGATTCCGCCGCCGGCCGCCGGGCTCACCGCTGAGCCCGGTGACGGCCGAGCCCGGATCTGCTGGAATCCCGCGCCGAACGCCACCGGCTACGTCATGTACCACCGGGACGTCACCACCGGCGAAGGCTGGTACCGGGTCCCCTACCCCGTCACCGACACCTGCAGCACCGTCACCCAGCTCACCAACAGCCACACCTACGAGTTCAAGGTCCGATCGAGCAACGCCAACGGCGAGGCCGACTACTCAGGGACGGTGCAGGCACGGCCGGCCGGCACGATCCCGCCACCGGCCACCGGGCTCACCGCGGCCCCCGGGAACGGCTCCGCCCGGATCTGCTGGAATCCCGCGCCGAACGCCACCGGCTACGTCATGTACCACCGGGACGTCACCACCGGCGAAGGCTGGTACCGGGTCCCCTACCCCGTCACCGACACCTGCAGCACCGTCACCCAGCTCACCAACAGCCACACCTACGAGTTCAAGGTCCGATCGAGCAACGCCAACGGCGAGGCCGACTACTCAGGGACGGTGCAGGCACGGCCGGCCGGCACGATCCCGCCACCGGCCACCGGGCTCACCGCGGCCCCCGGGAACGGCTCCGCCCGGATCTGCTGGAATCCCGCGCCGAACGCCACCGGCTACGTCATGTACCACCGGGACGTCACCACCGGCGAAGGCTGGTACCGGGTCCCCTACCCCGTCACCGACACCTGCAGCACCGTCACCCAGCTCACCAACAGCCACACCTACGAGTTCAAGGTCCGATCGAGCAACGCCAACGGCGAGGCCGACTACTCGGGCACCGCCGCCGCCACGCCCGGCTGACCCGGTCTGCGGTAGCGTCGCCCGGCACCGGCGAGGGCTCACCCGGCAGCTCGAGGATGGTCAAGGTGACGCATGCGGCGGGGACCGGACCTGTCCGGCCGGGCGCTACCCGAGCTCGACGATCCGGGTGGGATTGAGCGTGATCACAACCCGGTCCTCCCTGGGCCCCTCGAAGGTCTCCAGGTCGCTGCCGTAGAAGCCGAGAAGGCGGCTGAGGAACTCCAGGCCGGGGTCTTCCGTGATCTCCGCGGCGGCGCGGATCTCCAGGGTCCGGAAGGGATTCTGCGGATCCACGACGAACAACGTCACCTTCGGATGCGCCAGCAGGTTCCGGTACTTCTGGCGGCTCCTGGACAGCGATGTGCGTACGACGTCGCCGTCCAGCATCGCCCAGATGGCGGTGACCTGGGGCTGCCCGTCGGCACCGACCGTGGCGAAGGTGACCGTGTGGGGCTTCGCCAGCAGATCGCGGTGGCTGGGCGAGATGGTCAGCATTCGCGGGCTCCTCCGCTCGCTCGCGAGACGCCTGCCAGGTCGGGCCGAGGCGCCGTCGCATCGACCATAGTCGCCGCTCCAGAGGACCCTGGAGACCGCTCAGGATTATCCCCCGCAGGACTTCTTTCCCAACTCGTTACAGCTAAGCAGGCGTATGCGGCACACTGCGTGCGTGGCCGGAGGCAGCGAGGTGGGATGCCAGGTAGACGACAGCGAATGCGTGTTCTGCGCGATTGTCCACCGTGGAACCGCCGCGAGCATCATCCATGAGGACGACACCGCCCTGGCCTTCATGGATCACCGGCCGGTAACGCCAGGGCACCTCCTGGTCATACCGAAGGCACACGCCGTGGGGCTGGAGGATCTCGACGAGCGAGTGGGCACGCAGGTCTGGCTGGTCGCCCACCGACTCGGCCGCGCATTGCGTCGATCAGGCCTGCGGTGCGAAGGCGTCAACCTGTTCCTCGCTGACGGCGAGGCCGCCTTCCAGGAGATCTTCCACGTCCACCTGCACGTTTTCCCGCGGTTCACCGGTGACAGCTTCCGCCTGGACGCGGACTGGCGCCTGCGCGATCGCGACGAACTTGACAGGTCCGCCGAGGCGTTGCGCCTCGGCATGTCCCGGCTCGACTGTTGATTCGAAGACAGGGCGTTGGAATTCGAAGCCCATCACCGCGAGGAGAGAACCCGCATTGAGCGACAACGCAAGCCCTGACGAAGAAGCCCTCGTCTTCGAAGTCGCCGAATACGGTGATGCCCATCATGCAATACAAGGACTGAACGACAGAAGTTCAGGGACTGATCAAATTTCAGCCCTCTTGTCACCGTAGATAGAAATCCTGCCGGGTTTCCCCGGTCTCCGGGCGCAGGCAGCATCCTGGCTCAGGAGGCGTCGTCGTAGCCCTCCCGGACGGCGAAGCGGGTCAGCTCGACGCGGTTGCGGAGTTGGAGCTTCCCGAGCACGTTGTGAACGTGGTTCTGGACCGTCCGGTGCGACACACCCAGCTGGCGGGCGGCATCCCGGGCGGACAGGCCCTTCGCCACCAGTCTGAGCACCTCGACCTCCCGTGCGGTCAGCCGTGGAGCCGTAGACGAGCCGGGACCCGAACGTGAGCCGGAGTTCCGCGCCGCCCGGGAGTTCTCGCCGAGGACGAGCGCCGCCAGCCCGGCGGTGAAGACCGCAACCCCCCGTGCCGTGCGACGGACCGCGTCGACAAGCTCCTCAGGACGGGCCGACTTGAGCAGGTACCCGGAAGCTCCGGCCTTGACCGCTTCCAGCACATCGGCCTGCTCCCCGGAAGCGGACACAACGAGCACCGAAGCCGGAGCACCGGTGAGTGGATATGGAGACTCAGCCGAGCCGACCAGGGCGCGTATCACCTCGACGCCCGAGCCATCGGGCAGTCCCAGATCCAGGACGACGATCTCAGGCCGGGTCGCCGCGAGCACGCGCAGCGCCTGCGCGACGGAGCCCGCGGTACCGACGACCACGAAGCCCGCTTCGGCGATGTCCCGGCTCAGCGCCTCGCGCCACAGCGGATGGTCGTCTACGACGACCACGCGGCCGCCGCGACGCGCCCCGTTGGACTCGTCAACCCCGGGGACTCCGTCGTCATCGTCACCGCGGGACACGAAGCTCGACCTCCGTCCCCTGGCCGGGACGGCCGGTGACGACGACGTCGCCACCGAGATCCCGGATCCGTCCGCAAACGGAGACCGCGAGACCGAGCCGGCCCTCCGCGGCAGCCTGCTCGGCCCGTCCAGGTTCGATGCCGATCCCGTCGTCGCGGACGGTCACGGTCACCGAGTCGCCGTCGTCCTCGAGCAGCAGCCACGCCGAGGCTCCGGGTCCGGCGTGCGTGGCCACGTTGTTCAACGCAGCTCGGACGGCGGCGACAACCTCGTCGGCGTGATCCGCCGGTAGCGGTACCGGCGCGCCCGGGGTGGAGACCGTCACGACCGCCGGCATGTCCTCGGCCGACGGGCCGGAGATCATCCCGGACAAGGCAGGGCCGGGCGGGATCACCCGTCCCGCCGCGGTCGTCGAACGTGACATCCGCGCCAGACCCGTCAGCAGTGGCTCAAGATCCGCTTCGGGACGGGCGAGCCGCGCCGATCCACCCCCACGGCCTGCACCCCTGCGGCCTGCCGCATCCTTGCGGCCTGGTCCCGTCTCGCGTCCGGTCGGACGTCCCAGCTCGACGGGCTGAGAGGTTCCGGGGGTACGTAGGAGATCACGCAGCGCCGATTCCTGGGCGGCGGCGAGCCTGGCGACGTCGGCCGCCGCCATACCGCGCTGCGCCTCGCGCGCGATCAACGACAGAACCTGGAGCACGCTGTCGTGGACGCCTCGGGCGAGACGCTCCCGCTCGGCGTCCCCGGCCCGCGCCGCCAGCACGTCGGCCAGCGCGGACTCGGCGCGAATGGCAGTCCGGCTCAGATAGCCGACGACGATTCCCGACACGACGAACAGGACCGCCGGCCTGACTGAGGAGTCGCTCACCGAACCGCTGGCGACGAAGGAGGCCACGGCCAGTGCCGAACCGCCGGCGGCCCCGCCCGCGGTTCCGCCGGCCAGCGCGGCGCTGAACACGCCGCTCGCCGTCCACAGCGCGGGCAGGACGTCCGTGGACCCGGCCGGGCTCACCACACCGCACGTCAGCATCATGGCAACACAGACCACGACATCGGCCACAACCAGGCCATACCGCCGCCACGGCCGCCACCCGTCGGCCGCCGGCGCGAGCCACGACATGACAACCGACCAGACCGCCAGCACACCGAACCAGGCGAGGCCACGCCCCGGGTGCGGCGTCTGGCCCAGATCGAGCCCGACCGTCGCGACGGCGTAGGCCGCCGCCACCAGGCGGAAGACGGCGAGCGATCGCCACAGCGCGCCACGCACACCTTCCGCCGCGCGAAACCGGTCCGGTCCTCGCGACATCCGCACCCGGCAAGTGTGGCAGAAAGTCCAGGTTCGAGATGAGTACGGTTACTCAGGCCAGCCGGCTCCAACGAGCCGAGACTGGGCCCATGACCCATTCCAAGCCCCTCGCCCCCAGGACCACGACCGCGTTCATGGTGCAGGCCGCACTTTCCTTCGGCATCTCGGTGGTCGCGGTCACCTACGCAATCGCCCATCTCCCGGGGGATGCGTGGATACGCGGATTTCTCCTGCTCGGCATGCTGTATATCATCACGTCCACGTTCACGCTCGCCAAATGCGTTCGTGACCAACAGGAGGCGTCCGCGGTCATCAGCCGGGTTGACCAGGCCCGCCTGGAGCGGTTTCTCGCCGAACACGACCCCTTCAAGCAAACGGTCGGGCACTGACCAAACGGTCGGGCACTGACGGACGGGTTGGGGCCGAACCGTTCATCAGCTTCCGCACCCCGGCGAAATGACCACGCTGGCCCGCGAAGCCGGCGTCCGCCGAACACCGGAGCGTGGCCCTGCCGCTACCAGCCTCGGCGCGGTCTTGGTGGGCGTCGCGCCGGTTGCCATGGTGCTCGGGGAGGCGCGCCACAGTCGCTGCGGCGCCCGGCTGCCGGCGATCGTCACCCGGCGTGCCGGTGCGGGCGGCACCCGCGCTCCGCGACCAGCGTAGGCAGAACGCAGGAGGGGAGAACGCCGTGCAGGACCGCGACGTGCTGTTCGGGTTCGGACTCGAGACCGGGGTCGGCGAGGTGGACGCTTTGCTCGCGCACGCGACGCAGGCCGACCGGGACGGGCTCGACCTGGTCACGCTTTCCGACCATCCGTACCTGGCCGACAGGCTGGACGCTTACGCCGCGCTCGGCGTCGTCCTCGGCCGGACGACGTCCATCACCGGCGCGGTGAACGTCACCAACACTCCGAGCCGCCCCGCGCCGATGCTGGCGCGCACGATCAGCGCGTTGTCCGCGCTCTCGGGCGGCCGGGTCGTCCTGGGGGTCGGAGCGGGCGGACTCTGGTCGGAGATCGTGAAACTGGGCGTCGAACCGCTGGCACCGGCGCGGGCCGTGCGTGCCATGGCGGAAACCATCACCCTGGTGCGGGCATTGACCGGCGGCGGCGATCCAGTGACCTTCGAGGGCGAATTCCACCGGGTGACCGACCTGGTTCCTTCGCTCTCCCCGACACCCGCGATCTGGACGGGCTCGGTAGGTTCACAGTCATTGGCCGTCACCGGAAGGCTGGCCGACGGGTGGATTCCCGGCCATGCCGCCGACTGGCTCAGCTCACGGTTCGCCGAGTCGCGCCCGCTCATCGACGAGGCGGCCGCAGCGGCCGGCCGGAAGCCGGCGGACGTCGCGACCATCTACAACGTGCAGGGCCGCATCACAGCCTCGCCGTTGCCCGCTTTCCGCGACGATTCCGGCCGCTGGTTCGGCGGATCGGTGGATCAGTGGGTGGATGAGCTGACATCGGCCGTCCTGGAACATGGAGCCGCCGGTTTCATCTGCTTTCCGGTCGACGACGGGACCGGGACGGACGTTGCGCTGAGCAGGTGGGCACGAGAGATCGTCCCGGCGGTGCGCGAGGCGATCATCCAGCTACTGCCCCGCACCTCCCCGCGTCGCGACGCCCGCCGTCCGTCATGAACCCGCCGGCCACTGCGGACAGGTCTGCCTGTACGGCCGGTTGGGAAAGTACTGATCCCATTCCGCCCGGGTGAGGTTGCGTCCAGCGATTCCGCAGGCGACCGTCTGCCACCGTGCGGTGTCGACGTCCCAGATCACCGCGAACGAGTTCTGCGAGCCAGCCACCGCTCGGGTGCCCTCGGCGTCACGGGAGATGAAGTACGCGCCCGGTTCGGGTTGCGGCAGCGGCTCCCCGATCGGTGCGAAGGTGGCCGCGTCCCACAACTGCGCAGCGCTGCTACCAGCCGAATCGCCCGTTGTCATCACGACACTGCCACCCCGGAGGAACTCAATTCCGCCTCCACTCGGGATCTGCAGGGTCCGCTCCACGTGCCCGGTCCCGGTGTCGTGGAACGAGACTCGACCACCGACCCGGGCGCCGTAGCTGATCGCGAGAGTCTTGTCGTCCGGCGCGAAGGCGATTCCCGCCAGGTCCGCCACGGGCGCCGATGTCGACCACTGTTTGCGACCTGACGCCGCGTCGAACACCGTCATCGTGTGACCCGGAAAGTCATGGACCGCGATCCACTGCCCGTCATGGCTGAAAACCGGCCACTGGCTGTCCGGGGTGCCCGGATGGGGCTCGCCGTCCGGGTCCAGCTGCTCGACCGATGCCGGATGGCGGGGGTCGCTGACGTCCCAGATCCGCACCGACCCGTCGGCGCCGGTCACGATCCGGTCTCCGGCCGGGCTCCAGTCCGCGTAGCTGCGTCGTCCGCCGCGGGTTCCGTCGAGTCCGGCGAGTCGTTCGCCGGTGCGCGCGTCCCACAGCGCGAGCTGGTTGTCGTCGGCACCGGCCGTGGCGAGCAGACGGCCGTCGGGGCTGAACGTCACGGGTGCCTGGACCCGGCCGTCGAGCAGCCGGCCGAGTTCCCTTCCGGTGCCGGCGTCCCATCGCCGTAGCCCGCTGTCGGAGATGCCGCGGGTGACAACCTCCTGGCCACCCGGGACGAACGTGCCGAACGTCAGACCCTGATGGCCTCCGAGCACCAGGCCGATCGGCGGCGTCGTACGACCCACCTGCCAGACCGCGGCCTCGTGCGGCCCACTGGTGACGACCCGGCCGTCGGGAAGAAAGGCGGTGGGGAGCGCCGGACCGCCAGTGTGCAGGGCGAGGGAAGCGCCGATCTGCAGTCCCGAGGCCAGGTCGAACACCCGGACGACGTTGCCTCCGTCGCCGGCGGCCACGAGCTGCCCATCCGGACTGAAGAGGATTCCTGGCAACGCTCCGGTCAGTCCCGTCAGCGGCACGCCCCGCCGGTCTCCGGAGGCGACGTCCCACACCTCGACCCGACCGTCGGACGCGGTAGCCAGCGATCGGCCGTCCGGGCTGAAGGATCCGGTGAGGCCGGGAAGGTCCCGTATCACGGTGCGGGAGCCCAGATCCCACACCCGCGTCGAGCTGTCGGGGGACGACGTCCCGGCCGCCAGGCGACGGCCGTCAGCGCTGACGACCGCCACCGGGAGCGCGCCGGCCCGCGGCGTGAACCGCAGCGGCGGCCCGAGCTGCACCGGCCGGTCCGGGATGGCCCGGTCCCAGATGGCGACCTCGCCGGTGTCGCTGACAGCGAAAAGGCGAGATGGGTCAGTGGGGTCGAACTCGCCGTACACGAAGCCGCCGGCGACCTTGACCGGTGCCCCGACCTGCCGTCCGGTGACGGCGTCCCAGACGACGACGGTCCCGTCGTTCCCCCCGGCGGTGAGCAGCTTCCCGTCCGAGCTGAACATGGCGACCTGGCGTGCGGTGGGCCAGGTGAACGTGCGCAGCAGCCGGCCGGCCTGCAGATCCCACAGGTCGACCGTGCCGTCCTGGCCGGGCGAGGCCAGCAGTCGTCCGTCCGGGCTCACCGACGGGTAGAAACTCGGCGACCTGAAACGGATCAGCTGAGTGAGGCCGGGCGGGGTGTGGACGAGCGCGGTCTCGAGATTTCCCTCGGTCTCGACCGTGGGCTGTTGCCGGTAGCTCTCGACGCCCAGCAGCAGGGCAAGGTCGATCTGGTCGGGGCCAAGGGTGCGGGTGACCGCCGCGAGCCGGCTCGCCCGCGCCAGCTCCGCTTCGCTGTGTGCCCGATCGGCCTGCAGCGTGGCCCTGTGCCGCTGCCCGACGGCCACCCCTGTCGCGATCAGCGCGACCACCAGGAGCACGGCCAACCCGGCGGCGAGCGTCCGCAGCCACTGGGTGGTCCGTCGAGCGACCTGTGCCGCCCGATCCCGGGCGGCACCAGCGGCCGCGAGGAACTCCTCCTCCAGGGGGTTGGCGTCGCGTGGGTGGGCCGCGGCCCAGTCCTGTGCGGCGGCCAGCCGGGGACCGCCGTAAAGGTCGGCCGGGTTCCGCCCGCCGGCGTCCCACGCCACGGCTGCCCCGCTCAGTTCGCGGTGCACCCGGCGGCCGTCGCGGTCTGTCTCGAGCCAACCCCGCAGCCGGGGCCACTCCCTTAGCAACGCCTCGTGCGCGACCTCGACCGTGTCGTCCGCGGCGATGACCAGCCGTCGCGCGATCAGCACCGTGAGAACGGCCTCGACCGGCGCGCTGCCTACCAGCTCGGAGCGTGGCGCGCGACGCCGCAGATCGTCGCCGTCCTCGCCCAGCGTCGCGAGGCGCAGAAACAGCTGCCGCACGATCGCCTGACCAGCGGCGTCGAGGCTCTCGTACATACCGTCGGCAAGCCTGGTCAGCGTTCCGGCCACACCGCCGGCCTCACGGTAGGTGGCTACGCGCAACGTCCGGCCGTCGCGCCCTTCCCACGTCGCCAGCAGCGCCGTCGACAACAGCGGCAACACGCCAGGCTCCTGACGGGCGTCGGCCAGTACCGCCGCCGTGAGCCCCTCCTCGAGTTCCAGCCCGGCGACCAGCGCGGGTTCCTCGATCGCGCGCCGCAACTCGTCGACGACCATCGGACCGACGAGCACGCTGTTGTCAGCGACCAGGCGGGCAAGCGTCGGGTGGGCGGCGAACCGGCCGTAGTAGTCGGCCCGCACGGTGAGAACGACGCGCAGCCGGCCGTCGCCCCGTTCCAGCGTGTCGACCAGCTGGTCGATCAAACGGGTCTGGCTGTCCTGCGACCGTGTGGTGAACACTTCCTCGAACTGATCCAGAATGAGCAGCTCGTTGCCACCGGCGCCGTCGCCATCGCCATCGAGGTCCATGTCGACGTCCAGCGAGGTCGCCTCGACGGTGCCGGCCCGCAGCAGCCGGATCCGCCATCGGTCGCTTCCCGGCAGTACGCCGGAGCGGATCGCCGGCACCAGTCCAGCGCGCACGACCGACGATTTCCCGCTTCCCGACGCACCCACCACCGCCAGCAGCGGTGCCGCGACGCAGCGGGTCACGAGCTGCGCGATCAGCCGCTCCCGGCCAAAGAAATAGGCAGCGTCCTGCTCGTCAAAACGCGCCAGCCCCTTGTACGGGCAGACAACCGTCCCCGGCGCGCCGACCGGAGCGCCGAAGTCGGCCGCATCACCCGAGCCGGCGCCGCCAGCTGAGCTGCCCGACGCGCTCGGGCCGCCCGAGGCTCCTGTGCCGCCGACGGATCCGGCCGGACCGGCGACGCCACGACGACGCCTAACCCGCTGCAGGTCGAGCACGTCAGACACCATCGCGCGTTCCGACTCGGCCAGGTCGTATCGATCGGTCGCGACCCGCGCCGCCCGCTGACCGACCCGTTCGCCGGCTCGGACGGCCGCCCAGTCGGCCGCATCCGCGTGCACCCGGGCCGGGACGCCGCCGGAGGATTCGATCACAGCCGCGGTCGCGGCCGGCACCTCGCCTGCACCGACGTAGCCAGCCACTATCTCGGTGACCTGAGCCGACCCGAGCGGGCCGAGCTGCAGGACCGACTGCGCGCCGACGTCGAACCCGCCGGGCCGTACCTCCGGCGGGCCGTCGCCGGGTCGGGCGGTGACGACAACGAGCACCGGCAGGCGCGCGACCGCGGAGGCCTGCACCGCGGCCCAGCCCGGGCTGGTGTCCGGCTGGTCGTCGTCGACGTCGACGACCATGAGCACGGGGCGCTCCTGTGCGATCCCCGTCAGAGTCCCGGTGTCGATCGGTCCGAGGACGACCGCGGCACCCCGGCCCGCGACCCGGCGGGCGAACTCGGCGACGAGGCGGCGGACACCCATTCCTGGCTCGCCGCGGACGACGACAACCTCACCGCGGTCGTCGAGGACGCAGTCCCAGACGCGCTCGAGCCAGCGCATCTCCACGTCCCGACCGATCAATGCACGGCGATCGACACCCAACGCCGCCGGAAGGCGCTGCGGTTGCACGATGTCCGGGAGCAGGCTGGGCTGCTCCTCGAGAATGGCCGCGTTCAACGCTCGAAGCTGCCGGCCCGGCTCCACGCCGATCTCCGCCACCAGCCGGGCCCGCGCCGACCGGTAGGCCTCCAGCGCGTCGGCCTGGCGGCCCGATTCGTACAGCGCGATCATCAGCTGGCTACGGAATCGCTCCCGCAACGGATGGGCGGCAACCAACCGCTGCAGCTCACCGAATACTGCCGCCGACCGGCCGAGTGCGAACTCGGCGTCGATCTGATCCGCTACCGCGGCCAGCCGCAGTTCGACAAGCCGGTCCCTTTCCGCCGCCGCGAACTCGAGGTCGAGAAGATCCTCGTACGCGTCCCCCCGCCACAATCCCAGCGCCCGCCGGAACCGAGCGCGGGCAAGTTCAGGAGCACCGACCGCAAAAGCCCGCCGCGCCTGTTCCACGAGTTGTTCGAACAATGCCGAGTCAAGGGCAGTCAAGTCGGCCCGCAGGCTGTACCCGGAAGGCACCGTCACCAGTACTGTCCAACCCGCTGGCGGGCGTTCCGGCTCCAGAAGACGACGCAATCGGGAAATATGGCTCTGCAGCGTCTTTTCGGCCGTCGGCGGCGGCACCGCCCCCCAAATTCCGTCAACCAGCCGCGAGACCGAAACAGCCCGATTACGTTCCGCCAGCAACAGGCCCAGCAACGCACGTTCTCGCGGCCCCCGCAGCGCCAGTGGGCGACCGTCGCTACGCACCTCCAACGGCCCGAGCACGCCGAACCACAGACCGGGGAAAGCGACACTGCCGGTGTCTGGGGCGGGTTGGCGTGGCACGACCGTCAACCCGCCCGGCTCCGTAGCCCGCCAGGTCCGCCCGGCCGGCGCGTCGGCATCCTCCCGGGCCATCCGCAGCTGTCTCCTCCCCGTCGACGCGCTCCTTCACCCCGCGACAGGCGACAGCGGTCGGCCGCGCTCCGTGGCGGGCATCGACATCCTCCCAGCCGCACCCGGTCGTCCGCCGACCAACCACCCGAGAACCCAGGCAACAGCCGGCCAGACAAGTCGCCCGGTGCGCTGAATCACGGCGTGCACCGAATCAAGCTGACGTCACGGCCTCCCGAACCCTGCGACTGGGCCGCCACCGCCGTACAACCCGCCTGCAACCGGCGTCCGGAGGCTTCTGGTGGACGGCGAGATCACGTCGCCGGCTCGCCGCACCGCCCGGATATTCGACGGTCACCAGCAGTCGGCGGCAACCGTTCACCAGACCACAGGAGGCTTCTCAATGCCCGACCTCAGACGGCTCGCGTCGCTGCTCGCGGCGACGGCCGTTGTCGCTGTCGGCTTCGCCCCCGCCAGCACGGCGGGCGGCCCGAGCGAGTTCAACGACTGCACGACCGTAGCGCCGTGCTTGCTCCTCACCTTTGACACTGGTGGTGACGACCTGAGGGGCGGCGGAAGCGACCTCAACATCTCGATCGACACTCGGGCCCACAGCCTTCGCTCCATCAACAATGTCAACCTCAGCTCGAACTGGTCGAACAACAGTCGTCACACAGTCGGCGTCGATCTGGTGAAACACTTCGGCGCCGGCATTCTGGCCGAGGAAATCACCACCGTCAGCCTGGGCGTGACGACGCTGGCGGGCAACCCGTTCCAGAGCCCCGACAACTGGAATCTCGACTCGGTGACAGTCCAGTACCAAGTATCCAACGGCGCGCCGCGGACCCTCCGCCAGACGTACCCGGCCGCACCCTTCCGCTTCACCGGCGCCAACAGCTCCCGAGACGTCCGGATCGACGGCCTGCTGGACAGCGGCTTCGAGTGGCAGGGCTCCCGTATCGGAGCACCCTGGACCACCGAAGGTCCCGACGCAAAGGGCGTGGACGTCAATCTTGGGCTGGCCAGGAACCCCGGGTTCGACAATCACAACAACGCCTGGATTCGCACGTCCAGCCAAAACTGGAACGCGGTTCTCCAGACCATCCCAGTGACTCCGAACCAGAACTACGTCCTGCGGGGATGGATCCGCACCTCTGGTCACGGCGTGGGCGCCGACGTTAATACCGCTTTCTTCGGAGTGCGGATGTCCGGCCTGTGGCCGCCGGACGAGCAGCACTTCGGGCCTAGCCCGGCCGGTCAGTACCAGGAGATCATCCAACCCTTCAACCCAGGGAACCGCACGTCGGTCACGGTCTTCTGCGGATTCTGGGGGCTGGGCCGGGACGGCTGGATCCAGATCGACCAGCTTTCAGTACTGCCCGTTTGAATCGTGACCGGCACGGCACGTGTCCGGGAATCAGGTCGTACGTCACGGCCACGCGCCACTCACCGGGACATCGGAGGTAATCAATGGAGAGCAGCACCGACCCGGCGCCGTTGATCGTGTTGGCAGTCGTCGCCGCTGTGGTCGTGATAGCTGTCATCGTCGCGCTGAACCGCGCGGTGGAACGGCGTTACTCCCGCACGGTGGCCGAATGGGCGGCGGCACGCGGTTGGCGGTTCCGTGAAGGCGGCGGCGGGGCGTGGGCCAGCCGGCTTCCCAAGGGAGTACGCAGCGGCGTACGACTCGAAGTGGAGGGCACCGTCACCGGCGTCGCCCACACGTATCCGGTGACTGTCGCCCACTACTGGTGGCAGACCCAACACCAGCAAGCCGTCCAACACGCCCGTCAGGTCATGGTCGGCAAGCAGTACCAGACGAAGTGGGAGACGCGTTGGGAAACCAGGACCGTCACCCACGACCTCACCGTCCACGTGGTCCGACTGCCCCGACCCGTCCCCCAGATCGCCGTGGAACCCAGAGGCCTGGGATCGCGGGCCGCCCGTTCGGTCGGCTTGTCCAACGGTCGCGAGACCGGCGACGACCAGTTCGACCGCAAGTTCAAGGTCGAGACGGCGGCCGGCCCCGCCGAGAGTTTCCAGCTCCCAGCCGACCTCCTGCGGGCACACTGCGATGACGCGGTCCCGCTGTGGAGCGCACACGGACACGAACTGCTCAGCACCCAAGACCACAAGCTGCGCCCCGCGACCATCGACGACTTCGCCAGGCGGCTGGTGCGGGTCGCGGACTCCCTCGCAGCCGGCTACTGAAGCAGCGAAACGGTAGGTCAGACGGCGGATACCTTAGCAGCGGCTTTCATCTGCTTCGTGCCACAGCGTAGTCATCCGAGCTGCACCTATTCGGTCGGCAGGCCATCTGACCTGCGGTTCTCGCTTTCAGTAGTTGCCATTGATGTGGGCCATTTTCCGGCGTTCTGCGGACTGTTTGCGGACCGCAGATCACGCTGATTCACGGAGGACCCTGCGCACAATCTCTTCGACCTGCTCCACGCTCACGACAGGAGCATCGGGGCTCTGGACCGCCCGAGCAAGGATGCGCCGGACCAACGCCGAGGTCGGCAGGTGTTCGGCCGCCGCACGGGCCTTGAGAGCCTCCGCCAATGAGGCGGGAACCCGCACGGACACGACTGCCTGCTCGGCTTCGACGGCCTCCGCCTCGGCAGCCTCGGCCTCCTCGGCCGCGTACTCGGCTCGGATCGCGTCGCGCCGAGCACGCCTGGACGAATCAGTCACCGCTGCTCTCCCCCTCCAGGTAGTCTCGAAGATCGCTTCCGCGGGTCTTCCACGCGGTGATCCCAGCCTCGTCGACCGGATCGACGATCACGGTCAGCACAAACCCGGCACTGCGCGAGTACCCGATCAGACGAGCCGCACCCATCCTGCTCCTCGGGTCCGGGTCACGAACGATCCTCCGCGGATCCTTCACTGCCTCCAAGGTCCACGCAGGCTCGATGTCGGTCGCGCCTGGATAACGATCAGACCGACGCCGGATGTACTCCGCGTCCTCCTGGTCCCACCAAAGGCCGTCCACCACAACTTACAGTGTCACACATCTACTCACACGCGGGAACGAGCGCTGGACAGCGACCACAGCGAGTCAACACGGCGCCTGACGCAATCGGACGGCCCTGGCCGCCCAGCGGACGCCGTGCGGACAGGGCGGGAAGCTCGCCCACAAACCTGTGGGTCAAGAGGCTGCGGTCTTCGCCGCAGCCTTCAGCTGCTTCTTGAAGTCGCGGACCTGGATGCGGGTTTCGGGGCTGGTGATGTCGGCAATGGAGCGGAGGCTGCCATCCTCGCTGAAGGGGTCGCTTGCCTCGCGCCAGCCGGGTGGGGTGACGGCGAGCTGCTTGCCGAGCAGCGCAATGAAGATCTTGGCCTTCTGCTGGCCAAAGCCGGGCAGGGCGCTAATCTGGCGGAGCAGCTGCTTGCCGTCAGCGGCGGTCGCCCACACCGCGGCCGGGTCGCCGTTGTACCTGTCGACGATCAGTTGACAGAGCGCCTGCACCCGCTTGGCCATCGAACCGGGGAACCGGTGCAGCGCCGGCTGCTGGGAGAAGACCGAGGCCAGCTCGTCCGGGTCGTAGGAGGCAAGCTCGGTGACGTCGAGCGAACGCCCGAGCCGTTTCGTCAGCTCGTACGGCGCCGCGAACGCCCGCTCCAACGGGATCTGCTGGTCCAGAACCATGCCGATCAGCAGCGCCAGTGGGTCGTTCGTCAGCAGCTCGTCGGCCTCTTCGATCTGGCTCAGGTGCAGTCCCACGGCATAACCGTAGCCGAACCGTCGCGGCGGCCTCGCGTCGCGCGGATTCGGCCCGGGTCCTGGCCTCGGCCACGTCTTCGCCTGGATGGCTGGCCGGCGGCGAGTGTCGTGGCGAGATCGATGAAGTGACGGGCGGAGGCGGGTACGGCGGCCGGGTTCCAGGCGATGGCGACGTCCGAGCCTGGAATGTCCGTGACCTCGACGAACGCCAGGGCCGGCCATCGCTGCGCGCTGGCGATCGAGGCGGGGACCAGACCGACCGCCCGGCCGCCGCAGGCTGCGTCGAACAGATCGCCCCAGGGTGTGGCCCGGCCGCCGAACCGCGGTGGTCTGGTACGTCGCTCGCTCACCCGCCAGAACGCGCGGCGAGCCCGATCCGCGGCCTGGCGCCGCCGCCGGAGCGAACCAGCCGCCCCGGCCTGGCGGGGCGGGTCAGCCGCCCCGGGACTTGCTGAACTCCTCGATCAGCACGGGATACTGCTCTTTACCATGCCCAGCGGCGATCGAGCGGTCGGCGATCGCTTTGATCAGCCCGGGTAGTTCGGCGTTGACACCCACCGCCTCGCTCTCCTTGATCAGATGCTCCATCGCCCGCGCGTCGGTCTCCAAGGCCGACACCTCGGCGGGGAAGGCACCTCTGTCGATCTGCTCGGCGTAGCCAGGCAACCATTCGGCCACACCGGCAGCGATCTGCCGCGCAAACGGCGCATACGTAGCGGCGTCGACACCGGCGGTCCTGACCAGGGCTGTGCCCTGGAGCCAGGCGTTCAGGACGCTCCACATCATGGCGAGGCCAGCGACGTCGTACAGGGACGCCAGCCCGTGGTCCGCACCGAGGTAGCTGACCGTGCCGAGCGCCCCGAGTGTGGATGCGTGCGCCTCGAAGTCCGACCGCGATCCGCTGTGCAGGATCACCGCCTCGGCGGTCCCGATCGCCGGCGGGATGGCCATGATGGCGCCGTCCAGGTAACGCGCGCCACGCCGCTCGGCCCACAGGGCAGCCTCCCGGGCCTGGGTCGAGTCGCCCGAGGTGAGGTTGACCAACATCGCGCCGTCCAACTCAACGTCGCTCGCGTCGAGCAGTTCACGCACGGCGTGATAGTCGGTGACGCAGATGATCGCCAGGACGCCCGCCGCCAGCGCTTCGCCGATCGTCGGCGCCAGCCGCGCGCCATCGGCCACCAGATGGTCGGCCTTCGAGGTCGTGCGGTTCCAGACAATCGTGGGATGCCCGGCCTTCAGGAAGGCGCCGGCGAGTGCCTGGCCCATCAGTCCGAGTCCGATCACTGTCACGGGGGTATCGGTGCCATCGCTCATGGCAGCATCGTCAACATTGAGACCGGTCTGAAGGTCAAGCGAGAGTCGAGGAGGTTCGGTGCGGATCGGAGAACTGAGTCGTCGGACGGGCGTCAACGCCCATCAGTTGCGCTACTACGAGGCCCAGGACCTGCTGACGGCACGCCGTCGCGCGAACGGCTACCGCGAATACGACGAGAATGCCGTGCTACGGGTGAACCAGATCCGGCACCTGCTTGGCGCCGGCCTGTCATCCGAGGACATCGCCTATCTGCTGCCCTGTGCGGTCGGAGAGACCCCGGAGCTGCCGGGCTGCCCCGAGTTGCTGGCCGCGATGCGGGCGCGGCTACAGCGACTGAACGATCAGATGGACAGGCTCGCCCGATCCCGCGACGCGCTCGTCAACTACATTGACGCGGCCGAGCGCATGGGGAGCGAGGACTATCCGCCCTTCGACGATGCCGGTCTGAGGCCCGCCCCCGTCCAGGCCCGAGCCGCAGGGACCTGACCTCAACCTGGGTTGCCCGGTCCCGCTTCATCTTTCCGATACCCGCTGGTCCAGAACCATGCCGATAAGGAGCGCCAGCGGATCGTTCGTCAGCAGCTCGTCCGCCTCGTCGATCTGGCTCAGGTGCAGTCCCACCGCACAACCGTAGCCGACCGCGTTCGATGGCCGGCGACGCTGGTCAGCTCGCCGGGCGGCTCCGCGTCGTCCCGGCACACCTCGCAGTCGACGGCGCCCGAGTACTGGCACCACAGCCACTACGCGGCGCGGGCTGGCCCCGTCCGACGCCGGGATCACGTCGACTCCAGTCTGCCCGAGCCGTCGCCGGCTCGCGGAGTAGTACAAAGGCGCTGGTCGTCGCCCTGGCTCAGCCTTCGGTGACCAGCCAGCGCACGCCGTGTCCCGACAGGAAACCCAGGAACGATTCCGGATCGAATGCCTGCGACGGCGCCAGGACACCAGCATTGGCCCCGTTCACCACCAGCCTGCGCGCCGCTTCCACCGCGATCACCGCGGTCTTTCCGTACCCGTCTGTGCCCTCGACCTCGCCGAACGCGGCGCGTCCAGCAGACGTGACCGCCTCAACGCAGATCGTCCACTTTGACTGTCTCCGCTGCGCGTCGTCGGGCCCTTCCGGCAGCGAGTCGATGAACGCGGGCTCGATCCCGCCCGTCAGCTGGTCGAAAGACCCGCCGAGCAGACCCTCCATGCTCCTGACTGGCACGTGCCTCGGCACCGTCACCACCGGTGGAAGCGCGGCCTTCCCCACTCGCACGGCGTCGGCCGCGCCCGGGAAGCGCCAGCTCAGACGACTCGGCTCGGCATACGTCGTCCAGCCGCCGTTCTCATACCGCAGTGCGCCGTCGAACAGCAGGTCCGGGTCGAGCGATCGCAGCGTCCCGCGGCTGAAGCCACCGTCGCGGTACCAGAGGGCCGCTGTCATCACGTCCACCGTCCCGGCGGCCTCTCCGACCAGGTGGCCGATGAAGTCGCTCGGGCCGCCGTCGTCGGCCATCGCCGGAACGATCGTCACGCCAGCATCCGCGGCGGCGCTGGCAAAGGCGCCAAAGACATCGCTGATGTACTGCTGCTCGCCGGTCGTGTCGACATAGTGCGCCTCGGCAGCGATTGCGGCGCGCACGACAGGTGCGCCGAGTCGGGCAAACGGTCCGGCCGTGTTGACAACCGCGTCAACGTCACCGAACGCGGACCTCAATGCGTCCTGGTCGCCGATGTCCGCGATCCGGACCTCGAAGCCGGTACCGGCCGCGGCCGCACGCAGCCGTTCGGGGTCGCGCCCGACGAGCACCGCGTCGATGCCGCGGCGGGCGAGTTCCGCGACCGCCAGGCGGCCGGTGAATCCGCTCGCGCCATTGAGTGCGATCTTCATGTCGTCTCCCAGCTTCGGATGCCGCTGTCGAGATCGACCGTAGGACCGGCTCAGCGGGACGATCCATGTCTAGATGTCCCGCCTTCATGTTCGATCGTCCGGCCATGCGGATGCTGGGTAAGGTTCGGCGATGGATGTGCTGAGCGACGCGGTCACGATGTTGCGCACGGGTCGTCCTCACTCGAACAGCAACCGCCTGTGGGCGCCTTGGGGCATCCGCTTCCCCCCGACCGACGGCGCGGGATTCCACATCGTGCTCATGGGCACCTGCTGGCTGCTGCGGGCGGGCGCCAGGCCACTCCGGCTCGCCGCCGGTGACATCGTGTTACTGCCTCGAGAACCAGGGCATGCCCTCGCCGATGATCCGGCCAGCCCGCTCACCGACTTCCGGGCCGACCCCCACGGGCCGATCCCCAGCGAGCATGCGGACGGATACGGCGGGTCCGGCCCGGGCGGCCGGACCGTCACCGAGTTGCTCTGTGGCGCCTACATGTTCGACCGCTTCCGTCTGCACCCGCTGTTGGCGGACCTACCCGACGTCATCCACCTGCCCGCGCGGGTCGGGCATCACCCGAGGCTGCGGGCCGCGGTGGATCTGCTCGGCGCCGAGCTCGCCGAGCCTCGCGCGGGTGCGGCCGCGAGCATGTCCGCACTGCTCGACCTCCTGCTGCTCTACATGCTTCGCGCCTGGTTCGACGATCATTCGACCGGCTCGTCGACCGGCTCGTCGACCGGCTGGTCCGCGGCACTCGCGGATCCCGCGGTGAGCGCGGCGCTGCGGGCGATGCACGCCGAACCGGAAATGCCATGGACGGTGCGTGAGCTCGGCGCGCGGGTCGGACTGTCCCGTACGGTCTTCGCGCAGCGGTTCACCGCACTCGTCGGCAAGCCGCCGTTGGCGTACCTGACCTGGTGGCGGATGACCATGGCAGCGAGGCTGCTGCGGGAGACCGACTCACCGCTGCCTGCGGTGGCCCGGCGCTGCGGCTATTCGTCGGAGTTCGCCTTCGCCAAGACCTTCAAGCGCGAGTTCGGCGTCCCGCCGGGCGCATTCCGGCGAGAGGGACGGCCACCATCCGGTTCACCCGCGGACGCCTCGCCACTGACGGCAACCTTGTCATGACGCGCGGCGGTCCCGCCCACTCCCACTCGTTCTTCCCGGGATCCGCTGGTCCAGCACCATCCCGATCAGCAGCGCCAACGGGTCGTTCGTCAGTGTCGCAGCCACCCGAGGCTGGGCCATCGGCGGCGTCGTGGGTCTGGCTGCGGGCGCCGCGGCGGCCCTGCGGGGGCCGAAGGCACGGCGTGCCGGTAGGCCCAGCTCTGGAAACTGGTGGCGGGACGGTTCAGGATCGCGGCCACGTCGTCGGTCAGGACGGCGTTGTGGCCGGCGCGCGCCCAGGCGGAGCCGGTAATGATCACCTCGACGGTGGACCTGTCCATCCCGGCGGCGAGCATCTGATCGGCTGCCTGCTCGAGGCTCACGGCGACGGTGTCGACCCGGCGTCCCGTCACCCGCGACAGACAGTCGGCCTGTTCGGCCACGGTCAGCAGCCCTGGTCCCGTCAGTGTGTAGATCTTGCCGACGTGTGCTGGCGACAGGAGGGCCTCGACCGCGACGGCGGCGACATCGTAGGGGTCGACGACTCCCTGCCGGCCTGCTCCGGTGAGATCGGGCACGGGCTGTCCCTTGCCGATCGCGTCGACCCATTGCAGGGTGTTCGACGCGAAGCTGGATGGGCGCAGCACGGTCCACCCCATACCGCTGTCTCGCACCGCTCGCTCGGCCACCAGATGCCACGCCCCGACCACGTCGGGGCCGATCTTCTCGCCAGTGCCGATGGCGGAAAGTTTCACCACCCTGCGCACTCCGGCCGATCGTGCCGCGTCGAGCACGGCCAGGTCGTGGCGCGGAGTGGGAGAGGCCAGCACGGTGAGCAGGAACATTGCCTGGACCGTGGCCACCGCCTGCCGGAGCGACGCGGGTTCGTCAAAATCGGCCCGGACAGCCTCCACTCCCGGACGCGTAGGTAGTTTTCTCGGATCACGGGTCACAGCCCGGACACGCTGGCCGCGAGCCGCCAGGATGTCGAGTACCTTGCCGCCTATGGTGCCGGTGGCACCGGTTACCAGGATCACGGCCATGACGATGTCCGGGCGGACGCCATAGCCGATAGGAAGTTTCGGCAGACCCGTTCCGGTACGCGGCCGGTTACGGTAGGCGCGTGCGCATCGACGAGCGTCGAATCCCGATATCAGGTGCCCTGCGGCCGTGGATCTCCGACATCAGCGTCACGACGATTCCCATCCACGACGGCGAAGGGACGGTCGTCGAGCCGCCGGATCATTCTGCCGCCCTGGCCCTGCGCATCTTCCCGGGGGAGTACACCGATCTGGTGGTCATGGGACCACGCACACGTGCGCTGTACCATGTCGGCAAGCCCGGTCCGTTCTGTGTCAGCGCCAGGATCCAACCCGGTCACGCCTCCTCGCTGCTGGGACACACAGTGGCTGGCCTTCGCGAGCGCATCGTTCCGTTGAGCGAGCTGTGGGGCGAACCGGGTACCCAGCTGGCGAGGGAAATCGCCGCCGCCGGTTCCGATCCCACCGGGATCGATGAACGGTTCCTACTCGGCCGGATCGAGCAGGCGCTCACGAGCATGCTCTCGGCCCTGCCGCCTCGACATCGGGCCCGCGCCGACCTGGCGCACCGCGCGAGCCAGCTGCTGACCGACCACGGCACCACCGACGGCAGGCCGGAACAGGTGTCCGTCACGGCGGCTCGGCTCCATGTGAGCGAACGGAGCCTGCGTGATCTGTTCACCGACGCCGTCGGCCTCGGGCCCAAACAGTTCGCCCGGATAGACCGCCTGCGAAAGGTACTCGCGATTGCGGGGAAGGCCCCCTGGGCGAGGGTGGCGACCGAACTCGGCTACCACGACCAGTCGCACCTGAACACCGACTTTCGCACGATGATGGGTGTTCCACCCGGCGCTTACCTTTCCGGCCGGCTACCCGCGGCGATCCGATGCGTTCCGCACCGTCCTGACCGAGGTTGACGCCATCAGCAGGCTCCGGAGCTGGCCTGACGACCCGAGCCGGATATCGTGATGAGGCGCTGGTAGGCCAACCACCCTTCCCCCCTTTGGCCCTGCCTGCTGTCCGATGACCGGCGGATGGGGACCGCGACGGGTGGCTGGCGTACCGGCGCGGTCGCGTGCATCGTCCGCATCCACGTAGTACATCCTCAAGGCTAACGCGGTGACGTTTGCGACGCGCGACATCCAACCGCTGCGCCAGGGGATCAAGCGCACACGGAACGTGCTGTCCCACTCCATCTTTCCGAAACCCGCTGGTCCAGCACCATGCCGATAAGGAGGGCAAGCGGGTCATTGGTCAGCAGATCATCCGCCTCGGCGATCTGGCTCAGGTGCAGTTCCACGGCATCACCGTAGCCGACCGCTCCGCAGCAGCCACCGGGCCGTCGTTCAGATCGCCGTGTAGTCGGTGTAGTCCCGACAAGCTTCGTAGTCGTCGGCGTCCAGGTAGTGGCAGAAGCTGTGAGTCGGGGAAGCGGAGTCGGCTCGTGCCCTTCCAGCTCGCGACCTCCACATGAGCACCAAGGCCGCGGACGGTCTCCAGCGCGGGCACGAGGTCCGTGTCCCGGCTGAACAGGACGCCGACGTCAGGACGCCGACGTCGTTGGCGCCTTCACAGGCAAGGCGCACGAAATCCACGGCGAGAGCGACGTCGATGCTTTTCCTGCGCAGGCTCGGCCGGTCATGCCTTCGGGTATCGGAGCTGCCGGCGGACAACGACCACCCGAGGATCACGGGCCCAGCGGTCGGCCTGCTGGTCACTGGCCCTCGCGGCCTCCGGCTGGTGATCGGGTTCCGCCGAAGCCGAGCGCGGGTTGGCCTACGAACGCTCCGCCAGCAAGCGGTCCTCACCCGCGGGTTGAGCGCGCTTGAGCCCATCCCGTCAGCAGGCCTCCCGACCAAGCCCGCCGCAAGGCAGGCACCCCGCGACAGCCGGCCGGACTTGCTCGCCAAGTCTCGCCCGCCCCAGCGACGTCATCGCTTTTCCGGCTGACCCCTGGCGCTGATGATCACAAGCCTAGGCCGGGAGGGAGAAGCCCTCGGGCGGCGAGCCCTCGGCAAACAGCATCCGCACCCGAGCTGCGCTCTTCCGCATCTCTCGGGCCCGCCGGTACTCGGGGGAGTCGTACCACTCCTGGATCCGATCCATGTCGGGAAACTCGATGACCAGAAACCGGGAGGAGTCCCAGGTGCCCTCGACGGGCTCGGGCGTGGGGCCTGCCACGAGGTAACGGCCGCCGTGGCTGAGGACGGACGGCTGGGCCACGGCGGCGTAGGCCAGGCTGGCCTCCTCGTCGAGCACGTCGACTCCGACGATGACGTAAGCGGACATTGGTTTTCCTGCCTCTTGGAAACGGCGTATACTTATGTTACGCCGAAGACTAATGCACCACTGTAACCTGGTCAATGTGAGCAAAGACGAGGGCGAAAGCGTCGACGCCCGGATGAGCCGCCGGGAGCGGCTGCGGGCGGAGACCAGCCGGGAGATCAAGGCCATCGCGCTGCGACAGATGGCCGACGGGGGGCCGGGGGCGATCTCGCTGCGCGGCATCGCCCGCGAGATGGGGATGACCCCACGCGCGATCTACAGCTACTTCTCCACCCGAGACGACCTGATCACGGCACTGATCAGCGGGATCGCCGCCTCGCTCGCAGAGGCCGTGGAGACCGCCAGCAACGCAGTGCCCGATACCGATCCCGGCGGCAGGCTGATGGCCTGGGGCCAGGCCCTGAGGGAATGGGCGCTGGCTCACCCGGAGAGCTTCCGGCTCTTCTACGGCCACCCCATCCCCGGCTACCAGCCCCCCGACGACGGGCCGGTGGACCGGACGGCACGCCGGGTGTGCCGCGACCTCACCCGCCTGGTGGCCATCGCATGGCCCCACGCCCGGCACCACCAGCCCGAGGACACCTCGTGGTCCGATCTTCACCCGGACTACGTCGCGAAGATCCAGGCAGACCTTCCGGATGTGCCACCCGCCGCGGCAGCGCTCGCGCTGCGCGTCTGGGGCCGAATGCACGGCCTGGTGGCACTGGAGATCGACGGCCACATCCATCCGGTCGCAGGCAACCCGGCCGCGCTGCACCGAGCCGAGATGCTTGACCTGGTCAGGTCACTGGGCCTGACCTGACCGCCGAAGAGGTCGGGGTCGCGGCGCGGACCTGCTTCCGGCACTTCCCGACCAAGCCCGACATGGTCCTGTGGGACGCCGCCGACTACGACCTGCTGGCCCACTTCCGCGCCCGCCCGGCAGGCGAGGGCGTCATCACAGCCTTCCGCGACGCGCTGCGCGCCGGCACACCGCAGCGTCGGACCGGAACAGAACCCGCAACGCCACCCGCCCGAGTGGGTCACGGACCGAACAGTGCCAGTGGGACCACGGCGACATCATCACGTCGGCGGTAGGCGTGCTCGCCCGCATAGATGACGAGGGCATCGATCAGATCTTCTCCGATGCGTTCTCGTAGCCAGTTCAGATGTCTGACGTCGGAGTCTTCGACCCGGTCCGCCAGCTTTACCTCGACCGCCAGCACGCGGCCGTCCGAGCGCTCGATTATCAGATCGACCTCGTGGTCGTTGTTCTGGGTGCGCAGGTGGCCCACCCGGGCCTCGGTGGCCTCGGCGTAGGTATGGAGGCTGAGCGCGGCGAGGTGCTCGAACAGGGCCCCGAGGATCGTGCCTGCCGACAGGACGGTGCTGCCCTGCTCGGCCCTCAGCAGCGCGGAGTCGTCGAGTCCGAGCAGCCGTGCGGCCAACGCGGGGTCCGCCAGGTGGTGCTTGGGGGACCGGCCGAGCCGCTCGAGATGGTTTCGGCTGGGAATCCACGGTGGTACTGCGTCGAGCAACCACAGCGACGACAGGGCGTCACGATAGGCGAGCGTGGTCTCCTTGGCTGGCTTGTTGCCTAGGCCGGGCGTCGCCGCATCCAGGATTTTCGAGTAGGCCGTCGTCGTCGACGTGGCGGCGGCATAGGCGGCGAGCCAGGCGCGCAGCACCGTCGGTCGCCGGATCGGGTAGCCCTGCTCGGGGAACTCCCGTTGAACGACGTTGTCCAGATACGCGTCCAGTTCAGCCCGACGCGCCCGCGACGGCAGGCCGCGGAGGGCGGGAAAGCCCGATGCCGTGATCTCTTCGACGTAGTCCGTCAGCCGAAGCGAGGTGGCACCGCCGATGTCGCTGTTTCCGTCGAGGAGCGCAGCGAGGCTCACAGTCGGCCTGTCGACATCTCGCTCGGCCAGGCTCAGCGGGCGCATCCGCAGGGGCACGATCCGCCCGGCGCCCGAGTGAACCACCGCCCCTCGCGGTGCGGAGCTGCCCGCGATGATGAAATGACCGGCCGGCGCGCCGGCGTCGACCGCGCGCCGCACGTGGTCCCACACCTCGGGAAGGCGCTGCCACTCGTCGACGAGGACCGGCCCCGGCAGCCGAGTCAGGATGGTCGGATCGGCGGCCACGATCTCACGCTGGCCGGGAAGGCTGAGATCGATGATCGACGCTGCACGCCGCATCGCGGTCGCGGTCTTGCCGACTGCCTTCGGCCCGTGGATCGACAGAGCGCGAAGATGCGGCTGAAGTGCGTCCAGTGTGCCGTCGAGGACACGGCGCCGATAGTCGACCACATCCATACTCTACCAACAGCAGAGATTCTAGTCTTCCAACAGCAGGTCGGCAGGTCTACCGATCCAACCGCATCGACAGCCCGGCGACGGAGCATGGCAGGCAGGGGTCGTCGACGTCCAGGTAGTGGCACCACGAAAGCTGTGAATCGGGAAAGCGGAGTCGGCTCGTGCCCTTCCAGCTACTGTAGCGACCTCCACATGCCTATCAAGATCGCGGACGGTCTCCAGTGCGGGTACGAGGTCCGTGTCGCGGCTGAACAGGACGCCGACGTCGTACGCGCCCTCGCAGACAAGGCGCACAAAATCCACGGCGAGTGCGACGTCGATACCCTTTTCCTGCGCAGGCTCAGCAGGCCATGCTTTCGGGTAGCGGAGCTGTCGGCGGATAACGACACACGAAGGTCACGGGCTCAGCGGTCGGCCTGCCGGTCGCTGGCCCTCGCCGCCGCCGGCTGGTGATCGGGGCTCGGCCGGCCGCGGTAGACACGGACGGCCGCGAGCTCACCACCGAGTCGTCGCCTACCGACGATCCGCCGCGCCATGCGCACAGGATCAACGTGACCATGCTGGCCAGGTGCGCCGGCGCACACGAACCTGCTGCGCGCCGAGAAGTGGACGTTCTGGTAGCCGATGAAGACAGCGACTCGCGGAGTCATGACGATAGCCGATCTAGAAATAGCCCCGCCAGTCCCGGAGGACGGCGGGGAGGAAATAATTTCCGCGCTACTGGTGCAGGCTCCGGCCCGTCAAACGCTGACACGGTCGCCCACTGTGGTCCTTCGCTCCAGGGGCGGCGGCCACGGCGACCCGTATCGACACGGTCGCCGCGCCGGCGGCCGTGATCAGCAAAGGCGCGGCCTCGCCCTCAGCCGGGCAGCCGCGGGCCACGCAGCGAGACAACCCCCTACGGCGTGACCATCCTCGCCAGCATCTGTCCAGGTCAACGGGCAATGTGCGGGCCGATGCCGGCTCGGATCTGTCTCGACGGTGCTCACAGCACCCCCAGCCAAGGCCCCTCGCCTACGCCGGCGTGGCCGGTCCCCGCCGTCAGGTCGATCAGGCACAGGGCGCGGGGCAGACCGTGCCGGCCGCATGACGGCACAACGCCCAGGGCAGACTGAGGACATGAGCCCCGTGAGCCGCGGTCGCAACGACAGGAAGAAGCCCTCTTCCAAGGGCCCGGCGCCAGCCAGACGCGCGTCGCGGCCCGCGCCGTCCTCCGTGCCGGAGATCCGGAACCAGTCTCCGCGGCCTCATGACGACCGCGAGGCGGAGCTGCGCGCGTTCACCACCGACATGCTCAGCATGGGCGGGGTACTCCGCGAGAGCGACGACCCGCTGATGGCGGAGGTGGTCGGTGCGACGTTCGCCGTGCTCGATGACCTCACCGATGGCTCGGTCGGGGAGGCATTCCTTGAGGAGATCGTGCCGCGGCTGGAGACCGCGGCGACCGGGGACGCTCTTGCGGTGCTGCTGGCGATAGGTGCCGTCGTGCCAGGGCCGGTCAGTGCCACGGCGGATGCCGCCGCCGGCCGGCTGACCGCGGCCGGGGTCTCCCTGCCGCAGTGGGCGGACGAGCTTACGGTGCCGCCGCTGGCCGGCGACTTCCAGCGCCGGTGCGACGACGAAGGTATCGCCGTCTTCCTGAGCTGCACGGTCGAGCGGGCTGGTCGGCGCCATGCGTTCCTGGTGTGCGTCGACCCATTGGCCTGCGGTGAGGCCGGAGACCTCCTCGTCCTCCCGGCCGAGGATCTTCCGAGGGTTCTGGAGGGGGTCACCGCGGAGGCTCGCAAGAACAAGGTCAGGCTCCGAACCGAGACGCTAGACGCCGAGGAGTTCCGCTGGCAGGTCGAGAACGCCCTGAATGCGCGGGCGGTGCACG
Source organism: Parafrankia sp. EAN1pec (assembly GCF_000018005.1). Taxonomy (GTDB): domain Bacteria; phylum Actinomycetota; class Actinomycetes; order Frankiales; family Frankiaceae; genus Parafrankia; species Parafrankia soli. Next base: position 8,050,471 of record NC_009921.1, read on the forward strand.
ACGACGAGCTCTCGTTCGACGGGGACGACGGGGAAGCTGCCTCCTTTCTCCGGTTCGGCGACGAGGACGAGATCCCCTTCGGGGAGGAGGACGGCGAGGGCGGGCCGCCGTACGAGGCCGTGGCGCTGGTGCTGCGGTCGCGCCTCGCGACGCTACCGACCCCGCGGAGGCCACCCGCGCCGCACGCGGATGACGACGGGGACGAGGGAATCGACGCGCTCGGCGGTATGGCCGACCTCGTAAAGATGCTGAACGAGCGGGGGGCGAACCCCGCCGAGCTCGCCCTGGCGAACCTGACCGGATGGCGCGGCCTGCCGGCGACGGGCCGTCCGCCGACGCCACCGCTCCCAAAGAAGCCGAGGCGGGGCAAGGGGCAGCAGGCCCCGGTCTACCAGGTCAAGGTCGGGCTGCGCGGCACGAAACCACCGATCTGGCGACGGCTGGAGGTGCCAGCCGACACCAACCTGGCACGCCTGCACACGATCATCCAACTGGCGTTCGACTGGGAAGACAGCCATCTGCACGTCTTCGAGACGCCTTACGGCAGATTTGGCACTCCGGACGTGGATCTTGGCCACCGCGACGAGAAGTCGGTGTCGCTGGAGCAGGTGCTTCCCGACGTCAAAGCAAAGATTAGCTATACCTACGATTTCGGCGACTCCTGGGAACACGAGATCGCTCTGGAGAAGATCCTCGAACGCAGCCCATCTGTCCGGTATCCGCGCTGCACCGGCGGGCGTCGCGCGGCCCCGCCGGAGGACTGCGGCGGTATCTGGGGCTACGAGGCGCTCCTGCAGATCCTGGACGATCCCAGTCATCCCGAGCACCACGAGCGGCTGGAATGGCTGGGCCTCGACGACCCCGCCGACCTCGACCCCACCGAGTTCTACGGAGCCGGAGTGACGGCCGCACTGTCCCGGCTCCGCTGATGTCCCGGCTCCGCTGATGGCCCGGCTCCGCTGAGGCGGCGCGGCGTTGGCGGTGGCGGATCGTGAGTGCATTTTTGTGAGACTGCGGAGGGTGGCTGGCGGACCGGCGCCGGTCGCGCGCACTGTCGGCATCCAGGTGGTGCAATTTCAAGGCTACCGCGGTGATGTTCGCGGCGGGCTACATCCACCGGCCAGCGAGCGCGTCCGGATCTGCAACGAGTCGTTGGCCGCAGTCCTCACCGGCCATCGCAACCGGTTCGGGTTCTTCGCCAGCGTCGCGACCTTCCACGTCGAGCTGGCGATCCAGCACGTCACCTACGCGCTGGACGCGCTCGGCGCGGACAGCGTGATCCTGACGACGACCGGCGACCGTTACCTCGGCGACGCGGCCTTCAGGCCGTGACTCGGCTGGGCTCGTACCGCAGAGCGACCGCCCCTGACCGGAACTCCTGGCGTCCCACGAGCTTCAGCTCGAGCCGCTCGCTGAGGCCGGCGAACAACGTCGGCCCGTGGCCCGCCACGACGGGCTGCACGACGAACTCGTACTCATCGATCAATCCCAGGTCCGCCAAGGCCAGCGGGAGGGTCACGCCTCCCACGGCCAGGGCTCCGCCAGGCTCCTGCTTGAGCTGCTCGACGGCCTTCCCCAGGTCGCCCTGCACGAGTTCCGCGTTCCAGTCGACCCGGTCCAGGGTGCTCGACACGACGTACTTCTTTGCCCTGTCGATCGTCTGAGCAAAGGGGATCATCCAGCCAGCCATCCAGTCGGGCCATGTTCCCGTCGCCGACTGCCGCCACGCCTCCTCCATCATCTGGTAGGTCACCCGGCCAAAGAGCAGGGCGTCGGCTCGTTCCAGGTTGGCGGCGTGATGGCGATGCAGCTCCTCGTCCGGGATCACCGCCCGGTGGTCGCAGCAGCCGTCGAGGGTGACGTTGATCGAGTATCGGAGCGGTCTCATAGGTTGTTCTCCCTTGCCACGGTCGCAGGCACCTGGCGGACGATAGTCAGACCGTCGGCGCCGCCATTTCTCATCGGTCCCGCGGCCGGACCTGCTGGGAGAGCGTGCGGATCTCGCACCCGTAGCACCCAAGGAACAGCGCCCTGTCCCGCAGCCGCCGGTCGAGGGCAGCACCGGCGATGCTGTCATGTCCCCCGGGCGCAGTTTGGCCCGACGGAGGGGTCAGCCGCGTTGGAAGTCGCTCCGGTGGGCTTCGAGCCAGGAGCGCAGTGACCGGGCTGGGTGACCGGTGATCCGCTCGACCGTGTTGGTGACGGGGGCTGTCTGCCCGATGGTCGCCGCGGCTACGTCGAGCAGGGTTTCCAGAATTGAACGGGGAATCCGGCCCTGGTCGAGGTCCAGTGCCTGCCCCCGGGTCACGTCGTCGACGGGCACGTCGGCACCGAGCACGTCGCCGATGATCGCGACCGCGTCCCGTATGCGCATCGACCGCGGCCCGGTGAGGATCTGCATCCGGGAGCGGAAGGTCTCGCTGGTGAGCAGGTGGGCGGCGACCTCGGCGATGTCGTCGGGGTGGATCGGCGTGACGGGGGCGTCCGCGAACGCCATCGCGACCCGCCCGCTGGTCCGGATCTGATCTGCCCAGTCGCGCCGGGTGTTGGTCGCGAGCCAGCTCGGATACAACACCGTGTGTTCGAGACCCGAGTCGACCACAGCCCGCTCGACCGCCCGGTGGATCTGCCCGATGGGCCGGTTGAACTCCCCGACCTCGTAGGCCGCCGGCGAGGACAGCAGCACCACGTAACGCACGCCGGCGTCCACGGCCGCCGCTACGAAGGCGTCGACAGTACCGATCACCGGGTACAGGAACACGGCCTCGACCCCTCGCAGCACCTTCGCCGCGGACGGACCCGGGTCGGCGAGATCGAGCTCGGCCAGCTCGACGCCGGCAGGCAGCCGTAGGGTCGTCGCGTCGCGGGACGAACCGCGGACCGGGTAGCCCGACCCGGCCAGCGTGGCGACCAGACGCGACCCGATGTTCCCGCTGGCGCCGGTGACAAGAATGGTCATGACCCTCCGATCATGCAAGTGGCGAGAACAAGATTGCCTTTGCAAGCAAAGTATCTTTGCCTGCAAAGGCAATCAGAGCGGGGAAGACGATGTCAAGCCGGAGCGAGGACGAACTCGATGTGGACCAGGCTGTCCGCGCGCTGCTGCTACTGATGCCGCAGCTGGTCGGGCGGGCGAAGCGGACGCCACCACCCGCCGAGTTGGCTGGTCTGGCGCTCGGCCCACGGCATCTGTCGCTGCTGTCCTACCTGCTGCTCGACGGCCCCACCACCGTCAACGCCCTGGCCACACGGCTTGAGGTCGCGCCGACAACGGTCAGCCTCATGATCGCCGACCTGGACCGAGCCAAGATCGTTGATCGCCGCGAGGACCCCGACGACCGCCGGCGCAGGATCGTCAGCATCACTGCCGCGGGCCGCCCGGCGATCGAGGGATGGCTCGGCCCGGGCACCGCCGCGTGGCGGGAGGCGCTCCGACCACTGACCCCGGCTGAACGCCACCTGGTCGTCAGCACCCTGCGCGCCTATGAACGTGCCGTCAGCGAGCGAGGCTCAGACCCGAGTTGAGTACGACGTCACCCTGCCCGCCTCGGCCGGGTCGGGTGACCACCAGGTGTCCCAGGCGGCGGCACCCGCGTGCAGCTCGGCCCGTTCGGCGATGTGCAGCAGCGCCATTCCCTGCACGTACCCGCTCAAGGTCAGGTAGGCGCTGAAGGCGTCGTCCGAGTCGTGTCCGGCGCCGATCAGGACGGCCACTGTGCGGTCGACCATCGCCAACAGCGCGGGAGGCGTCGGCGGCCGGGTGGTCACGAGAACGGCCAACAGCCATGGGTGCCGACGGTAGAGGGCCCACTCATCGCGGGCAGAGCGTTCCAGATAGTCGCGTGGGTGCGCGAGCTCGGGATGCGCGGCTCCGGCGCCGACGGCGGCCCACGACCGGCTGTCGGCGACGACCCGTTCGACCATCGCGCCGACCAGGTCGTCCCGGCTAGGAACCCACCGGTAGATCTGGTCCGTGGTGAGCCCGGCCTGGAACGCCACCGAACGCACGGACACTGCCCTGATCCCGTCCGAGTCCGCCATCTGGACGGCGAGGTGGACCAGCTGGTCCCGCGATGTCGTACCACCCCGGCCGCGGCTGGCGACTGCCGCCGGACGTACCGCGGTGCGGCCGAGATCTCGCCGACGGCGGTAGGCGTGCGCCTGGCAGCGGCGTGAGCAGTACCGCCGAGGTCTGCCACGGCCCGGCCGAATGGCTCCTGAAGATGTTCACCGAACAACGCCGGATCGCGATCTCCCGCCGTAGCCGACCTTGTCGCGGCGGCCATCGCGCCGTCGGTCAGATCGCCGTGTAGTCACCGCCCGTCAGAAGGTCACTGACGCCAACCGTAACCACGGTAAAGTCACCACGCAGGCTTTGGTCCGCCGAACGCAGACGCAGTCGCCCGCTGTATCGCGGCCATCATTTTCAGATGACGAGCGTGACGAAGGCCGCCGATCGACACGGGTTCGCCTTCAACGTGGTCGATGAACTGGCGCCGCGGCGGGGTGGTCCATGCGGTACGACACGGACGCCGACTCGACCAGGAACACTCACCCGAGCTGACACACGGCGGCAATCTCCGGCCGGAGCCGCTCGAACGGCAGCGGGTTCACCGCCTGCTGGACTATGGTGCCGAGGAGATAGGAGAACAACGCGTGCGCCCGGGCGGCCGGGGCCTCAACCGGAATGTCAGCCAGCAGGTCCCGCAGGAGGGCGATGATCTGCTGGTGCATACGGTCGATCGTGTCCAGGCGCTCCTTGTGACCGACATCGATCCAGTAGCTGAACCACAGCGGCGCCACTTTCGGTCGTTCCGCGAAGATCTCCAGGTACTCGCGCACCGCCGCCCAGAAGCGGTTGCGGACGTGTCACACACATTTCGGGTCGACAGCGTGTTGATCTTCTCGATCCCGCATCCTGCTTCTTCGGCTAAGCGCCGATGCTCGACGGGTCATTGGTCAGTAACTCGTCGGCCTGGTCGATCTGACTCAGGTGCAGTCCCACACCGTGACAGTAGCCGGCCATGCCGCGGTGGCCGGCCGGACGCCTGGTGGGGGCGGCGTTCGGCCGGCGTCTGCCGCCGCCAGTACCTATCGCCGCCAGAAGAAGTGGTGCACGACTCCGCTCGGCCTTGGCACGCGCTCCACGTGGAATCGGTCGGTCAGCTCGTCCGGGCTGTCCCAGAGGCGGAGACCACTGCCGAGTTCACACGGAGCGACGGCGATGTGCATTTCGTCGATCAGGTCCGCGTCGAGGAACTCGCGAATGGTCGTGGCGCCACCGCCGATGCGCACGTCCCGGCCGGCCGCAGCGGCCTTCGCCTGCTTCAGCGCCTCGTGCGGCGTCGTGTCGAGGAAGTGGAACGTCGTGTCGCTCAGGGTGAACGACGGTCGAAGGTGATGCGTGAGCACGAAGACCGGCGTGTGGAAGGGAGGCTCGTCTCCCCACCAGCCCTTCCACTCGTGGTCCGGCCAGGGGCCGCGGGTCGGACCGAACTTGTTCCGCCCCATGATCTCCGCGCCGATGTTGCGGGTGAAGTCGCGGGCGATGTAGTCGTCGAGCCCTCGGGTGCCGCCTGGCCGAACGGGCGTTCGAAGCTCTGATCCTCGCCTGCCCCGAACCCGTCCCTCGTGACGTTGAAGCAGTGGACCCGAACCCGCTGCGTCATGGCCTGCCTCCTTGAGCGTGGGCACCCGCCTGTCGCGGCCGCCTGACAGGTGGTCGTCGCCGACGCGCCCCGCGCGACAACGACGGCGGAGAATTTCGGCTGCGTAGTGTCGCGGCAGCCATGTCGGCGACGACCACCTGGTGAGCCGCCACGCGGGTGGCCGCTCCACCAAGGAGGAGATCGTGAAGTATCTGATCATCATGCAGGTGGACCCAGCTGTGCTGGAGCAGCTCACCGACGACCAGCAGGCGCGGATCCAGAAGGGACACAGCGCGTTCATCGCCGCCACCAAGGAGCGCGGTGAGTTCATTGCGACTCAGGCCCTCGCCGACCCCAGCCAGTCGAAGATCATTCGCAGCTCCGGGGGACAGCCCGAGGTGACCGACGGACCGTTCGTCGAGAGCAAGGAGTTCATGGGCGGCTTCTATCTCCTGGACGTCGAGGACGAGGCCCGGGCGGTGGAGCTGGCCCTGCAGATCCCCGATGCCAACATTCCCGGCCTCGCTCTCGAGCTTCGGCCGGTGATGTTCGCCGATCTGGGAGAGGGATGATCCCAGTTGAACCCCTCGGCGGGGGCCAGTGGCGCGAGCTCGCGCGACAGGCCCTCGCCCGGCTGCTGCGCAGCCATGGCAGCGCCCAGTTCGACCTGTGCGAAGACGCCGTCCAGGAGGCGCTCCTGCAGGCGTACCAACAGTGGCCGGCGCGGTTTCCGGACGACCCGTTGGGCTGGCTGATCGCTACCGCCCGCCGCCGGTATGCCGACCGTGCCCGCACTGACGCCCGGCGCCGACACCGCGAGGCGCGCGTCGCGTCGTTGCAGGCTCCGGTGATGCCGGAGGCCGTTCACCGGGACGATTCGCTGCTGGTCCTCCAGCTGTGTTGCCACCCCGACCTGCCCCGCTCCGGACAGGTAGCGCTGACCCTCCGGGCGGTCGCCGGGCTGACCACCGCCCAGATCGCCAACGTCTACCAGCTCCCCGAGCGCACCATCGCCCAACGGATCACCCGGGCCAAACGCCGCGTCAGCGAACTCGGCCGGCCGCTGCCGCCGCCCGGACACGCGGGCGAGGGCGTCACTGCCGTACTCGACGTGCTCTACGTGATGTTCGCCGAGGCGCACCACACGACCGCCGGAGCGCCTCCCCGCGACGCGGGTCTCGCCGCCGAGGCGATTCGCCTGGCTCGGCTCCTTCGTCGCAGCGTCCCTGAGTCCACCGAGACCACCGGGCTTCTCGCGCTGATGCTGCTCACCGAGGCCCGCCACCCAGCCCGGGTGGCGCAGGACGGGCACCTGACGTCACTCGACGAGCAGGATCGGTCGCTGTGGGACCAGGAGCTGATCAACGAAGGGATCGCGCTCGTCGAGCAAGCCGCCCGGGGTGCCGAACCCAGCCCTTACCTGCTCCAGGCCTGCATCGCGGCTCTGCATGCCGAAGCCCCCGACATCGCGACAACCGACTGGGACGAGATCCTCGCGCTCTACCGGCTTCTTGAGATCGTTACCGGCCACCAGAACCCCACGGTCACCCTCAACAGCATCGTCGCCCAGGCCATGGTCGACGGCATCGATGTCGCCCTCGCCCGGATCGACGCGCTGGAAGCCGACCACCCTGGCCTTCCCCGCATCGACTCCGTACGCGCCCACCTCCTGGAGCGGGCCGGCAGGACGGACGACGCGGCCGGGGCCTACCGGCGAGCCATCGTCGGCACCGTCAGCCTCGCCGAGCAACGCCACCTCAGGCGACGTCTACGCCGCCTGTCTGGCGCGCACGTGTGACGCGCGGACCAGCGATGTTCGAGTTCTGGCGGCGCGGGTTCGACGCCGTCTCCGTGGCGGAGCTGACCGCGCGCTCGATCCCGCCGCCGTCGCCGCGTCATCCGGCGCGAACGAGGCGCCCAACGCCACGGACGCGGGGCTTTCGCGGGGGTGCCGGCGTTCTGGTGGGGTGGCGTTCGCGGTACCCGAACGGGTGGAGGAGCCGTAGGTCAGTGCGGTGGGAGGGCACGGCCGAGGAAGGCCAGCAACTGCCGGTGGGCGGGGGCGTCGGCCGAGACGGAGACCGCGGGGCCGAACATGCCAGGCCGGCGGAAGACGTCGAAGTCCATGCCGTGCGTGGTCGTGAGCAGTTCGCCGCATGCGCACTCGTCGACGAGATGCTCCTGGCCGGTGGCGATCGCCAGGTCGGCGCCGTGGACCAGGACCTCGGTGAGGTGGATGAGGGCAGCCATCGGCCCGGGGACGGCGCCGAACCCCAGGCGCACGGTCGTGTCCAGCGCATTGCGGCGGTGCCAGGCGGCGCGGTCGAGGTCGGCCGCGGTGGCGAAGGCGGCCTGGGGGCCGGTACCGAGCCAGTCGGCGTCGTGGTCGGCGCCGGCGTCGGTCGTGGTGAGCTCGGCCGCGAAGATCCGCATGCCGCCCACCAGGTGGTTGAGTTCTGTGCGCACATCCCATTTCGGGCAGGGGGTGGGGGCGGCGAGCTGGTCGTCGGTGATGCCCTTGACGATGGCGGCGGTCATGTCGAGGGCACGGTCGATCTGGTTGATCACACTGGTCATGTCGTAGTCCCCGGGGTTGAGGTGATTCAGGCTGCCTTGGCCGGGACGTCGTCGAGCCAGTCGTAGACGCGGGCGAAGGCCAGGCGCTGGGCGCCGGACTGGCAGGGGGGTGTGGGGGAAGTACAGGAACCTCGCGATCACCCCTAAAGCAGTCACGGGCTGCATTAGGGGTAATGTATGGCATCGGACCAGGCAAACGCAAGTTTGGGCTGCGTTAAGGTGGTGGCATGTTGGAACAGCGGCCGACTCGCCGGCCCGGCGGGCGCAGCGCCCGCATCCGCGCCGCGGTGCACCAGGCGGCCACCGACCTGATCGCCGAACGCGGCTACGGACACTTCACAGTCGGCGACGTCGCCACCCGCGCCACCGTGGCCGACACCAGCATCTACCGCCGCTGGGGCACCCTCGAGGCCCTGCTCGCGGATGTGGCGATGACGTGGCTGACCACGACCTCCCCCATCCCCGACACCGGCGGCCTGGAGCAGGACCTGCGCACCTACGCCGCCAACGTCGCCCGCGACCTCACCGGCCCCGACGGGCTGGCAGTGCTACGCCTGGTCATCGCCCTGTCGTCGGCCGGAGAGGCCGGCGTGCGGGCGCGGGATGCGTTCCTGGCGGAACGCGGCCGCCAACTACAGGGCATGCTGGATCGCGCCCGCGACCGGGGCGAGCACCCACCAGACGGCATGGACGTCCTGGACCACATCCTGGCCCCGATGTACATCCGCGTCCTGTTCGGCGCGGGGCCGCTCACCCCCGCCTGCGTCGACACGCTGGTCGACCGCCTACTGGCCCCCTCCGCGGTTGCTCGGGGGACCCGCACGGGAGGAGCGACAGGGCGGAAGACTGAGCTCGCGTAGCTGGCCGATCAGCCTCGACGGCCGCAGCGTCGCGGTCGGCCAGAACCTACCGATGGGGCTGTGCCGCCGCCGGCCCCGGGTCGGCGGCCGGCCGTCGTGTGCGGAACAGAACCCTGATCGCGATCGCTCGCGCCCTGGGCTGGCCCGACGACCACCTGATCCGCGTCCTGCTCTCCGGCCCCCGGGCCACAGACTACGAAGCACGTGAGCCGACGAGCGGGGAGATCCTCGCCGTCCTGGTCCGCGTCGAGGACCGCCTCACGGAGGTCCTGGCCAGGCTCGACGCCGTCAAACAGGCCGCCACCAGCTCCGACGGCCCAGCATCGTCCTGAGACGACGAGGGCCGGACCTCGTCACGAGGTCCGGCCCCAGAGAGTTCCCGAGATGTCTGCGGGCCGAGTCAGCGGCAGTTCCGTTCTGGCGCATTACGCCTGGCCTGGCGCGTCGCGCCATATGAGGTAACGCCGTGGGAGTTTCGGGAGCAACCCAAGAGCGGTATTGCAGCCCTCGGATGGGACAAGCGATTCCCGTCCATCGCCACGAAGCTGCGAGCGCAGAAAAGCGACGAGTGGAAGCACCCCCCTGCTGCAGACAACATAGCAGCGCTGCCATGGTCCACCGTCCACAGCTACAAGGGTTTGGAGTCGCCTGCCGTCGCCGTGGTGATCCCCAAGCCACGCGGGGGAGGTATCCAGGAGGGCATCGGCCACTGGAACCGCGGCACCAGCCACGAGACCCGGCGTGTGCTGTACGTAGCCGCTTCACGGGCACAGCGACTGGCCATGCTGGTGGTGGACGAAAGTCAATACGAGGCAGTGATCAAGGTTCTGAACCGGGACGATGTTCCCTTCAAGGAGGCCTGAGACCTTCCGTCCAGTCTTTACCTCCACCTGCAAGAGCAAACGACACCCCGACGACTACCCTGCACATTTAAGCGGGCACCGAACGTCCGTTTTCGCTCGTTCTTTCCGAATCCCGCTGGTCCAGCACCATCCCGATCAACAGCGCCAGCGGGTCGTTGGTCAGCAGCTCGTCCGCCTCGGCGATCTGACTCAGGTGAAGTCCCACGCGAACACCGTAGCCGGCCTGGGAACAGCGGCCGTCGCGCCGCCGGTCGTATCGCCGTGTGGTTTACGTTGTCCCGGCACGCTTCGTAGTCGCCAGCGGCACCAACGGGGGACAGGTGCAGCGGTGCCGGATGTGCAGTGCGACCCATCGACCCGCGCACGCCGTCCTCAGACGCTGAACGCCGTCATCCGGCAGGTGGTGACGTCTCCGGAGGCGTGACGCTTGCCGCGGGCGGAGCCGCTGGGACGGGCGGGGCGGCTGGGCCCGTAGCCGCGGCAATGACGGCCTGCGGGTCTCAGCGTGGCGTTCAAGCGGGGCCGCGGCGTCAGCCCCTCGGTGTGGCGGCGTCAGCCACACTGACCCGGACCTCATCAGGTGCTCGTTGGGCGAGCATCCACCGCCAGCGACGAGGCTGAAGGAGCCGGTTGGAGGACGTGAACAAGGCTTTGTCGACCATCCAGCCCCGAATAGCTCGGGCCGTTCAGTCGAGAAGAGAACTCAGATCACGCCGCGGCACGACCCGGCGAGGGGCGACGGGCGACGCCAGTGATCAAGCTCCGAGACCGCGGCTGGCGTGACCGCTGCCCGCGACCGACACTGTGTGCGTGTCCCGGGAGGACCCCAAGGCGGTCTACCAGCGTCTGCGCACAGCGCACCTGAGTGCTGTGCGGGCCGCGCTCGAGGACCATGTGGCGCGGCTGGCGTGGCCACGCCAGCGCATCGAGCGCTACCGCACCGAACGGCTCCGGTCGTTGCTGGGGTTCGCGCGCGAGCGCTCGCCGTTCCACGCGGCCCGGATGCACGACATCGACCCGGCCACGGCGACGGTCGACGACCTCGCACGACTGCCAGCCATGGTCAAGCAGGATGTCCAGAACGAATGGGACAGGATCGTCACCACGCCCGACATCGACCGTGCGGGCGCCGAGCGGGTGCTGGCCCGGCAGGGCTGGTTCTCCTACACGCCCGCGGGACTCCAGGTCTTCAGCTCGGGCGGCTCCAGCGGTGTGCGCGGCGTCTACGTGTGGGACTGGGAGCAGTTCGTCACGCTCGCCTGTCTCGCCTGGCGGTGGCAGGCACGTGCCGAGCGCGCCGCCGGCTCGGCCGGCCGCCCAGCGCGGCTGGCCGTGGTGGAGGCCGGCGAGCCGCCACATGCCAGCACGCCGTTGTTCGACGTCGCGACCGGGCCGTCGACGCGGACCGTCGTGATCCCGGCGGCGGCGCCCTTCGACCAGGTGCTGCACGCGGTGGCGGACGCGCGGCCGACCCATCTTGTGGGCTACGCCTCGGTCATCGGCCGCCTCGCCCGGGCCACGATCGCGGGAGAGCTCGATATCCGGCCGGTTCGGGTCAGCACCAACTCCGAGCCGCTCAGCCCACAGGACCGCCACGCGATCGGCGCCGCCTGGGGCGCCCCCGTCCACAACCTGTGGGGCTCGACCGAGATCGGCGTCCAGGCGGTCGGCTGCGGGCAAGACGACGGCCTGCACATCTGCGAGGACGAGGTGATCCTCGAACGGGTCGACGCGGCCGGGCGCCCGGTCACTCCCGACGAACCCGCGGCGCGCACGCTCGCGACCGGGCTCGCGGGGCGCACGTTCCCGTTTGTTCGCTATGACCTCGGTGACGAGATCACGCTGCTGCCTGGCCGCTGCGCGTGTGGCAGCTCGATGCCGCGCGTCGCCGACATCGCCGGTCGGCGTGACGACGACTTCCGCTACGGGCCGCGCGTCGTCCCGGCGAGCGCGTTCCGGTACGTGCTGGGTACCGACCCGCTGATCTCGGAATATCAGGTACGTCAGACCGCGGGCGGGGCGGAGGTGCTCGTGGTCGGGTCACCCGACGCCGCCACGGTAGCCGCGGCGCTGGGCTGCTCGCTGCGGCCGTATGGACTGACGGATCCCGACATCAGTGTGAGCATCGTCGAGCGGATCCCCCGGCACGTCTCGACAGGCAAGCTCAAGCGCTTTATCGCGCTGAGTGGCTAGCCGCTTTACACCTCGGCGTTCCGCGAGGGGTCCGCTCCCCGCACCGTCCCACTCGTTCTTGTCGACGGCGCGGATCACCCAGTTGACCGGTCGGTGGCGAGCGCCGCGGCGAGATCGATGAAGTCACGCGCGGGTGCCGGCGGACCCGCGGTGTTCCCGGCGATGGCGATGTCCGAGCCCGCGATGTCCGTGTCCCCGTCGTCGACGAAGCGGTCGTCGGGACGGACGATGAGCGTCGGATCGAGCTCTGGTCATGAGCGGCACCTGCGCACGTTGCCGACGCACCCAGTCGAGCTGCGCCTCGTCGTCCAGGTGGGCGCGAGTGCCATGCCAGCCGTCGTCAGGGAACCGGTGCGCCCAGAACGAGAGAACCTCCCATGGACCCACCGCATCGAGTTCCTCGAAGTCATCGAACAGCAGTATCCCAACAGATCTCACACCGCCGCCTCCGCCAGGTTCGCACCTACATCGGCCGGCACCTGCGCCGGGCCGTTCGTTCAGTAAGCCGGCCCGGCGCTTCGGATTTCCGGTTCCCGTGAGGTTCCGGAGGTCTCAGGAGTTCCGTTCAGACCAGTAGTCGCACCTGGTCAGCGGCCTAATCTGACGATCTTACAGGCCGCGGTCCTGCCGGTCTTCGCAGAATCGCTGGATGCGTGCACCCTTCGGGGATAGTGTGGCGTAGTCGCAGCTACGGGAACCGGCTGCCTAAAAGACGGTCGACTCGGGGTGCGACAAAGGCGATTGATCGACCTTGATCCGTCATCTTCGTCGACAGGAATGGGCGCGCAGGCATGGGCGACTTACAGGTGACGCGGTGGCGTCGGTACGGGCACGAGCGGCTCTACGTGAATCTTCCGGACGGGCAGAGCGCCGCCTGGTTCGACCTGCGGAACCATCAGCTCAACATCCTGCTCGACGTGGATCGGGACGCGGTACTCGACGCCCTCGCCCCCTACCTGGCACAACGGCCGGAGCCTTCGGTAAACCCGCTGCCGTCGCCCGCCCTGCCGCCGGCACCACCGCCGGTATCGACGCCGCTCGCAGGATGGATACCGGAAGTACCTGTGCCGGTCGTGCCCCGGCCCGTGGGGTCCGCGCCGCGGTCGTCCGCGCACCGGCCGGGTTCGCCCTCCACACAGCCGAGCAAGCAGCCGCCGGGCACACCCGGCCCGATCGGTGCGGCGCCCCATCCCGCGGACGACCTAGCCGGCAACCCACCAGGCGCGGCGATCCGCGCGAAGATCGACGAACTGACGCCGGGCTTCTGGCGCGCCCTGCTCAACCGGCTACGCCGCCGGCCGGCGGAGACCGACGGGTGGCGCAAGGGACTGGTCGGAGAGGAGACTGTGGGGGCGGAACTTGAGCGGCTCCCCAGCCGGGGATGGCGGGTACTGCATTCGATACCGCTCCCCCGGGATGTCGACATCGACCACCTGCTGATCGGCCCGGGCGGCGTTTTCACCTTCAATACGAAATACCACGTAGGCGCCAGGATCTGGGTGGGCGACCAGGCAGTGAAAATGGGGAGCCAAGCATATCCGTACGTCCGGAAGGCCCGGGCCGAGGCCGAGCGGGCGTCGGCTGTGCTGAGTCGGGTCTGCGGATTCCCCGTGCGGGTCGAGGGGGTACTGGCGTTCGTCGAGCCGGCGAAGCTGTCCGAGGCGCCCTCACGTCATGATGTCCATGCCATCCGAGTTCACGCCATCCGGCACGATCAGATCGCGGCCTTCGGTGATTATCCGACGGTGTGGCAGCCGGCCCACGTCGAGCGGATCTATGCCGCGGCGCGAGACCGGCGCAACTGGCTGAACGCCTGATGGCTGCCCGGGGCGGCCCGGGCAGCCATCCGAAGGAAAGTACGCGGCACGGTGTCCGCGGCGGGCCTGTCACGGGGGATCGAGCGCGAGCGCGAGCCGGATGGTGTCGCGCACGTGGCCGCGAAGCCAGCGATGCGGCGCGTCGGCCTCATAGCGGGGATGCCACGCCTGCGCGATCGTCAGGGTCGGCAGGTCGAGTCCGAGGTCGAGGGCCACCAGGCCGAGGCTGTCGAGCAGGCCGCGGCCGAGCCGAGCCGGTACCAGGCCGACCAGGTCGCTGCCGGCGACGAGCAGCAGCGCGGCGGAGTGGGACGGAACCGAGACCGCCACCGTCCGGCGCAGGCCACGCGCCGCGAGGACCTCGTCCAGCGGGCCGGCGAACCGCCCCCGGCGGGACGCCGTGACGTGCCTGGCGGCGGCGAGGCGTTCCGGCGTCAGGCGGCCCCGGGTCAGTGGATGCCCGGCGCGGACGACGGCAAGGGCCTGCTCCTCACCCAGGACCTCGATGTGGATTTCCGGCGAGGTCGAGTCGATGTCACCGATCTCCAGGTCGGCGGTTCCGTCGCGGAGGGGGTCGTCGGTCGCGGACGGCTCGGGGAGGAACCGCACCCGCACACCCGGGGCATCCCGAGTCAACCGGTCGAGCAGATCAACGCCGATCGCGGTGGTCAGCGCGTCGCTGGCCAGGATGGTGAACGTCCTGGCCAGGGTGGCCAGGTCGGGTTCCCGAATCGGGGTGAACACCGCGTGGGCCCGTTCGACCAGGGCATGCACCTCGGCCTGGACGGCCAGCGCCCGCGGGGTGGGCACCATCCGATGACCGGCGCGCACGAGGACCGGGTCGTCCATCGCCCGGCGTAGGCGACCCAGCGCACGACTGACCGCGGACTCGGTCAGCCGCAGCCGCCGCGCGGCGGCGTTGACGCTCCGCTCCTCCAGCAGGGCGTCGAGAGCCACCAGGAGGTTGAGGTCCAGCGAGGACGTCGATTGCATGGCATGCATCTTGCCATTGAGTAAGTTTCATTTGAGTGCTGATCGTCTGCTGCCTACGCTCGTCTCGTGACCGAACACTCCCCGGCTGCCCCCTCGGCCCGTCCCCGGCGGGGGCCGCTCGCGCTGCTGGACCGGATACTGCTGCGCGCGGAGGTCGACAGCGTCGACCAGCTGGCCCGGCGCACCCGCCGGATCGTGCTGGCCGGCCCCGCGCTCGCCGGCCTCACCTGGACACCGGGCCAGAACGTGACCCTGTTCCCCCAGGACCCGACCCGGCTGGACAGTTGGCGGCAGGGGCCCCGCGACATCAAGCGCAGCTACTCGGTCTGGGAGTACCACCCGGCCGGACGGCTGGCGTTGGCCGTGTACGACCACGGCGGTGACTCCCCCGGCGCGGTGTGGGCCCGCGGCGTCGCGCCGGGAGACGAAGCGATCATCACGAAGCCGGACGGACGCCTCGTCGCGCGGGCCGACGCGAGCTTCCACCTGTTCGTCGGTGACGACACTGCGGCGGTTCCCTTCGGCGCGATCCTGCGCGGCCTGCCTGCTTCCGCCCAGGTCCGCGGTGTGTTCGAGTGCGACGACCCAGCGGACTCACTGCCCTTGCCCCGGGCCGGGGACCTCGCCTGGAGTTACCGCCACGGCGCCCCGGCCGCCGGCTCCCCGTTGCTGCCGGCGGCGCTCGCCGACCTCGACCTGCCCGATCCGCGGGACCCCGCCACCAGCACCAGCATCGACATCGGGTCCGGGTCCGGATCCGATGGCCGCGCGGGCCGGCCCGTCGCCTACGTCGCCGGGGAGGCCCGGACCTGCCAGGCCGTCCGCCGCCACCTGGTGAGTGAGCGGGGCTGGGAGCGCCGCCAGGTCATCGTCCAGCCGTTCTGGACCCCGGGCAAACGCGGCATGGACTGACCCGGCCACTCACGATCCGGCGTCCACCTCGGGCGGCGGGGCGGCTCCGGGGTCTGGCAGAGGCGGCGCGAGGACCGTCCGGTGACGCGCCATCAGTTCCCGAGTAAGCGCCTCGCCGGGCAGCGAACCCGTCCTGGCGGCGTGCTCCGCGACCTCGTCGAAATAGTCCTCGTAACCACTGGGCGTGAGGATGGCGATATAGCGCGCCGGCTCGGCGAAGGGATTCCCGAAGCCGTGTGCCAGCCGTCGACCGGCGAACACCGTCTCGCCCGCGGCGGCGGTGTGGAACCCGTTCCCGACGCGGAACCGCAGCCGCCCCTCGACGAGCACGAACGTCTCGTCGTGGCCCTCGTGAACGTGCGGGAGCGGTCCGGGCTGCCGCGGGCCCATCCGCCCCTCCAGCACGGTGAGCCGGCCGAGGGTGTCGCCAGCGGTGACCTTGACGAGCATCGACCAGTTCGGCAGGTCGATACGACGGCCCTCGTCGCGGCCGCGCGCGAAGCCCCGAACCGGTTGTGGCCCGACTGAAGGCGATTCGTCCGGAGCATGGGCGTCGGGCGTATGGGCGTTGAATGTCACGGCGCCGTCACCTCAGGAGACAGCTGGCCGTGGCCGTGGCCGTCGCGATCAGAAGCCGATGTCGGTGCCAGCTGTGGATCCTGCGCTCCGGCCAGCCCGCGGATCATCATTGAGAGCAGTCGTTCCGCCCGGCCCGCCGGGTCGGACGACTGCTCGCTCGCCCACGCGATCGCGGTGACGAACGCGAGCAGGTCGTCGATGGTGATGTCGCCGCGCACGGCCTCGGTCCGCGCCGCACGTTCGAGCAGCCCGGCGCCGGCGGCACGCATGGCCGCGCACGAGCCGTGCAACGCCGAGCTCTCATCTTCGAGGGCCGCCAGGATCGAGGCGGGCAGGCCCTGGTAGACGGCGGAGCCGGTGGCGACCTCCCCCAGCCACGTGAGCAGCGCGTCACGGGGACGCGGCGCGGCGAGCAGGCTCTCGGCCCGCGCGCGCAGCCCGTCGAAGCCCCGGCCCAGCAACGCCTCCAGCAACGCCTCACGGGTCGGGAAGTGGCGGTAGAGCGTGCCGATGCCGACACCGGCGCGGCGCGCGATGTCCCGTAGCGAGGCGTCGATGCCGTGCTCGGCGAACACGTCCCGGGCGACATCAAGGATCAGTTCGTAGTTACGGCGAGCGTCCGCGCGCGGCGACTCGGCCAACCGGCTCCTCCATCATTGACATTCGGAGCACCGCTCCATATGTTTCGGAGCACCGCTCCGGAAGATGACCCGAACCTAACAGAAGGGGCTCCGCATGCCGACGCCCGATCGGACCATCCTCGTCACCGGGGCCACCGGCCAGCAGGGCGGGGCCACCGCGCGACGTCTCCTGGCCGACGGATGGCGGGTGCGGGCGCTGGTCCGCGACCCCGCCGGGCCGGCGGCGCGGCGGCTCGCCCTCGACGGCGCCGAACTGGTGACCGGTGACCTGGACGACCGGGACGCGCTGGCCGCCGCCACCGAGGGCGTGTACGGGGTGTTCAGTGTTCAGCCGGCAAGCCACGCCCCCCATTTCGTCGAGGGGGAGGAAAGGTACGGCGTCAACGTCGCCGACGCGGCCAGGAACGCCGGGGTCCGGCATCTCGTCTACACCTCCGCGGCCGGTATCGATCGAAACCCGGACGGCCCCGCGGCCTCGAAGGCGCGGATCGAGCGCCACATCCGGGAGCTCGGCCTTCCCGCCACCGTGCTGCGTCCCGTCATGTTCATGGAGAACCACACCGACCCGGTCTTCGGCGTCACCGGCCAGGCCTCGCTGGTCCGGATGATCCCGGCGGGGGTGACGGTTCAGCTCATCGCCGTCACCGACATCGGAGCGTTCGCCGCCCTCGCCTTCGCGGACCCGGCCCGCTATGTGGGTGCGGCGCTGGAGCTGGCTGGCGATGAGTTGACCCGCGAACACCTGATCACCGCGATCAGCCGCGCGACCGGGCGCGACCTTCAGCTGGATCCGCTCCCCCGGGAGACTCTCGTCCAGCTCGGGGTCGACGTCGACGGCCTCGAGCGGGAGAAGTCCTTCAACGGCTGGCAGGCCGACATTCCCGCACTGCGGCGACTGCACCCGGGGCTGATGGACTTCGAGACGTGGCTGGCGCGGGAAGGCGCGGCCAGATTCGCCGCGCTGTTCGCCGAACCGGCGAGCCGCTGACACGCCCGGTTCCCGGGGCGTACCCGCATCCGCCGCTCCGGTTTCAGTCAGCGCCGGTACGCGCCTGGAGCTCCGCCGATCTGTCCTGCGCGTCCTGTAGTTCCTCGCCATGCTCGGTGATCCAGTTTCCGAGCGCTTCCATCGGACCGTCCACCAGGCTCTGCCCGAGTGGAGTCAGCGCGTATTCGACCCGCGGCGGGGCCTGCGCGAACGCACGGCGGGCCACCAGACCGTAGGCGCCGAGCCGGCGTAGCGATTCGGTGAGGACCTTGTCGCTCATACCGCCGATCGCGACGCGCAGCTCGCGGCGCCGGCACGGCCCCGCGCGAAGAGCCACCAGCACGACCGGGTCCCAGATGTGGATGAACAGGTCGGTCACCGCCCGGATACGGCAGTCCGCCACCAGGTCCTCGCAGTGACGTCCCTGATCGCTCATCCCGGCCATCGTCGCAGGTCTCGCGTGCACCGATTGGTGTGTAACGGCCGCCTTACGGTCTCGGTCCTAGGCGATCGCGTCGAACGCGGTTGACGCGGTCGACGCGGTCGACGCGGTCGACGCGCACAAGCACGCACGAGGAGGAACCATGCGGATCGGGATTCTGGGCACCGGGGCGCTGGCCGAGGGGTTGGGGCGGGCCTGGGTCCAGGCCGGGCACGAGGTGGTGATCGGCGGTCGATCGCGCGCCAAGGCGGATGCGCTCGCGGAACGCCTGGGCGCAACGACGCGGGCGGCCGCCCCACGCGCGGCTGTCGCCGAGCGCGACGCGGTACTGCTGGCCGTGCTGTGGACCGGTGTCGAGGATGTCCTGCGCAGCGCGGGCGCGGACGAGGGAACGCTGGCGGGAGTTCCGTTGATCGACCCGACAAACGCGGTCGAGCACGGCGTCGGCGTCCTGCTCACCGAGCAGGGCGACTCGGCCGCGGCCCGGATCGCCGCGGCGGCTCCTGGAGCGCAGGTCGTGAAGGCGTTCCACCTTTATCCCGCCGCCCAGTGGGCACGGCCGCCGGCCGGCGGCGCCGGTGCGGACACATCAGCGCCCACAGTGGCGATCTGCGGCGATGACGAGGCGGCGCTGCGGGTCGTGAGCGATCTCGTCCGGGACGTCGGCGGCGTACCGGCCACGCTGGGAACGCTGGTCCGCGCACGTCAGCTCGAGGAGGTCGCGGGCTTCGTCATCGGGCTGGCGTTCGCGGGCTTTGATCCGGCTTCGGCCATCCCCCGTGTACCGACGGGAACAGTGTCCGCCTAGCCGAAGACGGAAACGGTCAGCCGGCCGAGCCGCCGGCGATCGTGTAGCTCCACAGCTCGCTGTGCACGCCAACCGGCCTGGGCGCCTCGCCGCCGGCGCGTTCCGCCTCCGAGCGGTGCCCGTGGGCGAATGCCGGTGAGCTGACCCACGCCTGGAACGACGCTTCGTCCCGCCAGCGGGTCACCACGAGCCACACGGTGCGGTCGTCGGTCGGCTTGAGCAACTCGAAGCCCTCGAAGCCGTCACGGTCGTCGATGGCGCCGGCACGCGCGGCGAAACGACGGGCCAGTTCGTCGCCGCTGTCGGGCTCGACGGTGATGGCATTGATCTTGATGACGGTCACGGTGCCCCGGCTTCCCCAATTGGTGGTCGCGCGATCCGCTGATGCTATCGGCCTCACCGGCCCTGGAAGAACGCGCGGATGTCGGCGGCGAGCAGCTCGGGCACCTCAAGTCCCGCGAAGTGACCGCCACGGTCGGCCTCCGTCCACCGGGCGATCGGCATCCGCCGCTCGGCATACGGCCGGATCGGGCGGGTGATGTCCTCGGGCAGGACGAGGACGCCCACCGGTTGGACGGTCCGCCACGACCGCGGGCCGCCGGTCTCCCGGTGCAGGCGCGGCGCCGTCCCGGCGGTGCCGGTCAACCAGAACAGCGTCACGTTCGTGATCACCCGGTCGGGACTGATCGGGAAGTCCCGGGCCGCCCACATCGTCATCGGGTCGAGCAGCCAGGCGAGCAGCCCGACCGGCGAGTCGTTGAGGGCGTACGCCGGGGTCTGCGGCCGGGTGCCGTTGACCAGCCGAACCGCCGGCTGGTCGCGCAGGTAGGCCTCGGTCTGGGCGAGCCGCTCCTGGTCCCCCGGTGTCAGCCGGGTGCGGTCCGGGTCGCCCGGCAGCCGCGGTGTCGGAAGATAGTTGAGGTGTATTCCGACGACGTGGTCGGCGTCGTGCTGCGACAGGGCCCGGGACACCGACGCCCCCCAGTCACCGCCCTGCGCGCCGTACCGGCGGTATCCCAGGCCACGCATCAGCTCCGCCCAGGCACGTGCCACCCGATCGACATCCCAGCCGCGCTCGCGCGTCGGGCCGGAGAAGCCCCACCCTGGAATCGACGGGACGACCAGGTGGAAGTCCGCCGAAAGCGGCCCGATCACATCGAGAAACTCCACGATGGACCCCGGCCAGCCGTGGGTCAGCACCAGTGGGAGCGCGTCCGGCCGCGGGCTGCGCACGTGGAGGAAGTGGATCCGCTGGCCGTCGATCTCGGTGACGAACTGCGGATGACTGTTCAGCTCGGCTTCCGCCGCACGCCAGTCGTAACGGTGGCGCCAGTGGTCGGCCAGTTCCCTGACTCTGGTCAGCGGCACGCCGAACTCGTCTCCGACGCCCGGTAGTTCGTCGGGCCAGCGGGTGCGGTCGAGGCGTGCGTGCGGTCACTGGCCAGCCGGCTCCTCGGCCGCGGCACGGTGCACGCGGAACGGATCTCGAACGCCCGTCTCGCTGCGGCGGGGGCGACGCGGTGGCAGTACGCGACGCTGGTCACGCTCCGCGACAGCGGCCCGGCAAGTCAGGCCGCGCTCAGCGAGCGCACCGGCATCCACCGCAGTGACATAGACGATCACCACTCGGCACACTGAACAGATCGTGTACGCCGAGACATCGGCCGGACCACCCGTACGCCCGTAGCCACGTTGGTCCGGGGCGACGGCGCAGAAGCCCGCGTCGGCGAGCGCGGTGAGCTGGTGCCGCCACGAGTACGACGACTCGGGAAAGCCGTGCAAAAGAATGACCAGCGGCCCGGAACCGGCCTCAGCGATGTGCATGCGCAGGTGGCCCACGGTGATTGAGCGGCGCGTGATGTCAGCCATGACAGCATTATTCGCACATTGATCAATAATGCCACAGTCGGCCACTGGTATGGCAGGCCGCGAGCGGGCAGGCTCGAACAGGACGATCAAAAACGGCGCGGACGACCAGCCCAAGCAGCCTGGGCCGCTGAACGGACGGGATAGGTTGGATGGGTTGGATGGGTTGGACGGCCGCCGGCACGGCGCCCGACGCCGGTGCCAAGAGAGGAAATCGACCCGTGAGCACTCTGCCGCAGGAACTGAGGGACCTCATCGAGTCCGGTCCGATGGCCCACCTGACCACCATCAACGCCGACGGCAGCCCGCAGGTGACGGTCATCTGGATCGGCCTGGACGGCGACGGGATCGTCACCGGGCACATGTCGAAACAGGTGAAGCTACGCAACATCGAGCGTGACCCGCGGGTCGTGTTGTCCTTCGACGCCCCGCGGGTGCCGGGCGCCTTCCTGAACCAGTACGCCGTGGTGCGGGCACGGGCGACGGTCACGCCGAGCGATGACACCTGGGACCTGCTCAACCGCCTGGCGAAGGTCTACATCTCGCCGGACGCCGAGTTCCCGGTGCCGCGGGGCCCGGGATTCATTGTGCGTTACGCCGTGGAGCGCGTCAGTGGTGTCGGCCCGTGGGTACCGGCGGCCGGCTCGGCCGCCCACTGATCAGACATCCGAACGCCGCGTTGACGACCGTCGCGTAGTCGCGTCGTCGCGACCGCGCATTTTACGAGAGCAGGAGGTCGGCCCGTGTCTCGTGTACGAGTCCACAACTTCTCCGTCTCCCTCGACGGTTATGGCACCGGCGAGGGGCAGAGCCTCGAAAGGCCGTTCGGTCACGCCGAGGGGCGGTTGCACGACTGGTTCTTCCACACCAGGTCGTTCCGCGCGATGCACGGCGAGGACGGCGGAGACACCGGGGTGGACGACGCACTTGCCGGAGCATGGGAGCCGGGCATCGGCGCGGAGATCATGGGGCGGAACAAGTTCGGGCCGCAGCGCGGCCCCTGGGAGGACCACGAATGGACGGGGTGGTGGGGCGAGGATCCCCCGTTCCACACGCCGGTCTTCGTCCTGACCCACCACCCCCGCCCGCCGTTGGTGATGAAGGGGGGCACGACGTTCCACTTCATCGACGCCACCCCGCAGGAGGCGCTCCGCCAGGCACGGGAGGCCGCCGGCGGCCTCGACGTCCGGATCGGTGGCGGGCCGACCATGGTCCGCGACTTCCTGGCAGCGGATCTGATCGACCACCTGCACGTGGCCGTCGTGCCGATCCTCCTCGGCCGCGGGGTGCGGCTGTGGGAGGGCCTCGAGGAGATGGAGAAGCGCTTCACCGTCGAATCCACGACGACCCCCAGCGGCATCACCCACGTGACCTTTACCCGACCCGCCGATCAATGATGAAACGCCGCCCAGGGTAATTGACTTGTCTTGCGCGAGCCGGCGTCCCGGGAGACTGGCTCTCGAAGATCAGGCAAGGCGTACGGATTCTGGCTGGCCGGGCCTCGATCGGGTTCGGGAGACCGCGAAGAGCGTCCAGCGCGGGTTCGACGATCGTGGACCATTTCGACGCGGGGACGTCCCAGAAGGTCGACCATGTCCGGAGCTCGATCTGCCGGGCGGCTTCCAGCGGGGTCGAAGGACGTCCCGCGCCGGTGAGGGTGAGGTCGGCGACCAGGCGCAGGCCGGCCTGCTCGGCGAGCCGGGTGACGGTGTCGGGCGCGTCGCGACGGGACGCGCCGTCGGCAAGCGTGGCCTGCATTGCTTGGATGATCTCGGAGATGTCCGATCCGTCGGGCGCCCCGGCCCCGACGAAACCGAACCGGCCGCCCGGGCGCAGCACCCGGACGACCTCGGCCAGCACTGCGGGCTGATCGCCGACGAGGTGCAGCACGTGCACCGCGGCACAGGCGTCCACGGTGCCTGAGCGGAGTGGGATCGCTGTCGCGTCAGCGCGCAGGATCCGGCCGGGCAGCCGTCCCGCGGCGCGGGCGAGCATCCGCTCGGAGAGATCCACTCCGGCCACGGACCAGCCGAGTTCGACGAAGGCGGCGGAGACCAGACCGGTACCGACGCCGATCTCCAGCAGCCGCGCGCGTTCCGGGGGCGTCTCGCCGAGCAGGTGCGGAGCGAGCGCGGCGGCGACGGTCCGGCCACGTTCCGCCCCGCCCCGCGTCTCGTCGTAGCGGTCCGCCATACGGTCAAAGTTCACGGACTCCGGCACAGTCCAAGGCTAATCCCGCACCACGACACCCCGCCGTCGCTGGCCGCCGCCCAGCGCGGACGCGCCGAGGTGAGCGGCGAAAAATGCGTGGCGGGCGGCTGCCGGTCGCGGGCAGACTCGTTCGACGGAGGTGGTCGCGGCCCATGACGTCCGGATTCACGGCCGAGTCGTCCCGTCCCATGCTTACCGGCGAGGAGATCGAGAGGTTCGTCGCGGACGGATTCGTGCGGGTGGCTGGGGCGTTCAGCCGCGCGGTCGCCGACGCGGGCCGGGCGATTCTCTGGGAGACGATCGACGCCGATCCCGCGGACAGCGCGACCTGGACGCACCCTGTCGTCCGCGTGGGCGGGCGCGCCGACGAGCCGTTCCGCGCCGCCGCGTCCTCGCCGCGGCTGAGTGCCGCGTTCGACCAGCTCGTAGGCCCCGGGCGCTGGCTGCCCCGGGTCGGGCTGGGCACTTTCCCGATTCGTTTCCCGCACCCCGACGACCCGGGCGACACAGGCTGGCACATGGATGGCAGCTACGCCGCGGACGACCCGGCGCAGGCCGCGGCGACAGCGCCCTGGCCGTGGCTCAATGTGGCCTCACGCGGTCGTGCCCTGCTGATGCTCTTCCTGTTCTCCGACGTCGGCCCGGCCGATGCCCCGACCAGGATCAAGGTCGGTTCGCATCTGGATGTCCCGCGGTTCCTCGAGCCGCTCGGTGGGCGCGGGACGGACATCCTGAGCCTGTGCCGGACGATGGACGCGGCCGGCCGGCTCGACGCCGCGGACCGTCCGACCGCGCTGGCCACCGGGCAGGCCGGGGATGTCTACCTCTGCCACCCGTTCCTGATCCACGCCGCGCAGGTGCACCGGGGGTCGACTCCCCGGTTCCTCGCCCAGCCGCCGCTCGAGCCCGACGGCCCGTCGCTCCTCGGCGGCACGGATCTCCCCCGCTCTCCTGTGGAGCAGGCGATCCACCGCGGGCTGGGAGGCGACGACCCGGCGGCCTCCGGCTGAGCCGGCCGAGGCGGTTTCGGCGGTTGCGGCGGTTGCGGCCCGGCTCTGACAGCCTTCGCTCAGGAGGCTTTGACCTGGCGGCGGAGCCTGTTCCGCGGGCGCGGGCTCACCGTTCCCGGCGGCGGCGCCGACGGAGCGACGAAGGCGGGCGGGACGGGGAGCGGCACCGGCGGCGGCGGTGCGCAGTAGCCGTACTCGACCTGGCGCCGCCAGACGGTGAGCCGGCACTGCTCGCCGCTCACCGTCCAGGTGCGGCGCTCGGCGCGGTCCTCCACCTGTACGGGGCCGGTGTTCGCGGGTTCGGCTGATCGTAGGTGCGCCCAGGAATGCGCGTCCTCCCACTCCACGAACGTGCCCACGAGCTCACCGTCGCCGTCGAACACAAGAAATCGCCGGGTCATCGTCGTCCCGCCTCTCTTCTCACCGGCCGGCCGGGTCTTCTCGGCGGTCGGGTTGTCTCGCCGGTCGGGTTGTCTCGCCGGTCGGAAGGTCTCGCCGGTCGGTGGGTCTCGCCGCGCTTCACCGGACCCGGCGGATACCCGCCGGCGACAGAAAGGACAGCGGCGCGACCAGGTAGTCGACATAATGGTTCTCGACCGCGTACGTATCGGCGTCGGACGCGGAGTCGAAGGCGAGGACGATCCGGCGCGCTCGACGCGGACCGGCCGCGAAGAGGATCACGCCGAACATCGAGGAGGAGTCGGGGTCGTCGGCCTCCCTCAACCGCATCGTGGCCGGCCGGACGCGCCTGCCGCAATGACCCCTGCTGCGCGAGTAACGATTCATCGGGACTCCAGTTCCCAGTTCTGGCGGGGCGGCCGCGCGGGCGCGGCACCCGCCCCCGCGAAGGCGCTCCGGACGGATGTCGGTCACGAACCGACCGGCGGCTGGGGCTGTCACCGGACACGGCATGGCCGAGACCATCGCCGACCGACGGGCGGCACGGCGCGCGGCAGCCTGACGGGCAGCAGCCTGACGGGCAGCGGGCGCGGTCACCGAGCCGACCGCACGGATCGACGGAGGGACCATTCCGACGTGGCAGACCGACCCGATGGCGCAGCCGAACCTGTGGGCGGCTGACCCGCCGTGGCAGGGCGGGCGGCACCGGCTCACGGCCATCCATCCCGTCCCGACCAGCACCGACGCTCCCCCGGTAGGCCCCATCGTCGACAACATCTCACCCAGGGGCTCGATTTCGCCACTCAAGGTGAGCACTGCTTCTGCAGCATGGAGCTTGCACCACGCATATGCAAGCCCTTGTGTGTTGGTTTCGCTACAGATTGCGCACTATCTATGTGATCAGATTGTGGATGCGTAACGGAATGCTCCACAACGGTTCCGGTGACCGGGAGGACGGGTGACGGCGAGGAACAGCGGTCCCACGGTGCGGCGCCGGCGGCTCGGCGCCGAGCTCCGCCGCCTGCGCGAGGCCGCGGGTGTGGACGTCGAGCAGGTCCGCGAGGTGCTGCGCTGCTCGGCGTCGAAGGTGAGCAGGTTGGAGAACGGGCGGGTCCCGGTGCGCACGAGGGATGTGGCGGACCTGCTCCGGTTGTACGGGGTGACTGACGCCGACCACCGCGAGGCGCTGCTCGGCCTGGCCCGCGAGTCGCGGCGGCACGGTTGGTGGCAGGCCTACCAGGACGTGGTCCCGGCCTGGTTCGAGGTCTACATCGGCCTCGAGGCCGACGCTTCCTCGATCAGCGTGTACGAGCCGCAGCTCGTCCACGGCCTGCTGCAGACCGCGGACTACGCGCGGGCGGTGATGCGCGCGAGCAACCCGGAGGCGCCCGACGACGAGATCGAGCGCCGGGTGGCGCTGCGGCTCGACCGGCAGTCGCGGCTGCGCGGCGACAGCCCGCCCCGACTCTGGGTGATCCTCGACGAGGCGGTCCTACGCCGCCCGGTCGGCGGCGCGGCGGCGATGCGCGCCCAGCTCGAGTGGGTCGCGAAGACGTCCGAACTACCGAATGTCACCGTTCAGGTGCTTCCCTTCGCAGCCGGGGCACATGCCGGTATGGGCAGCACATTCTCCGTTCTGGGATTCGCGGACGAGACGGATCACGATGTGGTCTACATAGAAAAAGGCGCCGGAAGCCTCTACCTGGAACGTCCGTCAGAAATTCGCCGCTATAGAGTCAGGTTGGATCACCTGATGGCGTCTGCTCTTGGCCCGGCGGACTCCGTGGCGTTGATTTCCGCTGTTTCGGAGGAGCTTCGATGAGGACATCCAGGAAACCTTCGGTCACCGACCCGGCCGCGCTCCCGTGGCGCAAGAGCAGTCACAGCGGCGGGGAGGGCGGCATGTGCGTCGAGGTGGCCGACGTCGACGGCGGTGTGGCGGTCCGCGACTCCGCCGACCCGCTCGGCCCGGTTCTGGCCTTCAGCAGCGCGGAGTGGGACGCGTTCCTCGCCGGGGTCCACGACGGCGAGTTCGACCGCCCGCGCGCCCGCCACTGACCGGCGGATCCGGACAGCCGGCGGGTGTCAAGCCGCTGACCAGCCGTTCTTCGGCTCTTGCGTAACCGGCTCACGTCGCGCACTCTGTAGATGTTCGTGCGGGCCGCGTTGTTCCAACGTCACGGTCGTGTCGATCGTGCGATGCCCGCTGAGGCCGAGCGCGGGCGCACGGTGCCCGTCCCGTCACGGAGGAGCGACGTCGTGATTGCCATCAAGCGGGTACCCGCCCCGGCCTGACCCGGCACGATCTGCCGGGCGGCCACCCCGCGCCGGCTCCGTGACCGGGCCGCCTGCCCATCGCACACCGCGTTTCCGACCAGCGCCGACGGTCGCGTCGAGCCCGATCCAACTGCTCCGCTCGGTCCGCTCAGCTCAGCTCGCGCTACAGCCCAGCCCGCTCTACTGCTCAGTCCACTCAACAGCCCAGCCCGCTCGACCCAGTCCGTTCCTTTGGATTCGCCCGTAGTACTCCACCTGTTCCCCTGGTACCGGGAGGTGATCGCCGTGGCCACCGCCACGACCAACCTGCTGAACACCCCGCTGAGCGATCCGCGTGCGGAGCGGGTCCGCCGCGCCGCGCTCGCCGCGTATGTGGACGGGAAGGTCAGCTTCGCACAGGCGAACTCCCGGGTCAGCAAGGCGATCGAGCGCTTCGGCCACTGACCACACGTCAGACCGCGAGTCAGGGACCGTGCGTCAGATGAGGTTCAGCCGCCGGTCCGCCATGCCGATCGTGAGGCGTTGGCCCCAGGTGAGAGCCACCGAGTCGGTCTCGATGCCGTCGCCGAAGACGACCAGGCGCTCGGATTCGACCAGCAACTCGAGCCGGACCGCTCCGACAAGGAGCCCCTCGGTGCAGGCCGTCCCCGTGGTCGGGGACGGCCACGCCTCACGGGTGAACCAGATCAGGGCGGGCGCCTCGCCGGCCGGCAGGTCCAGGGCACTGTACCGCTCGCGCCAGACGGACCGGCACCACCCGGTGCTGCCCGTGCCGGTGCTGACGATCAGGCCGGACGACGCCTGCCGCTCTGTCGTGACTCCGTCGTACCCGGGCGCGCGCAGGAGGTAACGGGCCGTCTGGTGGCCGGGGTCCCCGATGTAGACCTCGTTCAGGGCACGCACGACCTGTCCGTCGTCGGAGCGTGCCTCGACCATGGTGAGGTGGCGCAACGGGCCGCCGGCGCCGCCCGCGCGCCGGAGCGCTTCGGCGACGGCCAGCAGGCGCCCGGTCTCGCCCGGCTGGTGCCGGACGAGCACGCCGGGGTTGCGCGAGGGATCGGCGTCGATGCCCACGACGGGCTGGTCGTCGACGTACTTGGCGACGTTGGCGACGAGGCCGTCCTGGCCGACACAGATGATCACATCCTCGGGGTCGAACAGGAAGCGGTCGAGGTCGGCGCGCTCCACCTCGCCGCGCCGCCAGCTCGGCGGCACCGCGGCGGCCACCTGGCGCCGCGCCGCCGTCTGGGCGGCGTGCCGGGCCTCCACCTCGGCGATGTCCCGGCCCCGCGACCGCAGGAAGAACTCCGCCTGGCCGCGGGTGCCGTGGTGCTCCAGCAGCTCGGTGTACTCGGTGCGCCGGTGGACGATCACCGCGCGCGGAGCGAGGCTCACCGCTCGCCGCCGGCCGGCACGGCGGCCGTCAGGCCGGGCCGGGCGAAGCGGGCGAACGCCTCGGTGAGGACGTCCGGCGTGATGGTGAGGGCACCGATGTCCGGCAGGTGGTCGGCCAGGTCGCGCACGGCGAGGGCGACCAGCGTCACCGTGTCCATGCCGGCCAGCGCGCCGACCCGGGCGGCCTCGGCGTCGGCCTCGGCCGCGCCGACCAGCCGGACCGCGTCGGCACGGGCGGCGGCTTCCAGCCGCACCCGCTCGGCCTCGGCGCGGGCCGCGGTCTCGGCCCGCTCGGCCTGCGCGGTGGCGCTGATCCGCGCCGCCGCCGCCTGCTCGGTCATCCGGCGTTGCTCGTTGGCGCCTTCCTGGACGACGAGCTGTTCCCCGCGGCGGGCCAGCTCGATTTTGCTCTGCAGCTCGTTCTCGCCGATCCGGCGCTCCTGCTCGACCGCCAGCGCGCGGCGGCTGTAGGTGGCGCGGTCGGCCTCAGTCTGGATCTTTTCCCTGGTAGGGGTGCCCAGCGCCTTCTCCACCTCCGGCACCGGCCGGATGGCGACGACCCGGACACCGACGAGCGCGATCCCGGTCTGGGCGAGGCGGGCGTCGCCGCCGAGGCCCTGGCCGACGCGCTGGCGGACCGCCGCGACGCCGTCCACCAGGGCGTCGGTGAGCGGCATGCGGACGAGCTGGTCGGCGGCGTACTGCTGGGCGGTCTCCGTGATCATCTCGGCGAGCCGGGCGAGCGGGTCCTCGCGCCAGCTCCCCAGCTCGGGGTCGATGCCGAAGTCGAGACGGCTCGCGGCGAGCGCCGGGTCGGCGATGCGGAAGGTGACCGTCGACTGGACGGCGACGTCGGCGAAGTCCGCGGTCCGGGCGTGGAAGACCACCGGAAGCTCCCGGTCGTCCACCGGGACCTCGCTGATCACGGCCGTCCGCGGCCGGTACCAGAACACCAGGCCGATGCCCTCGTGGGCGACGGCGGTGCCCCGCTGGTGGCGGATGTACGCCGTCGGGGTGCCACGCAGGTGGCGCAGGAACAGAACACGGCTGATATCGGCCATCGCCGGACCTCCTCACACTCTTATCGTCGAACTGACGATAAGAGGGACTGTAGAGCCCTACTCCCCTTCTCGTCAACCTGACGAGATACCATCGCCGCCATGACCACGCCGCCCGCCGCCGGCTCCCGCACCGCGCCCGGCTCCCGCCCCACGCCCGGCTCCGGCACGCCGTCCGGCGCCGCGCTCGGCTCCGGCGCCGCGCCTGGTCCGGCCGAGATCCTCCCGGCCGAGATCGTCCCCGTTCCGCTGGCCGTGGATCTCGTGGTGCTCACCGTGCGCGATGACACTCTCTGCGTCCTTCTGGTGCGGCGCGGGATCGAGCCGTTCGCGGGACGGTGGGCTCTGCCCGGCGGGTTCGTCCGGCCCGACGAGGATCTCGACGCGGCCGCCGTCCGCGAGCTGCGGGAGGAGACCGGCCTGGCGCGCTCCACCGGCCATCTCGAACAGCTCGCGACCTATGCGGACCTGGACCGCGACCCGCGCGGGCGGGTGGCCACGGTCGCGTACCTGGCGCTCGCGCCCGACCTTCCGGTTCCCGTCGCCGGCACCGACGCGGCGGCCAGCCGGTGGTGGGCGGTCACCGACATCCCGCGAGCCGGCTCGGACGGCGACTCGGGCGCAAACGGTACGGACGGCGGCACAGGCGAAGGCGCGGGGAGCGCGGACGGCGGCACAGGCGAAGGCGCGGGGAGCGCGGACGGCGGCGCAGGCGGGGACGGCCGCGCGGACGGCGGGATGACCGGGCTGGCCTTCGATCACGCCAGGATCCTGGCTGACGGGGTCGAACGTGCCCGTTCAAAGATCGAGTACAGCCCGGTGGCGACGGCGTTCTGCCCGCCCGAGTTCACCGTCGCGCAGCTTCGGCGGATCTACGAGATCGTCTGGGGAACCCGGCTGGACCCTCGCAACTTCCACCGTAAGGTCACCCGCACGGCGGGCTTCCTCGTCCCGACCGGACGGACCACAACGCGGGACGGCGGCCGTCCGGCCGAGCTCTTCACCCGCGGGGACGCCCGCCTGCTGCATCCGGCGATGCTGCGGCCGGAACCCGGAGACCGCTGACCCGCCCAGCACCGTGTGTCGCCCGGGACCAACGCCCCGGAACGGCTCAGGAGCACCGAGACGGAACAGGCAGCGCCAATGCGGTCGTACCTGTGGACTCGCTCACGCGATGCACACCTCAAGAAACTGTTAGTAACGCATCGCGTGCCGAGCGTGAGACAGTCGTCGTGGCCGGCCGCCCGGGTTCACCCCCCGATCGCCCGGGCGCCCGGCCGTCCATCCGAGTGAGGCGCACCAGCAGCCCCGGCACGAGCCGGCGCCGGCAACAACGACGGCGAAGTGCACCGGAAGGCCCAAGAACCGCAGCGGGCTCAGTGCAGGGCGGGCGGTTCCGCCGCGCGGGACACGTCCTGGTCGAGCGCCGCGCGACTGAGGGCCGCCGTCCAGCGGTGGAAGTCAATCAGTGACGCGCGCGGCTCCTGGCGCCACAGCGCCTGGGTCACGTAGGCGGACAGGCCGTTCGGGCCGACCCGGCGCAGCACGACCTCCAGGAGATCGCTCGGCAGATTGACCGAGACGACCCGGTACCCCGGATCCTGGTATCCCGCCGCATCGTCGAACCCCGAATCGTCCGCGTACACGCGATCCACCAATCCCGGCCGAGCGGGGCCGCACCTCGAACGCCTGCCGCGATGCCCTCACCGACCCACGGGCCCACGGGACATTTCGCCCATGAGCCCCATCCTGACTCAGCTCTGCGCACTCCGCAATGGGTCCATGACCACGCCGAACCTGTCGGCCGACCCGTGCGCGGGCGCGCCGCCCGGGGCGGTTCCGCCGCGGTCGTAGCCGGCTCCCGTCCCGGGAACAGCCCAGTCGTCCTGGTCGGTGGCACCGTCGAGGGGACGATAGTCGTCCTCGTCGGCGGGACCGCAACCGGCTCGGGGATCGACGGCCGGCTCGTCCTCGACCGACCGGTTGGCGGCCATCCGGTCGCGGCCGAGCGCGCCGATGCCGGCGGCGACCATCACCAGCGAGACGATGAAGGCGAGCAGGCGCGGGCCGTCCGGCGCGGGCTCGTCGAACAGGGTCAGCCCCAGGGTCACCGGGAGGAACGCCGAGACCCCGCTGGTGACGGGGAAGGCGATGACCGCGGCCCGGCCCTGCAGGCCGCGCTGCTCCAGCCCGAGGGCCAGCACGGAGAACAGGATGAGGACGTAGGGCGTCGGCGTGGACAGCAGGTCGATGAGCGTCGAGTCGCTGTTGCGGCGTTCGTGCACCGCGAGCCCGATCTGGCGGGTGGCCAGGGTCGCGATGGCATAGCTGACCCCGGCGGCCAGCCCGAACCCCAGCGCGGCCCCGGCGACCTGCCGTTTCGCCGCGGCCAGGTTCGCGCCGAACGCGCACAGCAGCGAGAAGATCAGCCCGAGCACCAGGAAGGCGAGCAGGACGCCGTTGCCCGCCGGGCTGCCGACCTCCGCGTTACGGTGGAAGGCGTAGGCGAGCAGCCCGACGCCGGCCACCATCAGGCCCACGCCGCTCCAGCCGACCCGGCTGATCTGTTCACCCAGCGCCCGGCGCGCGAGCAGGGTGAACACGATCATGTCGAGGGCCATCACCGGCGCGACGAGCGCCACCGGCGCCACCGACAGGGCGTAGACCTCCAGCAGGAACGAGCCGGCCTCAACCCCCAGGCCGATCAGCCACAACGGCCGGGTGGCCAGCCGGGCCAGCAGGCCGAGCCCGAGGCCGGTGCCGGCCTCCTCCCTCCGGGCGGCCATCGCCTGTAGCAGCGGCGCGACCCCGTACAGGGCCGCCGAGACAATGGTCGTGGGCAGCCCGAGTACGAGCGCCGTGTTCATGCGCGGCTCACCATCGCAGCGTCCCATCCGCCGGCACGGGCGGCCGAGCCAGGGTGCGCCGCCCCAACGGCGGCGACCCCAACGGCATCATCTCCCACAACGCGACGGCTCCCCCAGCACATCTCATGACGTATCGACTTTCATGGCACCTGGCCCACCCGCACGCGCGGCATCACCAGTGGACGCCCAGCCCGATCTGGGCCAGCGCCGCACCGAATGCCTGCTCCCAGGCCTGTGGGCTGACGGCGACCCGCTGCGAGGGCGGCTTGACCCGGTCCAGACAGGCCAGTGCCGACCGGGTCAGGGACAGCGAGTCCGTACTGGTCACTTCGGCGTGGCCGCGGTCGAGCTCCTTCTGCAGGTTGTCCCGTCCGTGGCCGGGGACGACGTCCATCAACAGCAGGTCGCGCCCGATCACGCGAGCCTCGCTGCACGTATCCCCCGATGAGGTCACCACCAGGTTACTTGCGGCCATGAGCTCGGGAATCCGGTTGGTGAATCCAAACGGGATCACCCGGTGGTCGCGCTGCGCGAGGGCGGACAGCCGCGCGGCCAGCTTCTCGTTGCGGCCGGCGACGGCGAGCACCCACACCCCGGCCGCGGCGAGCGCCTCGGCGGCCTCGACCAACGGGCCGAGGCCCCACGATCCGGACATCAGCAGCACGCACCGGCTCTCCAGCGGGATGCCGAGATTGCCCCGGGCCTCCTCCTGGGTCGGCGGGTCGTAGAACGGCGTCCGCACCGGGGTCGGCACCACGGCGATCCGGGCCTGCGGGGCGAACCGGCGCACGTAGCGGGCCGCGGTCTGGGACGTCACCAGGAACAGGTCGGTGTTGTCCTGCACCCAGATGCGGTGCACGCAGCAGTCCGAGGAGAACACGGCCGTGGTCATCCCCGGAAACTCCGACTTCAGCCGGCTGACCGCCGCCGCGGCGGAGGCGAAGATGGAGATCACCAGGTCGGCCGGCTCGGCCCGGATGTCCTCGCGCAGCCGCGGCACGAGAAAGTGGCTGGACGTCCGCTCGATGGCCCGCGCCACCCGCCCGCCCGTGCGTAGCTGCGAGAAGTGCAGCGCGTCGTACACCCCCGGGACGGCGATCAGCCCGCGGAAGGCGTTCTGCCCGAGCGTGCCGTTGCGGCCGTCCGTCATGCGCAGGCAGTCCGCCGTGCGGGTGTGGAACCCGCGGCGCTCCAGCGACGTCGCGCAGGCCTCGGCCATCACGTCGTGGCCCATTCCGAGGGAGCCGGAGAGCAGCAGCACGTTCCCGCGCCGAGACTCGGGCTCGCTCTCCGCCGTGACGTCGTCCATGATCCCCTCGATCCCGTCCATCTTCGACACGCTCATTCCGATGAGGTCGCGGAGACGCCGAGATCCCCGATCGACGGCGCAGTCACCGCGGGTGGCTGCCGGTTCGCCTGATACCACTCGATGTACTGCCGGACGCCGTCCAGGAACGGCGTCGTCGGCCGCCAGCCGAGAAGGCCGGCGGCCCGCTGCGCGGAGATCTCCCGGCCGCGGAAGTCCCCCGGCCGGGCTGGCATGTGCTCAATCTCCGTCCCGGGGAAGTGCCGCTGGACGGCCTGGGCCATCTCCAGCACGCTCACCGGCTCGTTGCCCTCCAGGGCGAGGGTGGTGTTCGCCGCGGAGTCGGCGAGCGCGAGCACGTGCGCGTCGGCCAGATCACGGACGTAGACGTAGTTGCGGAACTGCAGGCCGTCGCCGGCGACGGTCAGCGGCCGGCCGTGCACGGCATTGTGGACGAACCTGGCCAGCACCAGCTCGTCACGCATGCCGGGGCCGTAGGGGATGCCGTACCGCAGGATCGTGAACGGGAGCCCGTAGGTCTGCTGGTAGCTGTGCAGGAGCAGCTCGGCCGCGAGCTTGGTCGAGGTGTACACGTGCCCGGCTCGCGCGAGCACGATCTCGGCGTCCTCGGTGAGCGGCGCGGGCCGCGGATGGTCATCGTGCCCGGCCGGAGCGGGGACGCTGCCCGCCGCGAGCCCGGACGGCTGCTCGGTCGGCTGCTCGGTCGGTTGTGCGGGCGGCTGAGCGGGCACGTCGGCCACGGCGCCGTAGACCCAGACGGTGCTCGCGAACACGACGCGGCGCACGCCGGTGCGCCGGGCCGCCTCGCACACCTTGCCGGTTCCCTCCACGTTGAGGCGCACCGTGCGCACCGGGTCGGCGAAGGCGAAGTCGACGTTCGACATTCCGGCGATGTGAAAGACGACGTCCACGCCCGTGAACGCGTCGACGAGCGCCTCGAGGTCGAGAACGTCGATCTCGCGGTAGGCGGCACGCGGGTCGGGCCGCCCGCAGGTGCTCAGGTCGAGCGACAGCACCTTGTGGCCGGCGTCGAGCAGGCGGTCGACGACGTGACCGCCGATGAATCCGGATCCTCCCGTGACGGCTATCTTCATCGCCGGGCACCGTCCAGTTCCATTCCGTGGACGACGGCACGGAATGCCGAGATGACATGTTCGGCCTCGGCGTCGGTCATGTCGGAATGCAGTGGCAGGCAGACGTGCCGCGCGCAGATGTCCTCGGCCACCGGCAGCTGGACCCGCGCATACCGCTCGAACACCGGCTGCTGGTGCAGCGGGGCTTCGTACACCTCACCCGCCATGGAGACACCGTGTCCCTCCCGGAGCTCCTTCTTCACCTGCGTCCGGTCGATGCCCCGGGAAAGAAGAACCGGGTACTTGTAGTAGTTGGTGACGCCGCCCTCGACCGCCTGCGGCCGTTCCACGCCCAGTTCGTCGATCGCCTGGTCGTAACGGGCCGCGACCCGGCGGCGGCGGGCCAGGAAATCGTCGAGGTGACGCAGGTGGGCGCGACCGGTCGCGGCGTGCACCTCGCTCATCCGCCAGGCGTACCCCTCGCGGATGTGAATGTTGCCGAGGAATCCCGCCTTGCCCTGGTCACGATAGAGGAGGGCTTCGTCGCGCAGCCGGTCGTCGGATGTGACGACCATTCCACCCTCACCGCACGTGATCAGCTTGGTCGGGTAGAAGGAGAACGACCCCGCCACCCCGAAGGAACCGGCGTGCCGGCCGGCGAGGCTTGATCCGTGCGCGTGGGCCGCGTCCTCGACGAGCACGATGCCCCGCTCGTCGAGGAGGCCACGCAGCTCGTCGATGTCCGGCGGAATCATGCCGCCGATATGCACGACGACAACGGCTTTCGTCCGCGGTGTGACGGCTGCGGCGGCAGTCTCCGGGCTGAGCGCGAAGGTGTCTGGGCTCACATCGGCGAAGACCGGTGTGCCGCCGGCACGGAGAACCGCGAACGCGGTGGCAGCAAAGGTGTTCGTGGGCACGACGACGTCGAATCCGCCCACGTCGATGCTTCTTAGGATGATCTCGAGGGCGGCCGTTCCGCTGTTCACGGCGACGGCGTGGCGCGCGCCGTGCATGGCCGCGAACGCCGCCTCGAATTCCTGGGTGTACGCACCGAGAGTCAGGGCACCGGTCGAGAGGACCTCGGCCGCAACCGACGCGACCTCCGCGCGGTCTTCTGGCGAGAACACGATGCGCGCCGCGGGGACCTGCACCAGTTCAACCCCCCTAGGTCAACGAGCCTATTAGCTGTAGTCAGTCGCGCACGCAGCGCGAGCAGCTTCGAACGCTACCGGCTCGCCCCCGGACCGGCTCGCAACATCGCGAAACCTGACCATCCGAACTGGTCGAAACCAAAGGTCCGGTCCGCCCAGATCGCGTTGATTTGCACCGGACCCTGCCGTTGGCAGGCTACAGACCCCCGACAGGGGGTCGGCCGCTACTGCCGCATCGATGCCGCGACAACCCCGTCGACACATCACCGCACGCCTTTTTCCTTCACCTGATCCCCACCACAACGTAACCGTGCACAGTGTTTGCGCGACACACTGCAACCGATGACAGACGATTGCTACTCATCAGGATCAGCCGGGTTCGTGTTGTCATCACCAGGATGAACGCGGATCACCAAATGGGTAGGCCCGATCGGTGTCGGGCATCCGACGGCACGACAACTCCCCCGGGCGCTCACCCACCGCCCGGACATCTGCCTAACAGGCATCCGGCTGGCAAGCACCGAGTTGCCACCCACCCGCCCGGCATACGCCCACACACGGCCGGTAGCACGACGAGGCTGAGCGCTCACGGCCGGTGCGGGACGCGGCGGGGATGAGATCGGCTGCGCGCTCCGGGCCACACCCGGGGCAGCGCGCGCGGATGCGGAACAATGCCCGGCGACGGGTTCCATCGGCATGCCACCGACATTCGGCACGGGGGGGAAGAAGAAGTCCCGGCGGCCACGCGGCTCCTTGCGTACGGGGGGAACGCAGGGAGTGCGGAGCTCGCCGGGACTTCTACCCACTTTACGACCCCCAGATGTCAGACGCGACAGGACTAAAGTCCCAACCCTGGCCCGAACCGTGGCCCGGCGGCGGGCTCACGCCTCCTCGAAGACGACCTCGCCGCGATCCGCGTCGAAGAACAGCCAGTTGGAGGGCCGCCCGATCGCCGGGCCCACGTTCACCACGACGGTGACCGGATCGGGCCCCGCGACGCGTACCGGCACCGGCACCCCGGAGACCACCGGGACGGACCGGACCGCTCCGGACCGCCCGGCGCCGGGGAACCGCGGCTCCCCGGCCCGCCAGCTCTCGGCCCTGGACTCGGGTTCGCGCTCGGGCTCGGGCTCGGCGCTCCAGCGGATCTCGAAGACGGCCCGGTGGTGGGTGTGCCCCACCAGCACCAGCGGGACGGCCGGCACGTCGCGGGCGCGGGGGACGAACGAGCCCGAGACCGGATCGACATCCCAGCCGATCTGGTGGCCGTGCATCCCGACCGCGCAGTCCACATGGGTCATCGACACCCCGGACAGCAGCGGTGCCAGCAGCTCCGGCACCTGCTCCGGAGCGAGCAGGTCCCGGATCCGTTCCTCCTGGTTGCCCAGGATGCGCCGCAGGTCGGCGAGCTCGGCCCACAGCTTGGGGTCGGGATCGACGACCTCGTCGAGCGGCCAGAACCGCCCTGGATCGTGCCGGCGCATGGGCACCTTGGCCTCCAGGTAGTCACCCAGGCAGACCACCTCGTCGACACCGACCTCGTCGGCGGCGGCGAGGACCCGCCGCAGGGCCTTGCGTTTTCCGTGCAGGTCGGCCATGACCGCGTACCGCATGCCATCCAGCTTGCTCCGCAGGCGGGAGCCTGGACGGCGCGATCAACAGAAAGATCACATCGAGTGAACAGAGGAACAGCTCCGACTACCCGGAGGGGTCACCACAGGACCAGGCCAGGGCGGCCAAGGGACCAAAAGAGCCAGTGGCGCGACCGGGTTGTCACGTTGGCCACACACGGGAAACACCAGGGTGCTTCACTGCCACCGTGCCGCGACCGGACGTACACGATGCGCATCGACATCTCGGGGTGCTGCCGGCCCACCCCTATTACGGTGGACCGCCGGTGGTCCCCGACGTCCGCGCCCGGGCGACGATCGCGCAGCTGCGCGCGGACCTGGACACCGAGCGGACGTCCGCGGCCGTGGTGATCCCGAACTACGGCGTGCCGAAGCCATCGGTCGCCTTCGGGTTCAACGAGCTCTGTGTCGAGGCGGCCCAGGTGGACGAGCGGATCCTGGCCGGCCTGTGGGTCTCGGCGCGGCCCGAGGACACCGAGGCCACCGAGCGCGCGCTGGCACTGGCGGGCGAGCGGGGCGTGGTCGCCCTCAAGCTCAGCTTCCTGCTGGGCGGGGACGTCACCGACCCGGCCTGCCGGAGCCGGCTGGACCGGATCTTCGCCGTCGCCCGCGCGCACGACCTCGTCGTGCACGTCCACACCTCGCCCGGGGGTGCCGCCGACATCGACCGGATGGGCACACTGGTCGACGACTACGCGGCCGAGGTCGCCGTCCATCTGGTCCATCTGGGCGGTGGCGCGAGTGGGCACATCAAGCTGATCGGCGGTCGCTTCTTCGACTGGGTCGCCGCCGGGCGCCGGGTCTACACAGACGCGAGCTGGGCGGTCGGCTTCGCGCCGCGGTGGTTCGCGGCGGAGGTGGCCCGCCGTGGCCTCGGCCACGACCGGCTGCTGTTCGCCAGCGACGAGCCGTGGAGCGACCACGAGGGCGAGCTCGCCCGGCTCACCGGTGCCATCGGCGACCCGGAGCTCGCCCGGAGGGTCTTCGCGGAGAACTTCCGCGACCTGTATCTGCGCGAACGGACACTGCGACCACACCCAGCGACTACTTAGTAACCGTCGGGCGGTCAAAATGTAAGTAGTCGATCACAACCGCCAGATTGAGACACACGGAGACCGAGACAGGAGCACGCATGGAGCTGACGGAGCTGGAGCTCCAGAGCCTTACCGAGGTTCCGCACCCCTCGCTGCCGCCCGGGAGCAACCTGTACGGCTCGACGAAGCTCTTTCCCGACTACCAGGCCGAGGACGGCGAGTCCTACCTGACGCTCGTCCACGGCATCGCGCACGAGTCGTCGGTGAGCTTCGTCGCGATCCTTCAGGCCACCCGGGCACTGCGCAAGGGCTTCGAGTCCGTCATCTATTTCTACGGGCCCGGCGCGATGAACTGCATGGCCACCCGCGGGTTCCCGCACACCGGCGACTCCGCGTTCGCCGGCGAGCACAACATCAACACCCAGATCGAGACCTTCATCAAGGAGGGCGGCAAAGTCTACGTCTGCCGGTTCGGGCTCTCCCTGCACGGCCTGCGCGAGGAGGACCTCATCGAGGGCGTCATCCCCGCGCACCCACTCGACATCCAGGACTGTGTCATCCATTACACCCGCAAGGGCGCGATCGTGAACTCGACGTACATGCTCTGACGCCCCGCATCCGGCTCCAGACGCTCCCGGCTCCGCACCGCGGGCTCCAGCCACCGCAGGCTGCGATCACCGCGGGCAGCCGCCATCTGCCCGCCCGGAGCCGGGACGTCCGGTGCCGGACGCACCGGCGTCCGGCCACACCGCACCCCAGTCACACCGCACCCCAGCCACAAGCATCGCGACACCTCCGCACCTCGCCGCCAGTACCCGGCACCTCGGCGTACCGGGCCCCGCGGACATGGGCCCCGCAGGTATGGGCTCCCGCGCGCGTCCGCGCGCCGGCCGGCACCTCAGATTCCTCCGAACCTCAGATGCCTCTGAACTTCAGGTGCCTCTGAACTTCAGGTGCCTCTGAACTTCAGGTGCCTTCGAATGTCTCCACCCCGATATCTCCACCCCGATCTCCCGCCCAGGCCCACAGGCGCTGCCCCACCCGCGACCGGGCCGGGCGCGGATTCCCGACGGGAGACACAGATGAGAAACGGTCCGGCGGCCGAACGCCGGCCTGACGACGGAGCCGAGGCCCCCGTGTGGGCCGAGGCCGCGGGCTGGCTCGGCGAAGCACCTGACCGGCCCGAACGGGCGGGCGGCCCCCTGGCCCCCGTGGGCGCCCGCCCGTCGGGCGGACTCGACCTCGCGGTCCGCAGCGCCGTCGCCGTCCGCGGGGTGCGCGTCGCCACCCCGGTGCGCCGCCGCGGCGGCGCCGGTCCGAGCGACGACGGCCACGTCGTCGTCGCGGGCCGGGGACTGGCCCTGCCGATCATCCCCAGCAGCCCGTACTCCGTCGACGCCGGCCGGCTGCTGCTCGACGGTGTCGACCTCGGCATCGAGGCCAGGCCGGTGCGCCGGCCGCGCTTCTACGACCTGAGCACCGCCGACGGCGTCCCCTACTCCCAGCTCGCCCGGCTGCACGGCGCGGACGTCCTGGCCACGACGGTGCTGCAGACGTGTGTGCGGTACCGGGAGCCGGAGCGCTGCCGGTTCTGCGCGATCGAGGAGTCGCTGCGGGCCGGGGCAACCACCCGGCTCAAGACCCCCGGGCAGCTCGCCGAGGTGGCGCTGGCCGCCGTGCGGCTCGACGGGGTGCGCCAGATGGTGATGACCACCGGCAGCACCGCCGGCCCGGACCGCGGTGCCTCGCTGCTCGCCGAGTGCGTGCGGGCGGTGACGGACGCCGTCCCGGGGCTGCCCGTCCAGGTGCAGTGCGAGCCGCCGGCCGACCCTGCGTTCATCGGTGAACTGCGCGCGGCCGGGGCGAGCACGATCGGCATCCACATCGAGTCGCTGGACGAGGCCGTCCGGCAGCGCTGGACGCCCGGCAAAGCCACCGTCTCGGTGGAGCGGTACGAGCGGGCCTGGGCCGAGGCCGTCCGGGTGTTCGGCCGCAACCGGGTGTCGACATACCTGCTGATCGGGCTCGGCGAGGATCCGGACGAGCTGGTCGCCGGCGCCCGCCGGCTCATCGCGATGGGCGTGTACCCGTTCGTGGTCCCGTTCCGCCCGATGGCGGGCACGCTCGCCGAGCGTGACGGGGCGCGGGCACCCGAGCCCGCCCTCGTCGCGGATGTGACGGCCCGCGTCGCCGCCGAGCTGCGCGCGGCCGGCATGCGCGGCGCGGACCAGGGCGCGGGCTGCGCGGCCTGCGGGGCGTGCTCGGCCCTGCCCCAGGCCGGGGGGTGATCGTGATGTCCAGTCTGCTGTCGGGGGGGCACACGCCGATCCGGCACCGCACCGTGGACACACTGGCGATCTGGGGTGATCGCCGGACGCTGGCGGGCCAGCCGCCGTACCGCGTCGAGCAGGCCGAGGATCTGGCCACCTTCACCGCCTACGCCCGTCTGCGGCGGGAGGTCTTCGTCGACGAGCAGGGCCTGTTCTCCGCGACCGTGGCCGGCGATCTGGACGAGGTCGACAGCGACCCGCGCAGCATCGTCCTGGTCGCCCGGGTCGTCGGCGGGCCGGATGACGGCACGGTGATCGGCGGGGTGCGGTTGGCGCCGATCTGGCGCGGCGAGGACATCGGCGCCTGGCAGGGCGGCCGGCTCGTCGTCGCGGCAGCCGCCCGCGGGCGCTACGCGGGGATCGGTGCCGCACTGGTCCGGGCGGCGTGCGCGCGCGCCGAGAACGAGGGGGTGCTGCGCTTCGACGCCGCGGTGCAGCCCGACCGCGCCCGCTTCTTCGGCCGGCTCGGCTGGATGATCGCCGGGACGACCACGGTCGCCGGCCGCCCGCACGTGCTCATGCGCTGGCCCATCAACCGGCTGGCGGCGGTGGCGGCCTCGATCAAGGCCCCGCTGGCGACCCTGCTGGCCGGGATGCGCCCCGGCGGCCCCGGGTTCGTCGGTGACGACGGGGCACCGGTGCCCGGCACGGACGTCGTCGCGGCCTGCGACGCGATCGTGCCGTCGATGGTCGAACGCGACCCCTACTGGGCCGGCTGGTGCGGCGTGCTGGTCAACCTCAACGATCTGGCGGCGATGGGCGCCCGGCCGGTGGGCATGCTCGACGCGGTGGCCGGCCCGACGGCGTCCCGGGTCGCCCGGGTGATCGGCGGGCTGCGGGCGGCGGCGGAGCGCTACGGCGTGCCCATCCTGGGCGGCCACACCCAGCTCGGGGTGGCGGCCGCGCTGTCGGTGACGGCGCTGGGCCGCTCCGAACGCCCGATCCCCGCCGGCGGCGGCCTGCCGGGGCACGCGGTGACCCTGACCGCCGACCTGGGCGGTGACTGGCGCCCGGGGTACTCCGGCCGGCAGTGGGACTCGACGTCCAACCGCCGGACGGCGGAGCTGCGCGCGCTGCTGGACCTGCCGCGCCGGCACCGCCCGTGCGCGGCGAAGGACGTCAGCATGGTCGGGATCGTCGGCACGCTCGGCATGCTCGCCGAGGCGAGCGGGTGCGCCGCCGAGCTGGACGTGGCCGCGGTCCCCCGGCCGGCGGGCGCCACCGTCGGCGACTGGCTCACCTGCTTCCCCGGTTACGCAATGCTCACCGCCGACGTCGACGACCGCCCCGTTCCCGCGCCGAGCCCGGCGACGTCGCAGCGCTGCGGCCGGCTACTCAACGGGACGGGAGTGACCCTGCGCTGGCCGGACGGTGTGCTGACCCCGGCGCTGTCCGGCCATGTGACGGGGCTGGGCCACGCGTGAGCGCGGACCGCGGGGACGGCGCGCGTGGGGGGCCGGAGCCGGCCTCCCACGCGGTGACGATCGCCGCG
The DNA here is from genome assembly GCF_000018005.1 of Parafrankia sp. EAN1pec. Classification (GTDB taxonomy): domain Bacteria; phylum Actinomycetota; class Actinomycetes; order Frankiales; family Frankiaceae; genus Parafrankia; species Parafrankia soli. The sequence goes on from NC_009921.1 coordinate 8,092,916, forward strand.
GTGACCGCGCCGTTCACCCGTGACCTGGACGAATGCCTCGCGGCGATCAGTCGGCTGGTCGACGGGGCCCGGCGGCGCGGGGTGGATCTCCTCGTCCTGCCCGAGGGGGCGCTCGGCGGCTACCTGCGGGCGCTGCCCCCGCGCGGGGACGATCTGGCCCCGCGCGGGGGGCCGCCCGCCCTCGATCCGGACGGTCCGGAGATCACCCGGCTGGCGGCGATCGCCGGGGATATGGTGGTCTGCGCGGGATACGCGGAGCGTGACGGGCGGTACCGGTACAACAGTGCGGTGTGTGTGCACGGTGATGGCGTCCTCGGCCGGCATCGCAAGGTCCACCAGCCGCTCGGCGAGTCCCTCGCCTACGAGGCCGGCCGTTCCTTCACCGCGTTCGACAGCCCACTCGGCCGGATGGGGATGATGATCTGTTACGACAAGGCGTTCCCCGAGTCCGGGCGTAGCCTGGCGCTCGCTGGCGCGGACATCATCGCCTGCCTGTCGGCCTGGCCGGCCTCGCGTACCCACGCGGCCGACGACATCGCCGCGGACAGGTGGCGGCACCGCTTCGACCTCTACGACCAGGTGCGCGCATTGGAGAACCAGGTCGTGTGGGTCTCGTCCAACCAGGCCGGCACGTTCGGCTCGCTGCGCTTCGTCGGCAACGCGAAGATCGTCCATCCGGACGGCTCCGTGCTCGCCTCGACCGGCACGGGCGCGGGGATGGCCGTCGCGACGGTCGACGTCACCGCGGCGCTACGGGCGGCCCGCAGCGGCCTGAACCACCTGCGGGACCGCCGCGGCGCGAGCTACGAGAAGCAGTGCCTGCTCGCCGGTAAGCCCTACGACCCGCGGCGGGCCGCCCGCCCGGCGGCCCCCCGGCCCACGGCCGAGCACGGATCTCGCCCGTCCCGGCCCGCGGGACCGGCGCACTGATGCCCGACGCGATCATCATCGGCGCGGGGCCGGCCGGCCTGACCGCGGGCCTGCTGCTCGCGCGCCGCGGCTGGCGGGTCGACGTGCTCGAACGGGACGTCGACGACCGGCCCGGCGACCTGGCCGGCATCGACGACTGGCGCCGGCCGGGCGCGACGCAGACCTGGCACTCGCACGCCTTCCTGGCCCGCTGCCGGTCGCTGCTGGCCGAGCACGCCCCGGACGTCCTCGCCGCGCTGCGCGCCGCGGGCGCGCTCGAGGTCCGGCTCGCCGAGCACGCGCCGCCGACGCTGACCGGCCCCGCTCCGGCCGACGACGAGCTCGTCGTCCTCGGGTGCCGGCGGGCGGTGCTGGACTGGGTGCTGCGCGAGGTCGTCGCCACGCAGCCCGGTGTGACCGTTCGCTCGGGGACACGCGTCGTCGGCCTGCGCATCGAAACCGATCCCGCCCCGGCGGGGCCCGCGTTCTCGCGCGGGCCGGTGCGGGTCCGTGGCGTGCGGTTGGCTGACGGCTCCAGCCGTGACGCCGACCTCGTCGTCGACGCCGCGGGGCGGCTCTCGCCCGTGCGACGGTGGCTGGCCGACGCGGGCGCCGACCTGCCGGCGCCGGCCGAGGCCGACTGCGGCATCGCCTACTACTCGCGCTACTACCGGCGTAGCGGCCCAGCGCCGGACATCGCGCTCAACCGCGGTCACACCACCGGCGCCTCCTTCGACCGCTACTCCTGCCTGATGTTCCCAGCCGACGGCGACAGTTTCTCGATGACCTTCGGCGTGCTCCCCGAGGACACCGGCATCCGGGTGCTTCGGCACGGCGCGGCGTTCGACGCGGCGGTGCGGTCCATCGAGATGTTCGTCCCGTGGCTGGACCCCGGGAACGTGCGGCCGATCTCGCCGGTCACCGCGATGTCGCACCTGACCAACCGGCTGCGGCCGCTGGTCGCGGACGGGCGTCCGGGCGTGCTCGGGCTGCTGGCGATCGGCGACGCGGCGGTCATCACCAATCCCGCGCACACCCGCGGGGTCTCGCTCGCCGTGCTCGGCGCCGTCCGGCTGGTGGAGGTCGCGAACGGGCTGCGTGACCCCGCCGAGCGGGCGCTCGCCCTGGACGAGTCGATGCGGGCGGAGCTCGCGCCGTGGTTCGAGGACTCGTGCGCCCAGGACGCGGCCCGGCTGCTGCGCTGGCGTCCCGAGCAGCCGGTCGTGCCGCAGGCGCGGGGTGCCGAGCCCGCCGAGGGCGCGCCGCCGACCGGCTACACGCCCTGGCCGGCGGCCCCGGCCGGCGGTGCGGGCGCCGCGCGGCCGGCCGGCGTCACGAACGGCGAGGCCTACCTCGCCGCGCGCCGCGACCCGGAGATCTGGCACCGGTTCACCCGGCTGCAGAACCTGCTCGCCACCCCGTCCGACGTGCTGGGCGAGTCGGGGTTCGCCGCGCGGGTCCGCGAGATCCTGGCGACGGGCTGGCGGCCCGCGGGCGTGCCCGGGCCGAGCCACGACGACCTGGTCGGGCTGGCCACCGACGCGCTCGCCCGGGTCGGTGCCCCGGAGCCCCGGTGAGCGGGGGTGACGGTGAACGGGGGCGACGGTGAAGCCCCGGTGAGCGGGGGCACGGCAGGCGGGAGCTCGGCGGGCGGCCCGCTCTCAGTGGCGTTGCTGACCTATTCCACCCGGCCCCGCGGCGGGGTGGTGGCCACCCTCGCGCTGGCCGAGGCGCTGGCGCGCGCCGGGCACCGCGTCAGCCTGTGGACGCTGGCCCGCGGCGGGGACGCCGGCTTCTTCCGCCCGGTCGACCCGGCGGTCGAGGTGGTGGCGGTGCCGTTCCCGGAGGTCGCCGACGAGACGGTCGGGAAGCGCATTATACGCTCGATCGCCATCCTCCGGGATGCCTTAGAGGCGTTTCCCGGCGGGTACGACATCGTGCACGCCCAGGACTGCATCGCCGCGAACGCCGTGGCCGACTGCGTCCGCACTGTCCACCACCTGGACACCTTCACCACCCCCGAGCTCGTCGCCTGCCATGAGCGGGCGCTGCGCCGGCCGTACGCGCACGTGTGCGTGTCGGCGGCCGTCGCGGTCGAGCTGGCCGCCGGCTGGGGGATCACCGCGACGGTGATCCCGAACGGCGTCGACGCGGCCCGCTTCACCGCGGCTGCCGGCCCGGAGGCTCCCGCCCGCGAGGCCCGCGGGCGCTGGCGTGCCCGGCTCGGCCGGTACGTGCTCGCCGTCGGCGGGATCGAGCCGCGTAAGGGGACCGCCGACCTGGTCGAGGCGTTCGCGCTGCTGCGGGAGCGGGTGACGCCGGTTTCCCTCGTCGTCGCCGGTGGGGAGACCCTGTTCGACTACCGCGGGTACCGCGAGCAGGTGCTGGGCCGGGCCGCGCAACTCGGCGTCGAGCCCGTCATCCTCGGGCCGGTGGCCCACGAGGAGCTGCCCGCCCTGGTCGCGGCGGCGGACGTCTTCGCGTTCCCGTCCGCGAAGGAGGGGTTCGGGCTGGCCGCGCTGGAGGCGCTGGCCGCGGGTGTCCCGGTCGTCACCCGTGACCTGCCGGTGCTACGCGAGGTGCTGGCCGCGGCCGGGGACGCGGTGTGCTTCGCCTCGACGCCGACCGAGTTCGCGGCCGCGCTGGAGGCGTTCCTCGACTCCGCGCAACGGCGGCCGGCCGCGGGCGCCGAGCAGCCGCAGGCGGGAGCGGGCGCCGGACATCCGCGGGTGGCGGCCGGGCGGGCAGTCGCGCGAGGGTACAGCTGGGCGACCGCGGCCGACCGGCATGTCGCCCTTTACCGCGAACTGATCAGAACACAGGTCACCGGACGGCCGACGCGCCGAATCAGCGTCACCACAGATAAATCATCCATCTCATTGTAAGAACTTAATGACGGAAAGCGACACACCCGGCCCGGATCCGGTCCGGACGGTCCCACAGGGTGCCGAATCGACTCTGCTCCGTCCGCCACGGCGAGTCGGAAATCCGACGAATGCGTCATGGTGCCGATGGACCCCGGCCGCACCGCGTCCACGGTGTTTCATCGAGGATGCGGCGGTCGCCGAGAACCACAACGACGAGCCGAACGGCAGACATAGATGTATGACGAAGCACCGGCCTGGTACGAGGCCGCCATCGATACTCGTCCCGAGCGGCTGGAGACCGAGGCCGACGGGACGATCATCAGCTACCGGTGCTGGGGGCGGGTCGACGGTCCCGCAATCGTGCTGGTGCACGGCGGCGCGGCCCACGCGGGCTGGTGGGACCACATCGCGCCGCTGATCCCAGCCGAGTACCGGGTGGTGGCTCTGGACCTGTCGGGCCACGGTGACAGCGGGCGCCGCGAGGAGTACTCGCTGAGCACGTGGGCATCCGAGGTCGTGGCGGTGATCGACCACGCCGGGATCACGTCCCCGCCGATCATCATCGGGCACAGCATGGGCGGCTGGGTGACCATCACGACGGCCGCCGAGTACCCGGACCGCGTCGCCGGCATCGTCGTCGTCGACTCGCCGGTGAAGGAGTCGACCCCGGAGGAGCGCGCCGCCCGCGAGCGGACGGCCTTCGGCCCCCTGCGGGTGTACGCGACGGCGGCCGACGCGCTGGCACGGTTCCGCACCGTCCCCGAGCAGCCGAACAGCCTTCCCTACATCATCGACCACATCGCCCGGAACTCCATCGGCGCGATGCTCGGCGGCTGGACGTGGAAGTTCGACCCGAACGTGTTCGGCAACCGGACGCCGTCCCCCGAGGTCCTGCGCAAGGTCCACTGCCGGGTCGCGCTGTTCCGCGCCGAGAACGGGCTGGTCACCCCGGACATCGGCGAGCTGATGTACAACCTGCTCGGCCGGGTCGCGCCGGTCATCGAGATCCCGCTCGCGGGGCACCACGTGATGCTCGACCAGCCGCTGATGCTGGTCACCGGGATCCGCACCATCCTGGCCGACTGGGAGCACTCGTCCCCGCAGGAGCGTGCCGACTAGGGCCGGTCGGCGGCGCGGGTTGCCACTCTCTGCCACATCCACGGTTAATCCGAGGTCGGGCGGGCATCCGGGTCTACACCGATCCGAATGGACACCGCCGGAGGGCGGGGTCAGGTCCGGTCGAGGAGGAGACGGCATGACCAGCACTTTCACCCGCCAGCCCACGACGTCGGCCCCAGCACCCCCCGCCGACCTCCCGGTCTCCCCGGGAGACGTCCCGACATCCCCGGACGGCGTCCCCGCCGACCAGGCCGGCATCCCGGGCCTTCCGCCCGATGCCACGGTGCAGACCACATCGCCTCGGATCACGCCGTCGGCCCCCGCCACGGTGACGGAGCCGCGGCCGGCCTCAACCGGCCGCCTCGTCTCCGACGTCGCGACGGACGTCTCCACCCTGTTCCGCCAGGAGATCGCGCTCGCCAAGGCCGAGCTGCGCGAGGAGGCCACGAAGGCCGGCAAGGGCGCGGGGATGTTCGCCGGAGCCGGCGGGGCCGGCTACTTCGCGCTGCTCTTCGTCCTGCTCGCGGTGATGTTCGGGCTGGGCGAGGTCATGGCACTGGGCTGGGCCGCGCTGATCGTCGGAGTGGTGCTCGCCGCGGTCGCCGCCGTCCTCGCCCTGCGCGGCCGCAGCACGGTCCGCAACGTGCACCCGGCGCCGACGCAGACAGTCGAGACGCTGCGCGAGGACGTCCAGTGGGCGCAGAGCCGCCGGCACTGATCCGCCGGTACCGATCCGCCGGTACCGATCCGCCGGCGCTGAGCCCACCCCAACCGCTATCACCGACCAGCGACGGAAGACGTCCCAGGCCGACGTCCCGGCCGAGCCGACGTCCAGGCCGAAAGGAAGGCGCGCGTGACCAGCACAACACCTGATGAGATCCGGGCCGATATCGAGGCGACCCGCGCCCAGCTCGGCCATGACCTCGACGAGCTCTCCGACCGCGTCAGCCCGCACAAGGTCGCCGGGCGCACCGCCGCCGGGGTGAAGGAGAAGGTCGCGGGGGCCGGCAGCGCGCTGAAGCCGAAGCTCGACGAGGCGACCCTCCGGGCGCGCGGGAGCGCCGGGCACGCGGCCACCGTGGCGCAGGAGACGGCCCACCGCCAGCTCGACGCCCACCCGCAGGTGGCGGACGCCCTCCATCGGACCACGGCGACCGCCGGCAGCGCGGTCACCGTCGGTCGGGAGAAGGCAACGCAGACGGCCACCGCGGGGCGGGCGAAGGCGGGGGCGCTCGTCACGGCCGGGCGTGACCGGGCGCGGGAGAACCCGCGCGCGGCCGGCTCGGCCGCGGGCGGAGCGGCGGTCCTGGGCGTCGTGGCCGCCCTGGTCGCCCGCCGCCGCCGCCGCCGGCGGCGGCGCCGCGCCGGCGACATCTGATCACGGCGGTTCCGGCGGCGCCGGCACCGCCGGGCCGGTGGCCACCGCCGATCCGGTTGCGGCTGAGGCTGCCGCGGCCGAACCGGTGGTGACAGCCGGGGTGGACGGCTCCGCGTCGGAGGTCGGGACGCGCGGCACGGCGACGATGCCGTGCCGTCGCCGCAGCTCACGCAGCCGCGACTCCTGGTCTGCGCTGATCTCCTCCTCGGCGAGGCGCGCCTGCGCCGTGTCGGCCGTCCAGCGCACGGCGGTCTCGACGCTGTCGCGGCGCAGCAGGTAGTCCTCCCAGCGCCCGGCGAGACGCGCCGCGACCACCGGGGCCAGGTCGCGGCGCTCGCGGGCGGTGTGCCCGACCTGCAGCGCGTCGACCTCGACGGAGGTCTCGTCCCGCCAGCGCTCGAGGCGCTCGCGCTGCCGGTAGGAGGTGCGGTCCAGACCACGCTTGAACAGCAGCGGGGCGAGGTCGATGCCGAGCAGGAGCAACGTCAGCAACAGGCGCCACACCAGGACGGAGCGGTCCTCGGTGGTCAGCCGCCAGAACGCCTTCTCCCGCATCAGCAGGTCGTCGGCCGCGCCCGTCGTGGTCTGCACCGTGGCCGCGAAGTCGGAGCGCCTGGCCTTCTGCGCAGCCCGAAACTCGTCAAGATCACGTTGGGCGGCGTCGCGCAGCCGGGTGGCGTCGGTGACGGCGGCGGTGGCCGCGGCCAGCTCGGCCAGCTTGATCTGGTAGACCGGGCCGGCCCCGCCCAGGCAGGCCGGGCCATCGCCGGACTGGCCATCGCCGGACTGGCCACCGGTGAGCTGGCAGTTCACCTCCGCCGTCTTCGCCTCGACGAGATCGTCGGCGGCGTCGAGGCCTTTCTGTTTCGCCGCGAGATCGGCCGTGCGGGCGGCGAGCTCGCTCTCCTGGTTCGCGTCCCACCCGGCCAGTAGGTGCCCGGCGTCCTCCTGCTGTATCTCGGCGACCCGGCTCGCGATCGAGGACTCGAAGATCCGGAGCAGTACCGTCTCCCCGACGATTATCGCCGCGCACACCGCGATGAACACGCGGACCGCCACGGAGAATCCAGCCCGGCCGGTTTCCACACCGCCGTCCGCGCCATAGCGGTACGGGGTCTGGGTCAGCAGGACGGACCGGTCGATGAAGAAGATGAACAGCGCGTAGAAGATGCCGAACGGCAGCGCCTGGAGGGTCCCGATGCCGAAACCGAGGGCCACCACCGTCGCCCCCGCACAGGTGGCAAGTGCCGCTGTCAGAAGCATCAGCGCGCCGGCCGTGACGAAACGGGCGCGCTCCGTCGGCGGGAGGAATTTCGCCTGCGCACCGGCGAAGAATGCCAGCATGTCCCCGAAAGCCCGTACCGGGCCAGGACGGCGCGGTCGTTCGCGGGAATGTTCGGAAGTCTGCGGTGAATCTGGCACAGGCCCCCCGTCCAACCGGTACTTCACAGATTCGCGCAGCATTTTGCCGGGCGGATCTGGCGCCGCCGGTGACACCCCCGGGCAGCGCGGCAACGTTATCTCCCGGCCGCCGTCCCCACAATTCATGGCTGAGAGCGGCGGCCCGGTGGGGCGGTCAACCGGATTTGTCGTGCCCGGGATAGTCTCGTTTTCGGCGGAGGTGCCGGCGCCGGCCGGGCCGAGTTTGGACGGAGTGAACGATGGCGCAGATCAGTGTCGAGGTGGAACGAATCGTCGGCGGCCCGCCGGAGCGGGTGCTGGCGCTGCTGGCCGACTACGCGGGGACGCGGGCCGAGCTGTGGCCAGAAATGATCACCGATTACAAGGTGGTCGAGGGCGGGGAGGGCCCCGGCACCCGGATCACCTACCGGCTGCACGCCACCCGCAAGCGCGTCCGCGACGTGGACGCGGTGGTCACTGCCCCCGCCGCGGGCAGCCTGCTGGAGGCCGACCAGCGCTCCTCCCTGCGCACCCGCTGGCAGGTGCGCGCGGCCGGCGCCGGCGGCAGCACGGTAACCGCGCTGACCACCTGGGACGGCGCGAGCGGGGTCGGCGGGTTCTTCGAGAAGACCTTCGCCCCGATCGGCATCCGCAAGCTGAGCAACGCCGTCCTGGACGGACTGGAGACCCGGCTGCGCCCGCCGGCCTGACCAGGCGATCTCCCCACGACCGGGCTCGGGGCCGCGGCCGGGCCCGGGCTACCCGGCCTCGGCCGCCGTGCCGTCCTCGGCGGTGCCGCGGACGGGCGCCGCGCCCCGGATCGCGATATGCAGGCGGACCACGGTGCCGACCGGCGAGGAGCGGAGCTGGACGAGGTCACAGAGCTGATGGGCCAGCCACAGCCCCCGGCCGCCCTCGGAGTCCAGCTCCGGGATCCGCTGGCCGACCAGCGGGTCGAGCACCCGGCCGCGGTCGGCGACCTCGCAGATCAGGGTCGGCCCCTCCACCCAGATGCGCAGCCGGCCGATCCCGCCGCCGTGACGCACGCTGTTGGTGACGATCTCGTGGATGGCCAGCCTCAGGTCGTCGACCCGGCTGTCGGGCACGCCGACCTCTCGGGCCCGGCCGACCGCCACGCGCCGCGCGGCAGACACGTCCCGCCCGGTGAAGCGCAGGCTGACGACCGCCCGGCCGGCCACTGCGGGCGCCGGCAGCCCCATCTCGAACGCCTCCGGCACCCCCGGCCCCAGCGGCGCGGACGCCGGTGCCCGGGTGCGGCCGAGCAGCGGGTCGGGTGCGGCGCGGTACGGGGCACCGCCGCGGGCCGCGCCGTCGCCCAGCACTCGCGGATGGGTCCGCCACGCGGCGTCCACCACCGGTGCCGGTAGCGTGGCCGCGTCGTAGGCGCAGCGTAGCCGCAGCCCGGATGATGCCCCGAAGGCCAGATTGGCCAGTGATTCGCAGTGGTGGCACTCGGCTATCTCCGCCGGGCTCCGCCCGGCCCAGACCAGCTCGCCGAGGCCACGTGCGCGGGTTCCCCGGGCCCGGGCCTCGTCCAGAAAGACCGACCAGGCCGGAATGACCCGGCCCGGATTTCGCCCGAATTCGGTGATGTCCAGGAAGGAGATCTTCGACACGATCGAGCCCAGCACGGACCGCAGCAGCCCGGCGTTGGCGGGCGTGACCGCGACCAGGACGGCCTCGTCACGCTGGACACCGGCCCGGACGAATTCCACCGCGCCGGCCAGGAAACCGGCCGGGCCGCGGTGGACGAGCGCCTCGTGAACGAATGCCACGGCTGGACCGACTTCCGGCCCGTGGGCGTCCCTCACGGTGTCCCCCCCGAATTCGATCAATCATGACCCGGACCGCCGCCGGGGCGCCGTCATCGCGGCTCCAGGTCCCCCCGGCCCGAGCTGCGACGTCGTGAGCCCCGCACAGAACGTGACAGGCCAATCCGAAACACCATGACATGGTATGTCGACGGAAGAACACCGTATTGCGCTAAAGAGCCTGGGCACCGGCGGACGGACCGCCCGGCGGGTGTCCCCGGCGGGCACGACATCCGGGCGGGCGACCAGCGCCGCGGCGGGGCCGCGCGGGCGTCCGGACCGGCACCGGGGCTCACCCCGACCGGCACCGGAGATCCGACGAGAGGGATTATCGGGAGACCAACCCCCGGGTCCGAACCGTGGGGACGATGAGCACACAGGCAAAGGCGGTTGCGGATCGTGACGACGGTGTCCGTCTCGGAGACGGTGTCTGTCCAGGCGCGGATCGCCGCGGAGCTGGGCGTGCGCGAGGGGCAGGTGGCCTCGGCGATCGACCTGCTCGACGGCGGTGCGACAGTGCCGTTCATCGCCCGGTACCGCAAGGAGGTGACCGGCGCCCTCGACGACGCGCAGCTGCGAACCCTGGAGGAGCGGCTGCGGTACCTGCGGGAGCTGGCGGAGCGGCGGGCGGCGATCCTGGAGTCCATCCGGAGCCAGGGCAAGCTGGACGACGCCCTCGAGGCGCAGATCATGGCCGCCGACACCAAGGCCCGCCTCGAGGACATCTACCTCCCCTACAAGCCGAAGCGCCGGACGAAGGCGCAGATCGCGCGTGAGGCCGGGCTGGAGCCGCTCGCGGACGCGCTGCTGGCCGACCGCTCGCTCGACCCCCGGGCGGAGGCGGAGCGCTACGTCGACGCCGAGAAGGGCGTCGCGGACGCCACGGCCGCGCTCGAGGGCGCCCGCGCCATCCTGGTGGAGCGCTTCGCGGAGGACGCCGACCTGATCGGTGCCCTGCGCGAGCAGATGTGGTCCCGTGGTTATCTCGTCAGCCGGGTCCGCGAGGGCAAGGAGTCCGACGGCGCGAAGTTCGCCGACTACTTCGACTTCGCCGAACCGTTCACGAAGCTGCCGTCCCACCGGATCCTCGCGATGTTCCGCGGTGAGAAGGAGGAGATCCTCGACCTCACCCTGGAGCCGGACGCGCCCGCCGACCCGGCCGAGCCCCCGGCCCCCGGCCCCACCGACTACGAGCGGCGCATCGCCGAGCGTTTCGACATCGCCGACGCCGGCCGGCCGGCCGACCGCTGGCTGCTCGACGCGGTGCGCTGGGCCTGGCGGACGCGGGTCCTGGTCCATCTCGGCGTCGACCTCCGCATGCGGCTGTGGACGTCCGCCGAGGACACCGCGGTGCGCGTGTTCGCGGCGAACCTGCGTGACCTGCTGCTCGCCGCCCCCGCCGGGCAGCGGCGCACCATGGGCCTCGACCCGGGGTTCCGTACCGGCGTCAAGGTGGCGGTCGTCGACGCGACCGGGAAGGTCGTCGCCACCGACACGATCTACCCGCACGTCCCGGCCCGCCGCTGGGACGACTCGGTGGCCTCGCTGGCGCGGCTGTCCGCCGAGCACGGCGTCGAGCTGATCGCCATCGGCAACGGGACGGCCTCCCGGGAGACCGACAAGCTGGCCGACGACCTGATCCGCCGGCATCCCGAGCTGAAGCTGACCAAGGTGATGGTGTCGGAGGCCGGTGCCTCCGTGTACTCCGCCTCCGCCTACGCGTCCCAGGAACTGCCTTCGATGGACGTCTCCCTGCGCGGCGCGGTGTCCATCGCGCGCCGCCTGCAGGACCCGCTCGCCGAGCTCGTCAAGATCGACCCCAAGTCGATCGGGGTCGGGCAGTACCAGCACGACCTGGCCGAGGCCAGGATGTCGTCCTCCCTGGACGCCGTCGTCGAGGACTGTGTGAACGCGGTCGGGGTGGACGTCAACACCGCCTCGGCGCCGTTGCTCTCCCGGGTCTCCGGCATCAGCGGCGGGCTGGCCGACAACATCGTCCGCCACCGTGACAGCAACGGCCCGTTCCGGTCGCGGACGGGGCTGCTGGACGTGGCCCGGCTGGGCCCGAAGGCGTTCGAGCAGTGCGCCGGCTTCCTGCGCATCACCGGCGGCGACGACCCGCTGGACAGCTCCAGCGTGCACCCGGAGTCCTACCCGGTAGTCCGGCGGATCCTGACGGTGACCGGTGGCGACCTGCGCGCGCTGATCGGCGACACGAAGACACTGCGCTCGCTCAAGCCCACCGAGTTCGTCGACGACACGGTCGGCCTGCCGACGGTGACCGACATCCTCGCCGAGCTGGAGAAGCCCGGCCGCGACCCGCGGCCGGCGTTCCGGACGGCCGAGTTCACCGAGGGCGTCGAAACCCTCGCCGACCTGGTGCCGGGCATGATCCTCGAGGGCGTGGTGACCAACGTCGCCGCGTTCGGCGCCTTCGTCGACATCGGCGTGCACCAGGACGGCCTCGTCCACGTCTCGGCGATGTCGAAGAACTTCGTCAGCGACCCCCGTGAGGTCGCCAAGCCCGGGGACATCGTGCGGGTGAAGGTCCTCGACGTCGACATCCCGCGCAAGCGGATCTCGCTCACGCTGCGCCTCGACGACGAGCCGGGCGCGGCGGACGCCGGCGGCGGGCAGAGCGGTCAGGGTGGCCAGGGCGGTGAGCGGCGCGCGGGCCGCGGCGGCCGCGGCGGGCAGAACCGCGGTGGCGCCGGTGGCGCCGGTGGCGCCGGCCGGAGCCAGGAGCGCGACGGCGGGCAGCCCGCCGACCAGCAGGGCGGCCGGCAGGCGGCAGCGGCCGGCGGCGGGCAGCCGGCCGGCGGCCAGCCCGGAGGCGGGCGTGGCGGTCCGGGGCAGCGGGGCGGCCCCGGCCAGCGCGGTGGTCCGGGCCAGCGCGGTGGCGGTGGCGGTGCGGGTCAGCGCGGCGGTGCCGGTGGCGCGGGTGGCGGTCAGCGCGGTGGCGGCGGTGGCCAGCGCGGCGCCGGTCACCGCGGCGGGCGGACCGACGGGGCCATCGCCGACGCGCTGCGCCGCGCCGGTCTGGTGACCGGCGACGAGGTCACCCTCGGCGGAAAGCAGGACGACAGCCGGGACAGCCGCCGCGGGCGCCGATAGCCGCGGCCGGGGTTCGTTCCGAAGTGTGTTGCCTCAGCGGCGCGTGGCGTGGCTGAGGCAACACACTTCGACGGCCGTGGATCGCACCTCGAGGCCGTGGATCGAGAACTGCGCCGGGCCCGCCGGCCAGATCGGCATGAGCCGGCGGGCCCGTCAGCATGGTCAGGCGGCCCGCATCAGCACGAGCCGCCGGGGCCGGCCTGGATGAACCGGTCGGAGACCACGAAGGTGGCGAAGTCGGCGTACTGGTCGACGGGGCTGGCCCAGCTCAGGTCATCGCCGCCGAAGAAGGTGGAGAAGAAGACGCCCTCGATACGCAGTGCCGGCGTGCTGCGGTAGAAAAGGCCGTCCTGGTGGAAGACCTCACGACCGTCGACCCAGATGGTCACCGATCCGTCCGCCAGCTTCGGGCTGTTCAGGCGGACGCGCTGCTGAATGGCCGCCCACCGTCCCGGGACGAATTTCCAGCTCCCCAGGCCGAGTGTCGTACCGTAATCTTTCGAGCGTGGAAGATAGGCGTACACCTGCCCTTTTCCGCCGGCCCGCCACATGTAGCGGGTGGAGAATCCGTTCGTGCCGTCCGGAGTGTTTCCGCCGGCCACGTGGGTGCCACCGAAGAATCCTGGGAGCTTGCCGCCCCTGGCGAACTGGAAACCATCCTGGAACCGGACTCGGTAGCTCAGATAGAGGTCGTCGGCGGGACCGTCACGAAGCTGGAGATAGACCTGGGCACCGCCGGAAGGGGCCCCGTCCTGCTCGACGGAGAGCTGGCTGACCGAACCCTTCGGATAGCGGACCCGGATGTGCTTCCAGGCACAGCCCGCCTCCGGAAGCTCCACGGTGACGTCGTACAGGCCGAAGGCGCCCCGCCGGCGCATGATCAGCTCTTCGCCGAAGAAGCTCTGCAGGTGCGGGGGCATCGGCGGTGCCGCCGGGGCACTCAGCCCATTCACCGCGGGCACCTCCGGCTCCGGCCGGCGCTCGTCCGGACCGGTGGTGCAGCCCACGGAGCCGCCCGCTCCCAGCAGCGCCGCCAGAAAAACGCCTCTTCGCGACAGTACGCTCACCGCTGTTCTCCCCGACCCGCATTCCGCCCACCTGGCTTATCGCCGGTAATTACGCGTGTCGGCTCGCGGCACCGATCCCCCGGCGGCGAGGACCACGAATTCCGGGTGGTCCGCGCCGGCATAAAGTCTAGACCGCGTGCGACCGGAACCCGGGTATGGCGACGGCCGGCGCGGCGATCCGTGCCGGCCGGCCGTCGGGCATCCGGGGCCGTTTCAGCTCATCCGGCCAGCCGGACCAGTTCCGACCCCAGGTACGACGCCAGGGTGGTGGAGTACGTACCGGTGATGTGGCTCTTGTCGTAATAGACGACCGTGTCGCCGATGATTGGCGGGCACTGTTCCTTCGCGCACAGCCACGGCACGGGATCGACCAGCATCGCCCCGCCGTCGCGGGCACCCTGGTTCTCGATGGCCCGCTGCGGTTCGGTCAGTTTCGCGTCGGAGACCCGCACAACACACCGGCGGATGTTCGACGGATTCCTGGCAAGGCAGTCCGGAACGTCGAATCCCGGGTAGGGCGTGTCCGAGATGAACACGACCTTGGCCCCGGTCGAGCGCAGCGTGCGCACGGCGCTCGCCATCCCGCCGGCACCCACCCGGATAGCCTCCGTCCGCGCCTCGGAACCGACGACGACCAGGTCCGGGTCGAGCGCGCCGATCCTGGCGAGGGCCTCCGCCCGCCAGGTGTTGCACTCGGTGTAGACCCGTTTCAGGGTCTCCAGCACGAAGTCCGGGTATTCGGCCGGCGGGCAGCCGCCCTTCGTGTAGGGGATCAGCCGCCAGCCGCGTTCGCGGCTGACCTTGTTCATCGCGTTGAACCACTGGTTCGCGTGCGAGTCGCCGAACAGGACGACCGTCCGACGGCCGTTCGGGTCCCCGTAGGCGCAGTCGGTGGGAGTGCTGGCGGTGATCGACGCGTAGCACCTGTTCGCCTTGTAGTCGAGTGGGACCTGTTCCAGCGACGGCCGCAGCCCCGCCGGCAGCCCCGGCAGGTCCAGCGACTGCTCGATCACCCGGGACAGAGCGGTGGACGTTCCCGCGGTTCCCGCCGTTCCCGCCGTTCCCCCGGCTCCGGGCGCTCCCGCCGCGGCATCGGCCGGGCCGGGGATCGGCGCCACACCGCCCGTGGTGGGGATGGCCGCGACCTGGCCCACGCCGAGCGCGACCGCAACCGCGGCGCCGGCCAGGCAACCACCGAGGCCAAGGCCGACCGCCGGCCGACGGACCAGCACCGACCCGGCCCGGATCGGGTTCTCGACCGCGTAGTAGGTGAGCGCGGCCAGGACCAGCGACCCCAGCACGGCGGCGACCTTCCCGCCCGTGCCGAGCGGTGCCCCGGAGGCCTCAGGCCAGAGCACCAGCACCGGCCAGTGCCACAGGTACCACGAGTAGCTGAGGCGGCCCGCCACCTGTAGCGGCCACCGGCGCAGCAGCAGCTCGGCGCCCCGGCGCGGCGCGGCGCACCCGCCTGCGATCACGAGCGCCGAGCCCGCGACCGGCAGCAGCGCCGCCAGCCCGGGGTACTGCGTGCCCTCGTCGAACCGCGCCGCGGCGACCAGGATCCCCAGCAGGCCCAGCCAGCTCAGCTGGGACGACAGCGCGCGGGGCATCCGGGCGAACGCGGGCGCGCCGAGCGCGACCAGCGCGCCCGCCGCCAGCTCCCACGCCCGGGTGTGGCTCCCGAAGTAGGCCCACGGCGCCGACCGCGGGGTGAGCAGCACGCTGAGCGCCAGCGAGCCGCCGAACACCGCGACGAGCACGGCGAACACTCGCCCGGTGCGGACCGGCCCGGTGCGGCCCCGGCGCCAGCCGCCGGCGATCACCGTGGTCACGGCCACCAGCACCAGCGGCCACAGGGCGTAGAACTGCTCCTCGACGGCGAGGGACCAGAAATGCTGGAACGGCGACGGCGGCCCGTCCGCCCGCAGGTAGTCCGTCCCGGCCTGGGCGAGCCGGATGTTGATCGCCGACACGGCGGAGAACGCCGCGTCCACGCTGATCGAGTGGAGGCGCAGCGGTGACGCCCACCGCCAGGCGGCCACCATCGTCGCGACGATGACCACCGTCGCCGCCGGGACGATCCGCCGCGCCCGTCGGGCGTAGAAGCCCCGCAGCGAGATCCGCCCGTGGCCGGCCCGCTCCGTGAGCAGCTGCCTGGTGATGAGGAAGCCCGAGATCACGAAGAAGACGTCCACGCCGACGAACCCGCCGGCGACGGCGAGCCCGGAGTGGCCGAGCACGACCAGGACCACCGCGACCGCGCGCAGCCCCTCGATATCCGGTCGGAACTTCCTGACCCTGGTGTCCCCGCCGGCCTCGGCCGGCGGGGACACCAGGGTCAACGTGTCGCCGATCGTCGGGGTGGCCTCAACCGTCGTCAAGTCAGACTCCGCCGCCCAGCACCGGACGGCCGACCGACCTCGACCGACGCCGGCGGGCGAGTCCGGTGAAGCCGCTGAGCAGGACCAGCACGAGTGGCACCGACGTCCAGATCCCGACGAGCACCCGCGGACGCCACTGGTCGCCGTTGTCGCGCAGCGTGTTCCCGTCCAGGCTGATGCCCTGCGTCGCGAGCTGGTTGTCGACGATCGTGTTGCTCCGTACCCGGATGTTCTCCCCGCCGCCGCGGACGTGCAGGCCCACCCGGTTGCCGGTGATCGTGTTCTGCTCGACGAGGTTGTCCGGCGAGGAGGCGAGCACGATGCCGTCACCGCGGTTGCCGCTGGCGGTGTTGCCGACGATGCGGTTCCCGGTGCTCGAGGCGTCCATCATGATGCCGTTGAGCCTGTTGTCCCGGGTGATGTTGCCCGCCACGACGCCGCCGGTCACGAAGTCGGAGAAGATGATGCCGTGCCGGCCGTTGCGCTCGCTGACGTTGTTACGCACCGAGATCCCGGTCGAGTAGCTGTGCGGGTCGACACCGTAGAGCGTGTTGTCGTGGAACCAGTTCTGCTCGATGGCCACGTCACGGGCATGGTCCGTGTACGTCCCGATGAAGCTGTGGTCGACCTCGGAGTGGGTCATGCTTCCGGTGGAACGGTCCGACCAGGAGACGCCGTAGGAGCTGTTCCAGTCCCGTCCGAGATAGCTCAGGTGGCTGCGGGTGATGGTGAGGGTCGCCGCGTTCGTGGCAACCACGAACGGCCGCCGCTCGTCGACGCTCAGCTGTTGCAGGTCGTCACTCGTCGTACTCGGGCGGACGGCGACGCCGTCCAGCGCCAGCCGGCCGCCGTCGACGCCCAGCAGCACGCCGCGCCGGACCTCGAGCACCAGCTCGGAGACCGGAGCGGTGATCGTGAGCGACGCCCCGGGCGAGACGACCAGCGCCGTCGACAGGGTGACCCGACCGCGGCCGTCGTACCCGGCCCAGGACGGGTCGTCGACCTTCTCGACGACGTCCAGCAGGCCGGTGACCGGGCGCTGCAACGGCACGACGCGCTCCGGCCGGCCGCCGGCGAGCAGCGTGATCGCGTCGGGCCCCACCGCGATGCCGCGGATCTCCGGTGACGGACTGACCCGCGCGTCGACGGTGTTGGGCGGCAGCCCCAGGATCACGTTGCTGAGCGGGTCGTAGGACGGCGTGTAGGCGTGCCGGTGGAAGTACTCGGTGGTCGAGGTCAGCTCCCGGTAGTCACGGCCGACGGTCACGCTCAGCGTGACCGCGCTCAGCGCCGTCATCACGGCCAGCAGGAGGTGGACACCGCGGCGGCGGGACCGTTCGCGCCGGGCGCGGGCGGCCGCCGTCACCGCCGCCCGCTCGCCCGGCACGCTCCCCGGCTGCCGAACGGGCACCGCGGTCGGCAGGGTCACCGTGTTGGCGGTGCTCGCCGTCACGCCCGCCGGGCCGGGCTGATACGGCGCGTGGGGCGAGTGCAACCCGAGAGGTGGCTCATGAGGTGGCTGAGGAGGATGGGGAGGGTAGGGCTGGCGGGTCGGGCGGGTCGTCATCGGTTGCCCTCCCCCGCGACGGACGCGGGCACGCGGCCCCCGCCGGCCACGGCCTCGTCGTCCCGGGCAGTGCCGGTGGTGCCGTCCCGGTCCCGGTCCCGGTCGCGCTGGCCGCTGGTGGCCGCGGTCTTGGCGATGACCTCGAAGCTGCGCGGGTTCCCCATGTAGAGCGTCGCGACGAGCGCGACGATCGTGAACGTCGCCGTGACGGGCGCCAGGACCACGGCGGCGAGGCTCTGCAGGACGCGGTTCGTCCAGAATCTCGCGCTGCTCACCCCGGGCTGGCGCAGGCCGGCGTTGACCCAGCCACTCAGCCCGAAGTTCACCAGCCAGACCGCCAGCGAACACCAGAAGAGCGAATGCGCCCAGCCCGCCACCTCGATCGTGTCCGTGAGGATCAGGACGACCGCCGAACCCGACGCGAGAAACGTGAACAGGCTGAGGAAGTACCGCACCGCGATTCTGATCGCGGCGCCGAGCGGGAGCACGTCGCGGTTCACGATGGCGTGGATGTTGCCCCACATCCACCGGCGGCGCTGCTTGAAGTAGGCCTGCCACGTCCACGGGGAGGTGAGCTGGATGTACTCGTGGAAGAAGCCCCAGCGCAGACCGGCCGCCGCCGCGTTGCAGCCGAAGGTGAGATCCTCGGAGGCGAAGATCCGCCAGTTCCAGGTGACCGTCCGCTCGGTGTGACCGGTGATGGTGAGGCCCTCCCCGTGGACGAACAGCGGCCGCCCGAGGATTCCCTGGAAGGAGGAGCAGTAGGTCATGCAGTTGTGGAACCGCAGGTCATCGATGTGGCTCAGGATGAAGTGCGCGAACGGCCCGCTGCCGTAGTCGATGCGCGGGGCCGTCACGCCCTGGCAGATGTCGTAGTCGGCCGCGTAGGCGGTCTCGAGGTACTCCCACGTCGGAGACGTGTCGTCATCGAGAAACGTGATCTTTGTATCGGCCGTGTCGTAGCCGAGATGCTGGCGGACGATCCGGCTGAACTCCAGGGCACGCGCCTTGTACTGGGCCACGCAGGTGAAGTCGGTGGGCACCGTGATGACCCGGTCCGCCTCGGGGTAGATGTCGCCGTTCCCGGGCTCGTTGGTCACCCAGATCTCGTAGTTCATCGTCATCGGGAACGAGCGGATCTCCCGGATGATCTCGTTGACCCGGTCCTGTTCCCGGCCGACGGTGGTGATCTGGATAATGTATCTCGAGAAGAGATCCCGGTTCTGCCGGAAGGTCGTGTGGAACCACCACTCACCCGCGGCAAGAATGAAGATCTCGATCATTGGCCGGAGGAAGGCCACAAGCAACAGCCAGGGCAGCAGGGTGCTCATCGGGGCGCGCCTTCCGTCGCCTCGACGCCACGGGAGTCCCGCGGCTGCCGTGGAAGCCGGTCGGGCGACCAGAGCGCGCGGGCGGAGGCCAGCCCCGCCCCCGGTTCGGTGGCGCCGCCACCGAACCCGTCACCGAACCCGTTGCCGGACCTGTCCCCGAGCGAGTCAGCGGCTCGCCCGCCAACCAGCTCGGCGACCCGCTCGCCGCTCACGGCGCCGTCGGCGGCCACGCGGTCGACGAAGCGGCTGTTCATCTCGATGACCGACCGCAGAATCGGCATGTCCACGCCGACACCAGCGGCGAACCCGAGGAAGGCCATGGTGTCCTTCGGCAGGCAGACACCCCCGTACGGCGCGCCGCCCCTGGTCCCGTAGGCGGGGTTGAAGGACGCCTCGGCCGACCGCGAGACCGTCTCGGACACCGCCCCGAGGTCGATCTGAAGACGCTCTGCGACGACGTGCATCTCGTTCCAGAACGAGATCTTCGTGGCGTTGAAGATGTTGTGCGCACACTTGACGAACTCGGCGGTCGTCGGGTCACCGAAGATCCTCATGGTCCCCCCGAAAGGCGCGAAAAGCTCCGCGAGGCGCTCCTGGACCCGCCGGTTACGAGCCCCGATGACGGTCATCCACGGCCAGCGGAAGTCCTCGGCGGCCGACGAGGCGCGCAGGAACTCCGGATTGCTGGCCAGCAGGAACCCGCTGCCCTGACGCAGCCCGGACTCCTGCTCCAGCAGCGGGCCCACCAGCCCCTCGGTCGTGCCCGGATCGACGGTGCTGCGAACAACCACGGTGTGCACGGCGGACGTCTCGCACAGGGCGCGGCCGAGGCCGCGGGTACCGGCCACGAACGCCGCGAGGTCGTAGCGGCTGCCGGCGTTCGGTGTCGGCAGGGTGAGAAAGACGAGGGAGTCGCCCTCCGATCTCAGGTCGATCTCGGGCCGCGCGTCCAGGCCGATCTCGTTCAGGAATGCGACTCGCTCCGGTGAGACGTCGATGAACGTGACCCGGTGCCCGGCGTCGAGCAGCCCCCTCCCGGTGGCTGTTCCCACGACTCCGGATCCGACGACAAAGATTCGCATCTTCTTCAGCTCCTTGGGGCGCGCTCAGGGCATGGTCGGCCCGGGCGGCGTCGAGCGGGCGCGGACGATGACGTCCGAGAATCCGCGCGTAGGGCGGCGGAGAGCCGTCCCGGTCCGCGCGGCGTTATCGTGGAGTCCGCGTCCCGGTCGGGATGCACGGACTCGTGAGCCTCGGGCTTTGCGCCCGGTTATTCTCTAAACGATTAGGCGGCGTCGCCGTGGCCGGTCCCGACCGGCCCGCGCTCCGGTGTCCGCCGACCCGCGGCCGGGTGGAGTACGGACGAGGACGCACGTCGTGATGCCCGTGAACGGCGGTGGACCGCCGTTCCCCCCGGGCACGCTCGCGGACACGGACACAATGCCGTCCGCACGCTGCGTTGCCATAACTACTGTTTCCCCCAGTGGTTCGCGGCCGGACCCCGGAACCGACCCCCCAGACACGTTTACCGATCGATGATTACCCCAGAACAGAGCATCCCCAAATACCCCGTCCAAGTGCGGAAGAGTAGCCGATCGGCGCGTGGTTCGCCGCAGAAGGCCGACACCGGGCGTGTTACGCGGGACGGCCGTGAAGCGAATTCAGCCACAGAATTGCGCGAAAGCGGTGCGGTCGGAACGGTCGTTCATCCCTTTCCTGGCGATCCAGGAACTATCTCCATTCGGGAACCCGTCCGCACTGTGCCGATATCGTGCTCTTCGCCCGGCATGCACCTCTTCTCCGGAACGGCGCCGCCCGGCGGCACGGGACCGGCGCCGCCGGGTGTCAGAGGTACAGGCCGGTGTGGCCGTCGCGCTCCGGGGTGGTCGCGGGCATCCGTCCGTCACGAAGGGCGAACAGCTCGGCCAGGGTCGCGGACATCCCGACCCCAGCGTCCGCCGCCGTCCCGAGCCAGGCGAGCGCCTCCTCGCGTGGGAGCGGCCCGACCTCGACCTGGGCGAGGCAGCGGCCCGGCCGCACGATCGCGGGGTGCAGCCGCGCCAGCGGCTCGTTGGTGGTGACCGCGACCAGGACGTCCCGGCCCTGCCCGACCAGGCCGTCGGTGAGGTTGAGCAACCTGGACAGCGCCTGGCCGGAGACGCTGCGGGCGTCGCCGCGCAGCAGCTCGTCGCAGTCCTCGATCACCAGCAGACGCCAGCGGCGCCGGGACGAGTCCTCCGTGCCGCCGCCCGTCGCCCCGCCGCCCGCCGACACTCCGCCCGCCGGCACTCCGCCGGCGCCGGGGCTGCCGGGGCCGGCAGCTGCGTCCGCGGTGCCCGCCGGAACCGCCGCGGCTGCGTCCGTGGTGTCCCCGTCGGCCGCCTGGTCGGCTTCCGCGGTGGAGTCCGACGCCGCGTCACCGAGCGCCAGGCTGGTCCCCTCGGCCGGGCCGTCGTCGTCCGTGTCGTCCGACCCGATCGCCACCTCCATGAGGTAGCCGGGGTCACCGAAGAGCGCCTCCGGGTCGAGCACGCAGTCGACCTGGCACCAGCTCCGCCACTCGTGCGCGAGCGCGCGCAGGATCGTCGTCTTGCCGGTTCCCGCCGGCCCGTGCAGGAGGATCAGCCGGCCGACCAGGCTCTCCGGGCGCATGGTCATCAGATGGTCCAGCGGCGCCAGCGTGGTCTCCGCGTAGTTGCGCCGGATCGACCGCCAGGCGGTCGTCGCGGCCCGCCGGATGATCCTCGTCGGCCCGCGCTGGGTGGAGAGGTACCAGAAGCCCATGGTCACGGTGCCCTCGCCGACGGACTCCGCCGTCGCCTGGCGCACCACGCCGTCGAGCACCGTCCGGGCGAGCTCCTCGCTGACCGCCGTCACCAGGACCTCGGCGCTGCCGCCGCGCCAGCGCACCGCGCGCACCGTCCAGCCGTCACCGGTCGCCAGCCGCGAGTCACGGGCGTCCTCGACCACGGTCCGTACGACCTCGGCGTCGACCGGCAGCAGGCTGGCGCCGGGCTTGAGCCGGTCGATGCGCGCGCTGCGGGCCCAGGGCTGGTCTCCCTTGGTGAAGGGGCCGAGCGCGAGCGCGTCGACGACGTCGTAGGGGGTGTCCGAATCGTCGAGGGCGACAACGAAGGGCAACCCCGCCGGGAGCCGGCCGGAGCGCTCACCCCTCACACGATCGCCGTTGGACGAGGAACCCTGCCGCGGAATGGACACGAGACAGATACTCGGTGACGAGTGCTCCTGACACCACCTGGTTCCTCCATTCCGTCGCGGAAGGTGGTGGGAGGCGCCCAGCACACCGCGTCATGGCGGGTCTCGGAATCGAGCCCGCATGGCCTCCCGCCGCGTACCCGATGGTCCGCTCCCCGCGGCGGGAGGTCCCTGCCTGACCGTCAGTACCCGTGTGGGTACCACGCAGGAGCCACCGGGTGGCTACGGCCGGGCACCGGGCCCGGGGACGTCCGGCGCCTCGGCACCAGGCTCGGGCGGCTCCGGAGGCCCGAACCTGGCCACCTCGAGCACGGCCCGCAGGAGGTCGATGAGACGGTCCCATCCGACGAGGAGGGCGGCGGTGTTCTCGCCGGTGACGGGGTCCGACGCGAGCAGGTGCAGGGTCTTCACCACGGCGTAGAGGTACTGCGGGCGCGGCCGCCAGACGGTGAGCTGCGGATAGGTCTCGTCCAGTGCCTGGTGCAGGACGCGGCGCAGCGGCGTGTCGGGGCGCCGCCGAGCCGGGTCGGTGTGATGGAGGATGGTCACCACGGCGTCGATCTCGTCCACGTCCGGCAGCCACGCCCCGGCACGCAGCGCGTTCTCAGCCTCGGCGAGGGCCTCGTCCACGGCTGCCACCGGGTCGCCACCGCCGTCGGGCACGGGCGGCGGCGCCCAGTCGTCGTCGTCATCGGTCACCTCACTACCGTCTCTCAATGAAGCCACGATGGGACACGGGGTGATCGGATACACAGCGCCGCCGCGTGGTGGGAGACGCGGCGGAAGACATCGAGAGGCACGATGCGGGGGACCCCGTCCGGCCGGAAGGCCTCTACCTTCCGGTGACAACCCACGGTCGACGGAATCGCGAGGCGCCCCAGTGCCCAACCTGCAGCCAGAGAACTCCAGGCCGTTGATCAGCCTGCCACCGTCCCTGCGGCCGCCCCCGGAGCCTCCGCCGTCAGCGGGGCCCCTGCCGTCAGCGGAGTCCCTGCCGGAGGCGGCGCCTCATGCTGGTCTCCCCCGCCCCTTCCTGCTCGGCGTGGACGGCGGCGGTACCAAGACCACGGCCGCCGTCCTCGACCTGCGGCGGTCGACGCTGACCACGGCCACCGCGGGCCCGAGCAATCTCGACGTCGTCGGCCTCGACGGCGCCGCCGCCGCGATCATGGAGGCCGTCCGTGGCGCGCTCGGCCAGGCGGGTGCCGCTGCAGACGAGGTGGCCGCCGCGGTGCTCGCGGTGGCCAGCGCCGACACCGACGACAACCAGGAGGCCCTCCGGAGCCGGCTGACCGGCCTTCGGCCGGTCGGGAGCACGCTGGTGCTCAACGACGTCGTCGCGGCCTGGGCTGCCGGCACGCTGGGCCGCCCCGGTGTCGCCGTCATCAGTGGTACGGGCAGCAACACCCTGGGGGTCGCCGCCGACGGGCGCACCTGGCGATGCGGCGGCTGGGGGCACCTGCTGGGCGACGAGGGCTCGGGGTACTGGATCGGCCTGCACGGGATGCGCGCGGCCGTCGAGTTCCGGGACGGGCGCGCCCCCTGGTCGGCGCTCGTGCCCCGCCTGCTCGCCTTCTACCATCTCGACCTGGTCGAGAGCGTCGACGATCTCGTCTACGGCAGCCTCGACAAGGCGGGGATCGCCGCGTTCGCCGTCGAGGTCGCCGCCGCCGCGGCCGCCGGTGACGCCGTCGCCCACCGGATCCTGACGGACGCCGGCCGGCTGCTGGCCGACCAGGTCCGCACAGTGATCGACCGGCTCGGGCTGACGGGCGAGTTCCCCGTCTCGCTCGTGGGCGGCACGTTCAACTCCGGGCCGCCGTTCCTGGACGCGTTCACCGCCCGCGTCACCAGCGCCAGCCCGGGCGCGCGTCTCGTCCGGCCGCGGATGTCCCCGGCCGCCGGGGCCGTCCTGCTGGCGGCGCGGCTGGCGGGCACCGAGCAGCTGGTGGGCTGGGCCGGTATCGGCGATGCCCCGGGCACCCCCACGGAGGAACTGGTCCGCCCGCGCTGACAGAACCGGAACCCGGGCTGCCTTGGGCATGCTCAAGGCGTGCTCAGAGCGTTCCCAGAGCTTGGGTCAGTGCACAGCGGTCAGGACCGCGGTCAGGCGCGGTCAGGCGCACGGTCGGGGTCCGGTCAGGGGGCGGGCGTCATGGTCGGCCCCGGCGCCGGGGCCGACGGGGCACCGGACAACGACGGGACCCGCGCGAACGGAGGCGCGGAGGCCGGCGAGGCGCCCGCCGACGGGTCGGTGGAGCCGAACGGGTCCACGGTGCTGGTCGGGTCCACCGTCGCGGTCGGACTGGCGGTGACGTCCGGCGAAGGCAAGGGTGACACCGTCGGCGAGGGCGGGGCCACCGGCGCCGGGGCGGTGGTCGCCGGCGCCCGCGGTGTCGGCGTGGCGCTCGCCTGCGCACTGCGCGGTTCGTTCTTCACCTGCTCGACCGCCGTGGTGTAGGAACGTGACGCCGGCAGCGACTCGGGCCGTACCAGGATGTACAGCGCGAACACGGCGACGAGCGCGAACACGAGCAGCAGCGTCGAGCGCTGCGCCGGTATCCGGTCGAGGAACCTCATGAGGACGTCGGCGGGGCCGTGTCGAGGTCGGCCGGCACGTGGATCCCGGCACGCAGCAGCGCGACCGTGATCTTGGCCCGCAGCGCCCGACCGACCTCGAACTGCTTGCCCGGCAGGGTCCGGGCAACGACCCGGATCTTGAACTGGTCGAGGTCGATGCTCTCCACCCCCATCACGGTCGGCGCGTCCAGCAGCAGGTCGTGCAGCGCGTCGTCGGCGTACGCCTCGGCACCCACCCGGGCCAACACATCACTTACCGTAGTAACATCAACACTTGTGGGTATCGGGACGTCCACGACAGCCCGCGCCCAGTCCCGGGACAGGTTCACCACCTGGACGATCTGCCCGTTCGGCGTGATCACCACCTCGCCGTTGGACGTCCGCACGCTGGTGATGCGCAGCGTGACCTCCTCCACCGTGCCAGTGACCGCGCTCGGCGCCCCCTGGACTACCAGGCGGACGAGGTCCCCGAAGCCGTACTGCCGCTCGGTGACCAGGAAGAACCCGGCGAGCACATCCTGGACGACGCGCTGCGCGCCGAAGCCGAGCGCCACACCGACCACGGTCGCCGGGGCGACGATGCCGGTGACCGGCACCCCGAGGCGCTGGAGCACCAACACGACCGCCACGCAGTAGACCAGAGCCAGTGACACCCAGGTCAGCACCTGGACGACCGCGTGGCGATGCTTCGTCGCCTCGGAGCGCACCACCCCGTCGCTCTGGCTCGACTGCTGGTCGATGCGCCGCTCGACGCGGTCACCCACCCAGGTCGCGAACCGGGTCAGCAGGACGGCCGCAATCACGATCATGACGATCTCGAGCCCGCGACCACGGGCCCACTCGGAGATGTCCGTCAGCGGAGCGGCCGCCGTGATCATGCCGCCGCCACAGTCATGACGCCGGCGCGATCATGACGTCGGCGTGGCTCGGCCCGCGTCGGCTTCCCGCAGGCCACACACGCGGCCGGCGGCACCGCGCCAGCAGGTCGGGTATGCCCTCACCCATCCGAACCTACCCGCGGCCCTCCGCCCCGACCGCCCCGCCCCACGCCCAGCCCACAAGCCGCAAAGAAATCACCACCTAAGCTCACACTCCAACCAAACAACCCTGAGGGGTTAACCGAACACCTGAAGCAACCAAACCCCGACCCAGAACCCGCCTCACCCCAGCCAGCACCCGCCACGGTTGGTCGGCAGGGCCGGCCCCTGACAGGGCCTGGGACAGGCCGACTCCAGATGTGCGGTCGGTCGGCCCCGGGCCGCTGCAGCTAACCAGCTCAATCCGGCCTCCCGGTCGGATTCGGAACCCAAGGTCAGGTTCAGCACCCAGCCGACTGCGGCGCCCAGGTCACTCGGGCGGGTCGTCACCTGGAGGCTGGTGGTCGAACGCGGCGAGCATTCGTTCCATCGCCAGGTCGACGCCCTCGCGGTCGCCGGTGGCGAGCAGGTCCAGGAGCAGGCCGCGAGTAGTTGCGAGTGCGAGGCGGGCCTGCGTGCGTGCCGCGGCCGGCGGCAGGCCGTCACGCACCAGGAACTCGGTCATCGGGCCGAGCCAGTCCTCGACGACTCCATCCAGCAGCGGTTGGGCGTAGGCGCGGCCCTGCAGCGCCTGGCCGTAGATCTCGAAGAAGAGGCGCTCGAACGGAGCCAGTTCGGGCTGGCTCAGCCGTCGCCACATCTGGCGGCCGAGCTCGACCGCGGAGGCTGCCGGTTCGCGCTGCATCTCGGCGAACGCGGCTCGTTGCTGTTCCTCCATCGCGCGCACCACCTCGACGAGGAGGCCGTCCCGTGAACCGAAATGGTAAATGATCATGCGATGGCTGGTGCCGAGAGCGGTCGCCAGTTGGCGCAGACTCAGGTCGCCGATCCCGTGCTCCGCCAGGTGCGCGATGACGTCTTCCAGCAGGGCTTCCCGCGCACGCCGCCCCGCGCTGGTGCGCGGACTGTCCGGCAACTGACCTTGCGACGTCATGTACCAGATGGTACGTGTACCACTTGGTACACGTCGCGGCGCCACCCGGCGCCGGTCGAGAAACCGATCACCCCACAGGAGGCACCCGATGTACTACGAGACCTCGGTGACCATCGACGCCACGTCCGACGAGGTCTGGGCGGTGATACGGGACGTCGAACGCTGGCCCACCTGGACTCCGACGATGACCACCGTGGACATGGCGGCACGGCCCGCGGCGGTCGGGAGTTCGGGGGCCGACGGCGAACTGCGCGACGGCAGCGTCGTGCGGATTCGGCAGCCCCGACTGCCCGCGGCCGAGTGGACCGTGACCGACCTGACCCCGGGCTCGGGCTTCTCCTGGATCTCCAGGGCCACCGGCATGACCACGGTCGCCGACCACCGCATCATGCCCGCCGCGGAAGACGGCAAGGTCACGGTGCGGCTGAGCCTGCGGCAGTCCGGGCCGCTGGCGCCGGTGGTGGCGCTTTTCATGGCGCGACTGGTCCGCCGCTACGTCGACACCGAGGCCCAGGGCCTGCGACAGCACTGCGAGCAGCGGTCCCGCGCCGGCCGGAGCGGCAGCTGAAACGCTGCACCTCACCTGCACGGCCACCGGAATTCAGCCGCCATCCGCGCGAGGCCGCCGGCCCGGGGTGCCTCGCAGCGCGCTTCGTGGACTGGCGGGGCGGACCGAGTTACGGACCCAGCCTGCCTCGATCTGATCTGATCTGATCAGATCAGATCAGATCAGATCGAGGCCCCGTAAGCGAAATTCAACCCAGAATTTCGACATGAGCCCGCGAAACACGGGCATGAATCGATCACATTCCGGATCATCACCGCTGGAAATCGATCCCGCCGATTCCGCGGACAGCTCTCCTCAGGACCACCCACCGCGAGGGTAGGCCCGGGAGCCCAGACCGGGCCGCCGGTCCGAGGCCGTAACGCGCCGAAGTAGTCATCCGAGCATTTCTTCTCAGCTATCTCGGGCTCCACTGTCGAGATCTCGGGTCAGCCCCCGCTTCCACCACATCCCGATGACACGCGAAATCGATCCGAAGGCGAGCGGTCGTCAGCGGACCTCAACCCCGCAGGGCGCACGCAGAGTCGCAGCGTCAACCCATTTACGCAGGTCAGGACCTTGATCGCGGCATCGGGCCGCCCATTGGACCGCATCGGGACGCGGCCGGGGACCCGTTCGGCCATGTTCGGCACCGGGCCGTCGGCGTGAGCCGCGGAGGCGCCAGGGCGGCCGTCTTTCACCCCGACCGGCCGCCTTGGGCACCTACCCGAATTTGCCTACCCGAATGGGCCAATGAAGCCGAATACCGAGCCCGGCAGCCCACCGACCGACCGCCTCCACACACCTGGACCACATCAGGATCTGACCACGTCAGGCATCCAACTGACTACGCTCAGACATCTTCCGCCAAGACGAACAAAGGGAGTATTTCGGACATTTAGCTGCGGAGATGAATCGTAAATGCCTGCGGCGCAGCCAACATTGAAGATCGGCCATGCTGGCCGAGTCGAGGATCCCGATCATCGGCCAGCCGTCGCCGACCACAGATCCGGACTCGCGGAACAAGGTCATCCGCACAGTACGCGATTAACACGGAGGAGCACTCGAACTCTCCCTCGCCCCAGACCCTCCCGGGTTGCGGTGAACCTGGCGTTGGTAGTTTTCTGCGCAAGTCGAGACTGACCGGCAAACGCTGATCCACACCCTGCGCCGGACCGCCGTACTCCCGATAAGGGCGGTTCGACGGGCGCCGTCGGTGAGTGTCATGGCGACTCGTCACAGTCAAGGGAGAAGGATTAATGCGTATCACCAGAATGCGGGCCGTCACGGCCGGCGTTCTCGGCGCGGCCATGACGGCGGCGGCCGTACCGGCCTGGGCCGTTCCCACGCCGACTGCGACCGCGAACCCGTCCGCCGACATCGCCGAGGGCATCCTCGGCTCGCCGGATCCCACCGCTTCCGCGGGAAGCGGGATAACCGTCAACCTCGATCCGAGCGCCTCGCCGAGTGCCGCACCCGGGGCCACCCCGAGCGTTGGTCCGAGCCCGTCCCCGGGCACCGGCCCGGGCGTCATCATCAGCAGCCCTTCGGCGACACCGACCGGTACCGGCGACGCGACGCTGGACCAGTTCCTGTCCCTGCTCCCGTTCCGGCTCCCCTTCGACCGGGAAATCAACGGCATCGATGATTTCGAGACCAATCCGCTGCGGCTCAGCTACACCTGCACCGGCGCAGGTCCCGCCTGGCGGGTGAGCAACCAGTCGGACGTCGCGTTCGGCTTCGGCTGGTTTGACACCAGCCAGGGCTCCGGCATCTCCGCTCTCGGCCCACGGCAGTCTCTGGAGCTGCCGTCCCACGCCATGGCCGTGATCGCTTCGCCGTGGAACGAGACGACCGGGAACCTCCTGGTGACCGTTCCGGCCGTCGGCGTCTCCACATGCGCCGGGACTCCCGCGCCCACGGTGATTCCGGGCGGCGGCGGAGTGGGCGCGACGCCGACAGTCGGTGCCGGTGTTGGCGCTGGTGCTGGCGGCGGGACCGGCGGCGGCGGGACCGGCGGCGGTGGCGTTCCCGGCAGTGGGACCGGCGGCGGCGGGACCGGCACGGGCGGCGGTGGCGTTCCCGGCGGCGGGACCGGCGGCGGAGCGCCCACCGGTGGAGGCGGCGCGCCCGCGGGCGGCGGCACCGGCGGTGGAGGTGGCACAGGCACCGGCACAGGCGGTGGCGGTGGAGGTGGCACCGGCACCGGCACAGGCGGTGGCGGTGGCGGTGGCGGTGGCACCGGCACAGGCGGTGGAGGTGGAGGTGGCACAGGCACAGGCACAGGCGGTGGAGGTGGCACAGGCGGTGGCGGTGGCACCGGCACCGGCACAGGCACAGGCGGTGGCGGTGGCGGTGGAGGTGGAGGTGGCACAGGCACAGGCACAGGCACCGCCGGTGGAGGTGGCGGTGGAGGTGGAGGCGGAGGCGCACCCGCAGGTGGCGGTGGCGGCGGTGGAGGCGGCACGCCCTCAGGTGGCGGCGGTGGCGGCGGCACGCCCGCCGGTGGTGGTGGCGGCGGGCTGCCTATTGCCGCGCCCGCCGCACCGACCGCGGTATCCGCCGTGCCGTACTACACCGGTTGATCACCGGCGTAAGCCGGAACGCAGTCAGCGTCCGCCTGTCGGGATAGCGGCACCGACGCCGCCACCCGGCACGCCTCCCACAGATCATCGAGGGAATGTCGCGGGGGATCCGAAGCAGAGCCCGCAAAGAGCACGGAGCGGCCGAGGTTGGAGGCTTCCAGGATCGGGAAGCCTCCAACCTCGGCTGGCCCGCGGCCGCTGGCGCTCCCTCGTCGCGAGGTCCGGTCGGGCCTATGTCCGCCGGTAGAGTTGCTGGTAGCGGGCGGCAGCGTTCGGGTTCCGGTAGACGCAGCCGGGCCCGAGAGGTCGGTACAGGTTGGAACCGACGTTCCCTGGATCACAGTTGCCGAAGTAGAACTCGTACACCAGCCTCTTCCCCGCATGTTCCAGGAACCAGTCGTACATCCACTGGACGAAGTTGGCGCTGTCGCCTCCTCCGTTCGATCCAGCGCCGCTCACGACCCCCACTCACCGATACCGAACGTCTTGTTGTGCGCCGTGGCGAAGTTGTACCAATAGGTCAGTCCGCCAACCACTGTGGCCTGGGCGTCGAATTCTGCATTCGTGCGTGACACCGGCCAGGTAGCGTAGGAGTCCAGACGAAGGTGTCGACCCAGGCGTCGCTCGGATACATGTCGATCGCGTTGTGGCTCGGCGGGTTCTGCTAGTAGTTGGCGTTGAGGCTCCACCACTTTTCGGATCGGGTTCGGCCGTGGGGGCGGACCACGGGAACCAGTTGCCGTTCGCCTCCCAGGCAAGCCGGATGATCGAGTTCTGGCGGCCGAACGCGTTCAGCGTGTTACCGAAGTACCGCCAGTACGAAACATATGCGCCGGTGGCGCAGGTCGCATTACTCGCACCGATGTTCTCCGGGAACGGTGAAGCCCCGATTATCAGCCGGCCCGGCCAGGTGGCGAACCTCTGCAGGAGATCGGAACTGACGGCCGCACCGCGAGCGCGGCTCGGCACGGGTGGCCCGGTCCAGCGGCCCGCGCGAGTGACCAGTCCGGAGGCCCCGGGGTCGTGGGTCGGGTCGGCATCCGCGCCGGTTTCGCACCAGCCGCCGCAGAGCCGCCCCAAGATCATGATTGCCTGTCCGGAGTTGTGACCGACCCGGGGCGGCGCCACGCGCACGAAGCGGGCATTGCGCAGGTGAAGGGACCGTACCTCGGGGGGACGGCCGTTCGACCCGCTCGGGCTCGCCCGAGGCATCGACGCGGCCGGCGGCGGGGGAACAGCCGACCCGGGCGCCCGCGGCAGGATGGTCCCTGACCTGTCAGCCATCCCGGCTGGTTCGGCAGCCGTCGACGCCGAGGACAACCGCTACCTAACCAGCAATTACCGAGCCACTGGCCAAGCCATCACCAGGGACTTTCGAGACATTACTCGGTGAATTCCTGGAACCTCTCCGCCCCTACAGCCAGGTTTTCCCCTGGAAAAGATCCGGTAGGAGATCAGATCGCGAGACGGAGTGCGCAATATTTTGTGGCACGTACGTGGTCTGATGATGTGTCGCAGGCGGTCGGCCGATGCCGCAGAATGAAATTCTCGGACGCCGATGCCGGTCTCGACACACCCGATTACCGCACCAGGGGTTCACGCTCGGGCAACGTCGTGGACCACCGAACTCCCGGTGCCAGACAAATGGAGTGAAACCTGTTATGGTAAGTGACCGTCAACCAGTCGCGCGCTTCGCGGTGGTGGCCGCCGCTTCCTCGGGGCCGGTCAACCTGAGCAACCCGACGTCAGCGGACGCCTCGGCCACCGCGGCGCGACCACCGTGGCAGGCCCGCCCGGCCGCGACCGCCGTCACCGGGCCACCGGGCGTCCCAGGCCTCCTGGTGTGTGGGAACGCCAGTGGCCTGCTGGCCGGCCTCTGGCAGAGCGGCCGGGACCGGGTCGACGGCTTCCTGTGGCAGGCCGACACGGTTCGCCGCCTTCCCGGGAGCAGCCGTCCGATCGCCATGAGCTCTCTGGGCGTCGTGGTCGGCGAGATGATTGGCAGGCAGGGCCCGCAGGCATTCCGCTGGAGCTACGGCATCCACTCCGCGCTTCCCTACCTGGGCGGCACGGACATCCCGGGAGGGCATTTCAGTATCGCCGTGAGCGTCAACGGCCTGGGCCTGGTCGCGGGCAGCAGCAGCACCGACAGCGGCGATCGGCATGCCTGCCTGTGGCGGGAACACATCAGCGAGGACCTCGGCACCCTTGGCGGCCCGGAGAGCTCCGCCGCCGCCGTCAACGACCTCGGCCTGGTGGTCGGTACGAGTCAGACGCGCAGCGGGGCCGACCACGCGTTCGTGTGGTCCGACCGCCGTATGCATGACCTCGGCACCCTCGGTGGCACCTGGAGCAGGGCGTCCGGCGTGAACAACGCCGGGCTGGTCATCGGGAGCAGCGGCACGGCGGACAACCGGACCCACGCGTTCTGCTGGCAGAACGGAATAATGACAGATCTCGGGACACTCGTTGGAGATGAGCACAGCGAGGCCGTCGCGGTGAACAATGCCGGCCAGGTGCTCGTGCGCAGCTACGGCGGGGGAGTTCGGGCATTCCTCTGGTCCGGCGGCGACCTCACCGAGATCCACGGTTTCGGCGAGGGTTGGGTCGACCCGGCCGGGCTCAACGACTCCGGCGTGGTCTGCGGAACGGTCGAGCTCCCGACCGGGGACGGGCATGCGTTCCGCTGGCGGCACGGAGTGGTCACCGATCTCGGGACCCTCGGCGGGAGGCAGAGCTCGGCCAGTCACGTGACGGCCAGTGGAGTCGTTCTCGGTGAGGCGGTGAGCGTCTCGAGCCCCGTCCCCCACGCCGCCTTCTGGACACCGTAGTGGTGCCTGAGAGCGGCGGTGCGCCGCATGCCACAGCGAGCGGCCAGCGTGGCGACGCCGGCACCGCCTACAGACCAGCAGAACGGCCCCGGCGCTCCGACGCCGTCCGCAACCAGGAGCGCCTGCTGACCGCGGCGCGGGCGGTCTTCGCCGAACTCGGCACGAACGCACCGTTGAACACGATCGCGCGACGCGCCGGGGTCGGCCCGGCGACGCTCTACCGGAACTTCGCCAACCGCGAGGACCTGATCGAGGCCGTGTACCGCGAGGATGTCGCCGGTCTCCGCCGCCAGGCGGACGAGCTGGGCGACCGGCTCCCGCCCGGCGCAGCGCTCGCCGCCTGGCTCCGGCAGCTCGCGAGGCACCTCCTGGCCCGGCAGGGGGTCTTCGTCCTCGAGCTCGAGGGCCCGCCAATCGCTCCGCTACCGCGGACGGCGCCGCCTGCCTCCCCCGCCACGCCGCTCGGTGACGCCGGAGCCGGAGTGCTCGCCCGTGCTCAGCGCGCCGGCAGCGCGCGTGCCGATATCACCGTGGACGACCTGGTGGCGGTCACGGCCGCGCTCGTGTCGGCGCTGGGCCCTGGCGGCGGCGAGCGAAATTCCGGCACGCCCGAGGCCCAGCCGGCCGCCGGCGAAAAGGGAGAAATCAGCGTCCAGCATTCACAAGATCACGATACCGGCGCATATCTTGACCGGCTGCTGTCACTCGTCGCGGACGGCTGGCAGATTAGCGACCGCGACGGTCATCCCTAGCCGTGCTTCGAAGGCGGTGCGTGGCACGGAGAGCATCCCCGCGGTAGGCGGGCCTCCACGGTGCGGGCGCGCATCGACCGTCTCGTAACTGGGATGTTCCCTCAAATGATGATCAAGTGCAGGCCACTGCGATCCGCTCCGGAGCCGGAGAGGTCCGGCCCGTTCCAGGTCGACTGCGCGAGCGGCGCGATATCGCCAGGTACGGCGACGATGACGGTCCCGTACTTGCCGAGGAGGTCCATAATAGTTGACCTGATCCGAATAAATTCGACACCCGTGTGCCCAACGTGCACCGGGCAGAGGTCGCCGCTGTCCAGACGCGCTATTCCGTCGGGTATCTGCTCGCCGGCGGCGACCCGAGACCGGTTCTCCATCCGCCATTGCCGTTCGCTGAGCCAGCCCACGACGACCAGGTCGGGGAGACCGTCGCGCTCCAGCCGCAGCCGCGCTCGCGCCACCATCGCATGGTGGACAGCCGCCGCGGCCGCGCCCGGTGCCGCCACGGGTGAGGCTCTATCACCGGTGCTGACGAGCCTCTCCCCGTCCGGCGTCAGCCGGACGAGACGACCCTGGTTGGCAAGCACCGGCTCGGCGCATGCGACCCCGGCGTTCGCCCAACGGGTCACGATCGACCGTGCCGCGTTCTTCGAGATGAGCCGAGCGGGGTTGAGCACGTCAGGAAGGTCGGTCTCGAAGACCGCATGCATATCGAAGATCCACTCGAGCGCGTGCAGATCGCGCGTGTTAAGTCGAACCGTCCCCTGGTCGGCTCTCCTCCTAGGTATCCGAGTAGCCACCGTTCCTGCTGCCTCCACGCACTCGCAGTACACCGGACGGAAGTAGATTCCCAGAGGACTTTTGACCCTGAGAGCCATCACGATCCCGATGAGACAAGAGTACATGGCAAGGAGACAGAGGTGAGGAGACGAGCGACTGGCGGTCGTGCGACTTCGCCGGCTGGCCAGCAGATAACCGGCTACTGACCGGCTCCTGCCAATCAGGCCGGCATTCAAAGCGCTAAGATGCAACGTCGCGATGACAGACCGAAGCACGCCCACGCGGAACTGATTATTTAAATCAGGCACAGATTTTCGGGAACCGGATGGGAACTCGTCCACATTGTCCGGAATTTTTGAGGTACCAGCATCCGCCTGGACCACCCTCCGCGCGGCGAGCTGCTGAACTTCAGGTTGGTGGAACCAGCAAAGGGTTCAGACACGCCCGGCCGCCAGCTCCAGGACGACAAGACGTCACGCCTCGGAATGCGGGGCACGCCTGTCCCCCGCATCCAGAACGACCGTCGTGGCGTCCCGGTGGCCCACCATGACCCCAGGGCGCGCCGTACGCGCGCAGGTCACGATCCTGCCGGCGGCGGAGAGTTGCGGAGGATCGCGCCTGACACATTATCGGGCGCGACGCTGTAAGCGGGGCGGGGAACGATGGCCGGCGCGAGAGCTGATCAGCGCGTGCCCGAGAGACGCCGAGTCACTCGGCAATGTCACGCAGGTTCACAATCCCGGCCATACTCAACACCGTAGAACCAGCATCGCTGCTACTGGTAACACCGCTAGCCTCTCGGAGCGTCACACGCAAGCCGGGAGGTCCGTGCCAATGCGGCATTGCGCGCATAGAACGCACGACCGCACCGCCGGCACGGCTGCGACAGGCGGACAAGGCGGCCGGGCGCTGCGCCGCCCGATCCCGTTTCGCCACGGACCGCTCCGCGGCCACGACGCCGTCCTCGGCGGCCACCGCTCCCGCTCAGCTCAGGTACCGGCCGGGGACGCCGCCAATCGCACCACAGTGATCGATAGAAAGATATCCGGCCGGACGTGCTTCGATCTGTTCCACACCTGCCTCGGCCGGCCCGACGCCGGAAGAGCGGCGAGGAGGCCGGTGAGGCGATCCCGTATGGTCCGTCAGGAGGTGGCGATCAGCGGGGGTCCGGCCGGTCTGGCTGATCCCGGCCGATCCACGCGAACAGGGCGCCCAGCAACGGCAGGCAGACAACAGCGAGGACTGTGGCCAACAGCCATCCGGCGAAAACATCAGTGGGCCAGTGCACCCCGAGGTAGATCCGGCTGAGCCCCACAGTGAACGCCCAGATGCCCGGGACGGCGACAGCCGCGACCCTGGTGGAGCGCCTGCGGGCCCGGCGGTACAGCACCGCGGCGAGACCCGCGGCGACCAGCGCCGAGGTGGTCGTGTGGCCGGACGGAAACGCGAAGCCGGACGGATAGGTTATCCAGTCCGCCACCGGCGGTCGCGCCCGGCCGACGATGACCGCCAGCGAGGTCCTCAACAGCTGTCCCAGCAGCAGCGCCACGACCCCGGCGACGGCGCCCAGCCACCACCGCCACCACCGCGACCACCGCGGCACCGCCAGGGCGCCGGCGACCGCGGCAAGACAGTAGGCGCAGGCACCGACGCCGGTGTCGGTGACGGCGACCGCGACATCGGACAGCCCGGGGTTACGGTGAGCCAACACCCACCGGTGCCACCCGGCATCGAGCCCGAGCGGCGTTCCACTCCGGAGGACGACGGCGCCCAGCAGCACCGTGAGCAGGACCCCCGCCGCTCCGGCGACGGTGTACCGGATGGTCTCGGTGCGGGCCCGCTCCGAACCGGGCGGGCCCACCAGCCGGTCAGAGGTCGAGCGCACCAGTTGCCCGCCGGGTCGACGCATGTCCGTCAACGGGAGTCCCTGTCGGCACATCGGTGATCATTACACGGGTCGCCGGCAAGGCCCGTCGGGACACGATGGCCCCCGCCTTGATGTCAGGCGCCGCGACACAGCCGATGATGATCGTTTTCAACGGTCCTGTTCCCCGGTCGAGCCTTCTCCGTCGGTCGTTCGCGACTGGTTTTTCGCGGCCGTTCCCTGCGCGCTTCCTCCTTCCGCAGCCGAGCTTTCGCGTTCGGTTCCGCGGTCGTTTCGGGCCCCGCGACGCGCCTCGACCGAAGAGCGCGTCCCGCCCGCCGGGTGCGCCCCGTCCGAAGACCGCGCCTCGCCCGAAGACTAGGACGGCCGACATGTGAGGACGATGTGGGACGGCCCTCCCCTATCACCATCAGCTCCCCGCTGTATGACTGCTCCGCCAGGTCGTGAAACTGGCCGGGACCCCGCTGTGCTGACCGGAAGCAATAGCCAGTAGGTGTTTCCCGGCTGGCCGCCGTTAACAGGCAGGAAGCGGCTCCGGATGGCGCCGGTAAGTCCATCACGATGCGAATGATCATCTGATGAGCGAGGTGGCGCTGGTCGCCGACCATCTCATCATCGTCGGGCGCGGGCGGGTCCTGGCTGACACCATCGTGCGGGAGCTGGTCCGGCAGGCCGGCGGCGACACCGTGGCGGTCGCCAGCGCCGACCCGGCGCGGCTGCGCGGCCTCCTGGCCGGTCCCGGGGTCGAGATCACGGCGACCACGGGGTCGGAGCAGTTGAGCGTGACCGGCATGTCGGCCCGCGAGATCGGGACCAGAGCCGCTGAACACGGCATCGCGCTGTTCGAGCTCACCGCCCGGACGGTCTCCCTGGAGGATGCCTTCATGGCCCTTACCAAGGACGCCGTCGAATACCATTCCGAGACGACCGTGGCGAGGGCGGCATGACCACCATCGCTGAGACCCGGCCCGTACCCGCAACGCCGTCCCGGACGGCCGGCTCCGGTCAGAAGGTGACCGGCCGGCGGGTGCTGCGTTCCGAGTGGGCCAATCGGACGTCTGATCCTCCGGTGCTCGCGGTGAGCGGCGACGACGCGGCCGGCGGGCTCGTGGGACATCCCGCGACCGCCCGGTTGTTCCACGCCGGACAGCGGGTCCGGCAGTGGGACACCGCACGCCCCTGGGCGCTGGACACCGCCGTCGTGGTCGCGATCTTCCTCGCGTTCTGCCTGCCCGACCTCCCGCACGACGGGGACCCTCCGGACACGCCGATCCCCTTCGTCCGGCCGCCGCTGGCCGAGATGCTGCTGTTCCAGGCCGCGCTGCTCGTCCCGCTGTGGTGGCGGCGCCGCGCCCCGCTGGCGGCATTCCACGCGGTCATGGCGGCGTTCGTCGTCGAGCTGGCCGTCGGTGTCCTGCTGCGCGCCGACGTCGCGCTGCTGGTCGCCGTTTACAGCCTGGTGCTCCACGCGCCGCTGCGGCGCCTGCCGTGGGCGGTACCCGCGTCGATCGCCACGTTCTGCTGCTCGTGATCCGCCTGGCCACGGTGCTGCCGGTGGGGGATGTGATCTTCCTGCTCCTCAGCGTCGGCGTCGCGGCCGCCGCGCTGGGGTTCGCGGTGCGCATCCGCCGCGCGCAGCTGGCCGCGCTGCGCGACCGGGCCCGTCAGCTCGAGATCGAGCGAGACCAGCGCAGCAGACTCGTGGCGGCCAGCGAGCGCGCCCGGATGGCCCGCGAGATGCACGACATCGTCGGCCACAGCCTCGCAGTGATCATCGCGCTGGCTGACGGCGGCGCGTACGCCGTGGACGTCGCGCCCGAACGCGGCAAAGAAGCGCTCAACCTGATCGGCGACACCAGCCGCCGGTCGCTCGGCGAGCTGCGCCGCATCCTCGGCGTACTGCGGGAGCGTGCCGAGGCGCCCGATCTCAGCCCGCAGCCGCGCATCGCCGATCTC
Organism: Parafrankia sp. EAN1pec; assembly: GCF_000018005.1. Classification (GTDB taxonomy): domain Bacteria; phylum Actinomycetota; class Actinomycetes; order Frankiales; family Frankiaceae; genus Parafrankia; species Parafrankia soli. Next base: position 8,130,979 of record NC_009921.1, read on the forward strand.
GACTCGCTGTGCCGGCGCGTCCGCGCGGCCGGGCCGCAGGTTGAGTACCAGAGCGCCGGTGAGCTCGATGCACTGGATCTCGGGGTGCAGCTGGCGGCGTACCGCATCGTCCAGGAGGCGCTCACCAACATCCTCAAGCACGCCGGCCCGCGCACCCGGGTGCGCATGGCGCTGCGCATCGACGGCACCCGGCTTCGGATCATGATCCGGGACAAACGTCTCGGCTTCCGCATGCTGCTCGAGAGCAACCCCGACACGGAGGTGGCCGGCGGCGGCCGCTCGCGCATCCTCATACTCACGACCTTCGATCTCGACGAGTACGTGCACGCCGCGCTTCGCGCCGGCGCCAGCGGCTTCCTGCTGAAGGACGCCTATCCCGAGGAGCTCCTCGCCGGCATCCGGGCGGTCGCCGTCGGCGACGCGGTCATCGCACCCGCCCTCGCCAGGCGCCTGCTCGACGCGTTCGCACAGCATCTCGGCGATGCCCTCCCGGACGGGGAGCGGGCCGCCGACCCGCGCCTGGACACGCTGACCGAACGGGAACGCGAGATCCTCGTCGCCATCGGCCACGGCTGGACGAACGGCGAGATCGCCGAGCGGCTGGTCCTGTCCGAATCGACCGTCAAGACCCACGTGGGCCGCATGCTCGCGAAGATCGGCGCCCGGGACCGGGTGCAGGCCGTCATCTGTGCCTATGACCTTGGCCTGACCCGCCCGCAGGCCCGTACCGAAACCGCCCGGGACCACGGAACCGACAATCGGCAATAAACGGGCGAGACAGGCCGCACGCCGCACAATTAAATTAACATCAGGTGGACGGGTATCGCCCACTCGGACCGTCAACGGACTCGGACCGTCAACGGACTCGGACTGTCAACAGCCGGGGATGAGGGACGGCGATCTCGCGATCGTACGATAGGAACCGGCTCGGCGCTCTCCGACCTGGTTTCAGCGGGGGCGAGAATCAGGATCGTCGAACTGCACGACCGCACGTGTCCGGAGGCCGTCCATGCTCCCATCAATCCTTGACATAACCCCGGGAGAAATCGCTTCCATCGACGCCGACGAATACATCGGCGCTCTGATGCGTTGGCATTTCGCGGAGGAAACTGGTAGCCCGTACTGGTTGCGCCGGTCCCGGAGCCTGGATTTCGACCCGATCGCCGACGTCCGGACTTTCGCCGATCTCGCGCTCTTCCCGAACGTCGTCAACGAATTCCGCGATGTTCCGGTCGAGGACCTGGTTCCAAGAGGGCTGACCGGCGCGGACCGGGTGATCGCGGGAATCTTCGAGAGCGGCGGGACGACCGGCGCCCCGAAAAGATTCGTGATGTTCGAACGCTGGGCCGAGTTCGCACTTAGCTGGGACGAGTTTCATTACAGCGACCTCGGGACGACGAACATCCTGGCGGTCGCGCCCAGCGGGCCGCACATGTTCGGCGATTTCGCCAGCAGGAGGGCACGCCGCCACAACGGCGTCAAGTTCACCGTCGACCTCGACCCCCGGTGGATCAAGAACCTCATTGCCCGCGGCGCCCTGGAGGAGGCCGACCGCTATGCCGAGCACCTGGTCGACCAGGCAGCGCACATCCTTACCAGCCAGTCCGTCGGAATCCTGGTCACGACTCCACCGCTGCTCGAGCGGATAGCGCGGCGCGCGGAGCTCGTCGAGGTAATCAACAAGAACATCCGGTTCATCTGCTGGAGCGGCGCGCACATGGACGCCGACTCGCGCGACATCTTCCGGCAAGAGGTATTCCCCGGAATCCCCCTCAAGGGCCTTTACGGGAGCACGACGGTGCTCGGTATGTCCCGCGAGCGCCCGCAGGAGGACTCCGACGAGCTCGCGGTGTTCGATCCGCCCAGCCCGTACATCACCTTCCAGGTGGTGGATCCCGGGACCGGCGCGGCGGTCGGGTTCGGCGAGCGCGGCCAGGTCGTGATGAACCACCTCACCAAGTACGCGCTGGTGCCGAACAACCTCGAGCGGGACACGGCGGTCCGGGTCGAGCCGCTGACCGGAGCGCTCGGCTGCGCCGTCGCCGACGTCGCCCCGGTCACCACCTTCGACAGCCAGGCCGTCATCGAAGGGGTCTACTGATGGACGAGCAGATCCACATCGACGCGCTCGGCCCGACCGGGCCGTACCGCTCCCGCGAGCGCAAGCCGCTCACCGCGCTCTCCGGGGAGCACATCGGCGAGATCAGCCAGATGCCGACGCTCTACGTGCGCCGGGCGCTGGCCGCGATGCGCGCGGCGCCGACCGTGCCGGCCGCCGAGCGGTTCGCCGCGCTCGACAAGGCCGCCGACCTGTTCACCGGCGCCGCCGTCGGCGGCCTACACCCCGACGACTACGCCCACCTCGTCTCGCAGGCGTCGGGTGTGCCCCTCGGCGTGGTCCGCCAGTCGGTCGAGTGGGTCGCGGAGGTGCTGCGTTCCCAGCGGCGCACGGTCGAGCTGGCGATGCCCCGAGGCGCGGTCGCCGACTGGCGCGACCCGGCCACGACCACCGGTTCAGCGGTCTGGGCCCGGCGCGGGGACCTCTTCGCCGTCCACGCCGCCGGCAACACCCCGGCCGTGCACGGGCTGTGGCCCGAGGCGTTGGCGCTGGGGTACAAGGTCGCGCTCCGGCCGTCGTCCCGCGAGCCGTTCACCGCCTTCCGGCTGGTGAGCGCCCTGCGCGACGCCGGTTTCCCGCCTGCGGCGCTGACCCTGCTGCCCACCGACTACGCGGCCGCGGACGTCATCGTCGCCGAGGCCGACCACGCGATCGTGTACGGCGGCCAGGACGTCGTCGACAAGTACCGGGCCAACCCGCGCGTGCTGACACAGGGGCCAGGGCGGTCGAAGATTCTCGTCACCGCCGAGGTCGACTGGCGGGAGAAGATCGACGTCATCGCCGGCTCGGTCAGCCACCTGGGGGGAACCGCCTGCACCTGCGCCACCGCCGTGCTCGTCGAAGGCGACCCCGAACCGCTGGCGCGGGCGCTCGCCGAGCGGCTGGGCCGGATCCCGAGCCTGCCGCCCGACCACCCCGACGCGATCCTGACGGTGCAGCCGACCGCCACGGCGATGCAGCTCGACCGCTACCTGCACACCGTCGCCGGTGACGCGCACGCGTTGCTCGGCGGGGACACCATCGTCGACGACCTTCCCTCGGGCGGCTCGGTGCTGCGGCCGGCGGTGCACCTGGTCGCGTCGAGCACGGCTCCCCAGCTGAACGTCGAACTGCCGTTCCCGTGCGTCTGGGTCGGCCCCTGGCACGAGCGGGACGGCGTCGCCCCGCTGCGCGACTCCCTCGTCCTCACCGCGATGACGACCCGGACGGACCTCGTCGACACCCTGCTGGACGAACCGTCGATCACCAACCTCTACCTCGGGGACAACCCCACGACCTGGCTGCGCCCCGGCATCCCGCACGACGGCTACCTCGGCGAGGTCCTGATGCGCAGCAAGGCGATGATCCGCTCCGGTCCGTGAAGCCCCCCGCTGGCAACCACAGCCGACAGGGAGGATGGTGCCGTCCGGCGTGTAGTACCCGGGCGAGTGGACGTCCCGCGCGGCGTCGGGAGCCGGCGACTGGGCGCGCTACCGCGCGTGACAGGAGTGCGCCGCCAAGCTGCTCACCAGACATCGTCCGCGCCATCGTTCAGCAGGTCAGCGGCGTCCCCTGTCGTCGCCTTCGTCCGGCGGGCGCGCAGGTACTCGATCAGGATCGGAACCGCCGAAGGGCCGCCGCGATGTGAGGTGGAATACGACGTCGCCATTGACGGCTGGAGTAGCGAAAGGGCCAGTCACAGCGAAGGGACGGGGCCGTGGCGGTTGACGTCGGCAGGGTCGGAGTATGGCGGGTTTCGTTCTACTGGCCTGGCGACGCCGGGCAGCACGCGGAGATCGCCGCGGAGCTGGAGGATCTCGGGTACGGCGCGATCTGGATCGGCGCCTCCGCCGGTGACCTCGCGCTGCCGGAGACACTGCTGGACGCGACGTCACGGATCGCGGTGGCCACGGGGATCGTCAACGTCTGGACCGAGCCGTTGGACCAGGTGGTCGCCAGCTACGCCCGCGTATCCGGGGCCCACCCCGACCGACTGCTTCTCGGCATCGGTGCCGGGCACGCCGCGAACGTCGAGCCGACCGGGCAACGCTACGAGCGGCCGTACCAGAAGGTGGTCGACTACCTGGATGGCCTCGACGCGGCGAAGACGCCGGTCCCCCGGGAGAACCGCGCGCTCGCGGCGCTCGGCCCGCGGGTTCTCGCCCTCGCCGCCGAGCGCACGGCGGGCGCGCATCCCTACCTCGTCCCACCGGAACACACGCGGCGGGCCCGAGAGATCCTCGGGAGCGGTCCGCTGCTCGCCGTCGAGCAGAAGGTCGTCCTGGAGACCGATCCGGAGCGGGCTCGCACGATCGCCCGCGCCACGGTGAACCGCTACATGACCCTGCCGAACTACACCAACAATCTCCTCCGGCTCGGCTTCACTCCCGACGACTTCGGAGGCGGCGGCAGCGACCGCCTCGTCGACGCGCTCGTCGCCTGGGGTGACCTCGACGCGGTCCTCAGCCGCGTGCGGGAGCACCAGGACGCGGGCGCGGACCACGTGTGCATCCACGTCCTCACCGAGGACCCGACGACTGTTCCCCGGCCGCAATGGCGCGCCCTCGCCACCGCGCTCAACCTGGTTTCCTAGCGGCGCTGCTCAGCGCGGCGCGGACGGAGGGGCGGGAGGCGCAGCACCATCACGGGCACCCCCGTCTCCTGCCGGATGCGCGTGACGACCGGTTCGACGTCCGCCCACCAGCGGCTGGCCGCCTCGAACGGCCCCAGGGTTCCCAGATATTCGCCGTCGGCGGTGAGCACCGCGCTGAAGGTCCGCCCAGGTACCCGATTCATCCCGGCCAGTGTCACGATTCCCGGCCGGTCGCCGCAAAGGATTTTCCGGGGCGGTCGCCTCGACCACAACGCGGGAGGCCGTCTACCAGGCCTTTCCGTCATCACGCCGCCAGCGGCGAGCAGGGCCGGCACGAGTCGCCTTTCCGGTGTTCCGCGGAGTGAGCGACTGCCTTGTCGATGGTCACTGGCTGGCGAATAATCGATCAGTAACCTGAGCGATCCGCCGGTCAGGTTCCGGGCAGTTCGGGGGGTGGAGAAGGCGGCCGTGCGCGAGCATGCGGGCGGGCGGCTCCTCCCGGGGACGGCGGCCGTGGGAGAGGCACCCGGCGGCGCCGCGATCGACGGCGCCGCCGCGCCCGCGGTGGACCACCGGCGCAAGCCCGCGGCGTCCATGACCGGAAACGGGGACGACCTCCGCCGGAGGTACGGGGTGCCGGCACTCGCCGTGGTGGGCGCGGTCATCGGGGCGGTGGTGCTCTGGCTTTCCGACGGCGGTCGGGACGAGGACACGACAAGCACCCTCTTCTCCGGCCTCGTCGGCGGGCTCTACCTGCTGACCGGTTCCGTCACGCACCTGCGCCGACCGGGTCGGCTGGGGTTGCGGATGGTGATGGTCGGCATCTCCTGGTTCGCCGAGGACCTGCAGGTCTCGAGCTACCCGGTGCCGCACACCGTCGGAATGTTCTTCCGGTGCGTCGCCTCGGGATGTCTCGTGCACCTCCTGCTGGCCTTCCCCGAGGGGCGGCTACGGACGCGCACCGAGCGGGTGGTGACCGGCGGCGTGTACGTGTTCGTGCTCGGCCTCGTGCCGCTGGGCGTCCCGTTCTACCGGTCGTTGACGCCGAACCTGCTGCTCGTCGCCAACCTGTCCCGGATGCAGGACCTGCTGGTCGACAGCACGCAGGTGGTGTTCGCCGTGATTGTCGGCGGGCTGCTCGTCCGGCGCTGGGTTGTCGCCACCCCGCCGGCCCGCCGGGTGCTCGCGCCGGTGTACGGCGTCGGGCTCGTCGGGAGCGTCGCGTCGCTGCTCCACCCGGCGCTGACCGGTTCGACCGCGCTACTGATCAACGAGGTCGCCCACCTCGCGACCCTCGGGCTCCCGGTGGCGTTCCTGGCCGGCGCGCTGCGCGTCCGGCTCGGCCGCACGGCCGTCGGGGACCTCCTGCTGCAGCTGCCGCAGATGCCGCCTACCGAGCTGCGCCACCTGCTGGCCCGCGCGCTCGGCGACCCCACGCTGCGCATCGCCTACCCCCATCCGGACCATGCCGGTTCGGACGCCGTTTCCACCGACGGATACCTGGACGCCGACGGGCAGCCCGTGACGCCCCGTCCGGATGACGCGGTGACCCCGGTCCGGCGCGGCCTGCGCGTGGTCGCCGTGCTCCTGCACGACCCGGCGCTGCGCGCCGACCGGCATGTCCTGCACGCCGTGACGGCGGCCGCGGCGCTGGAGCTGGACAATCAGCGGCTCGCCGCTGAGGTGCGGGCCCAGCTCACCGAGGTCCGGGCGTCCCGGGTCCGCATCGTCGCGGCGGCCGACGAGCAGCGCCGCCGGATCGAACGCGATCTGCACGACGGTGCCCAGCAGCAGCTCGTCACGGCCGCGCTGATCCTGCGGCTGGCGCGGGACCGGCTCGGCCCTGCTCCCCCCGACCCCGAGCTCGGCACGCTCCTGCGGCGGGCCGCCGACGGGCTGGAGGCGGCGGTGAAGGAGCTGCGCGAGCTCGCCCGCGGCATCCACCCCGCGGTGCTAACGGAGGCCGGGCTGTTGCCCGCGTTGCGGACGCTCGCCGCCCGTTCGGCATTCCCCGTGCAGATCGTCGACGGGCCCGCGTTGCCGCCGCTGCCGGACCCGGTGGCCGCGACGGCCTACTTCGTCGCCGCCGAGGCAGTGACGAACGCGGCGAAGCACGCCCGTGCCAACCAGATCCACGTCCACGTGCGGACGTCCGGTAACCGGCTGCTCGTCACCGTTGCCGATGACGGCGTCGGCGGCGCCGACATGAGCGCCGGAACCGGCCTGCTCGGGCTGCGCGACCGGACGGCCGCGCTCGACGGCAGCCTGGTCGTGCGCAGTCTCCCCGGCGCCGGGACGTCTGTCCACGCCGAGTTACCTCTGGAGGGGTCTTGACCACCACCGCACCCGCCCCGGCCGAGGACGTGCCGCGCGTCGTCCTCGCCGACGACGCCTCGCTGTTCCGGGCGGCGCTCGCCGAGCTGCTGGAACGCGACGGGTGCGCGATCGTCGCGCAGGCCGGGAACGCGGACGAGCTGCTCGACGCCGTCGAACGGCACCGCCCGGACCTCGCGGTCGTCGACATCCGGATGCCGCCCGGCTACCACCTGGAAGGGCTGCGTGCGGCCGTGCTGCTGCGGCGTAGCCACCCCGGGACGGGTGTGCTGCTCCTGTCCCAGCATCTGGAGGTCGCGCACCTCGACGAGCTGGTCGGGCACACCGCGCGCGGCGTCGGCTACCTGCTGAAGGACCGGGTCACCGGGCCCGGCTTCCTGGACGCCGTGCGCCGGGTGGCGGCCGACGGTTGCGCGTTCGACCCCGAGGTCGTCCCGCTGCTCGTCGGTGGCCGGGGCGGCCCGCGCGACGAGCTGGCCGCGCTCAGCCCGCGGGAGCGGGAGGTCCTCGCGCTGATGGCGCAGGGCCGGTCGAACAACGCGATCGCCGACGAGCTGCACCTCACGACACGCACCGTCGAGACGCACGTCCGCGGTGTCTTCCAGCGGCTCGCGCTGCCCGACGAGGCCGAACACAACCGCCGTGTCCTCGCGGTGCTCGCCTACCTGCGCTCGGTGCGACGACCCACGATCAACGCCAGCGCGGCCGCCGACAGGCTCGACTTGGGAAGGAACCCTGCGGCGGACGACCGCTCGACCGCGTCGCCGTAGTGCTCGGCGTCGCGCACCGAGCAGAACACCACTGTCGCGTCGGGGGCCGTGCGGTGTAGCGCCCGGCAGACGCTGAACCCGTCCATGTCGGGCAGGGCGATGTCGAGCAGCACCACGTCGGGGCCCGCCTCGGGCACGCCGGCCAGCGCCTCGGCCCCGGTCCCGGCGTCGCCCACCACCTGGTAGCCGCCGCTCTCCAGGAGCGCTCGGGCGACGGTGCGGAACGGCGCGCTGTCGTCGACGATGAAGACGCGGCCCACCGCCACCCGGTCCATCTCACGGACGGTAGCACCGGCCGTCGGCCCCGGCCTCGGTGTCAGCACTGAGAGAACCGCTCCCGGAAACCAGTACTGGCACGGATGTGCCCGGGGCCGGCCCGGCCGAGACTCCCTCCCATGAAGGCCGTCCTGACCGGGTTCGCGTGCGTTCTCGCCGTGATCGTCGTACTCGTGGTCGTCCGCGGCCAGATCGACACCGACTCGGGCTCGTCCGGTCTCGGCAGCGGTACGGGGGGGCCGGGACCGGGCGGGCAGCCGGTCGTCACGACGAGCGTGACGCCGGAGGTGACCGCAACCCCGGACGTCACGCCAAGCGCGACGCCGGACTCGACGGGAACCCCGACCGTCACACAGCGGGGCACGACCGGCACGGACCGCGTCGACTGCTCGAGCATCGACAGCGAGCTGAAGATCTCCGCCTATGGCGGGATGATCCGCTGGAACGCGGCCTCCGCGTCCGGTGTCTCGGTCAGCCCGTCGTCCGGGTTCCTCGACGAGGGCGAGAGCGAGGTCGTCCGCGTCGGCGGGAGCTACTCCGACGGCGAGGGCTTCACGGTGGTCGTCTCCGCCCCGAACCAGTCCGGCTCGGGCAGCGTCAACTACCCGTTCACATGCGTGTGACGAAGCGCCGCGCGTCGCTGTGGCGGCATCCGGTGCTGACACCCGGCTACGCGGCGGCGATCGCGTTCGGTGCCGTCGCCCTGTCGGGCGTCGTCGTGCCGGCGGCGTCGCAGTCGCCGGTCACCGACAAGCCGGAGCGGGTCACCGGCACCGTGGCCGGGGCGCCGGGCTTCCGGCTGCCTGCCGGCCTGACCGTCCAGATCCGGCACGGCGCGGCCATGCTGGCCGAAGCCGAGATCGACACGCAGGGCCGGTGGTCCGTGGACGTCGTTCCCGGCGACCACGAGGTGTGCGTGGTGCCGCCGGCGGCACCGGTGCGGGTGGCCGGGTCGGACCCGGCGTCGGTGTGCAGCCGGGAGCGGATAGCCGCCGGCACCCCGACCAAGGTGACCCTCGAGCAGGTCCAGGTGGTCGCGAAGTGGACCGGCGAGGACGGCTCATTCCCGACCGACAGCCAGGTCACGATCAGCTACGCGCAGCGCGACCTGGCCAGCAAGGCCCTCGACCTGAACGGACGGTTCACGCCGTCCGAGCTGCCGCTGAACGCGGTGGTCTGCCTGGACCCGCCGACCGGTTGGTGGTTCGCCGACACGAAGACCCGCAGCCAGCAGTGCCAGTCGGTCACCAACCCGGCCGCCGACGTGCTGTTCCGCCTGGAGAAGTCATGACGGGGCGGGCCGCGGCGGGACGAGCGGGGCGGGTCCCGCTGCTCGCGGCCTCGGCGCTCGTCGCGGCCGGGCTCGGCTGGGCCCTGCTGTTCCGGGATCGCCCGTTCGAGACGACGCTCGCCGTGGTACTCGGGTCCGCCGCCGTCGGCACGCTGCTCGCGGCTCTGCTGGGGCAACCGCTCACGGACCGCGCCCGGCCGCCGGAACCGGACCGCCCGTCGTTCGGGCCGGGCACCGGCGGCACGCAGCCGCAGACCGCACAGCCGGAGACCGCGCAGCAGCAGACCGGGCAGCCGGAGACCGCGCAGCTCGTGCTGCCGGTCGGGCGGCCGGCAGGCGGTGCCCCGCCCGCGGGGCAGTGGTGGACCAGGGACGCCCCGCCGGCGGCGGCGCCCGCCGCCGCGACCGTGCCGGCCCGCCCGGCTCCCCGCGATCTCGGGGAGCTGCGCGACTCAGCCCGCGTCGTGCAGTGCCCGCGATGCGGCGCGTTCCGCCTCGACGTCCAGCAGACCGGCGCGGGGTATGCGTTCCGCTGCCGTGTCGACGGCCACGAGTGGGCCTGGCGGCCCGGAACCGCGTGGCCGGTCGCCGTCGTCGCGAGTCGCCGCCGGAGTACCCGTTGACCAGGACGCGTCGAGCTCAGGACCGCGTCGGATTCCGGACCGCGCTGACCTTGGGACCGTGTTGACCTTGGGACCGCGCTGACCTTGGAACTGTGTTGACCAGGACGGATGGACGAATGTACGAGCAGACCTTCTCCCGTACCAACCCCGGCTGCATCGTGTTCCTGCTGGACCGGTCCGACTCGATGAAGCAGCCGTGGCAGTCCAGCGGGGGCACGCTCGCCGAGGGCGCCGCCCGCGCCGTGAACAAGATCCTGCTCGATCTGTGTGTGAAGTCGGCGAAGGAGGTCGGCGGCCGGGCCAGGCACTACTTCGACGTCGGGGTCTTCGGCTACGGCGCCTGCCCGGTGGCGGGCGGCGAGGGCGTCGAGCCGGCGCTGGCCGGGCAGCCGATCGTGCCGATCCCGGAGGTGTTCGACAACCCGCTGCGGGTCGAGGCCGAGCAGTCGGTCGACGCCGTTGCCGGCTCCCGGCTCCCGGTCTGGATCGAGCCGGTGTTCGGCTACCGCACCCCCATGTGCCAGGCCATCGCGACGGCGGGCGAGCATGTGTACGGGTGGGCGGCCAGCCACCCCGACTCGTTCCCACCGATCGTCATCAACATCACCGACGGGATGGTCACCGACAGCCCGTTCGACGGCGCCGACCTCGCCGAGTGGGCCGCCCGGCTCACCTCGATCGAGACCCGCCACGGCCGGACACTGCTGTTCAACATCTTCCTTTCACCGACAGTCGCGCCCGAGGCGCTGTTCCCGGTCACGGCGGCGGACCTGCCCGAACCGGGCCCCGAGCTGTTCGCGATCTCCAGCACGCTGCCGGCGTCGATGGTCGCGAACGCCCGCGGCGCGCGGGTGGAGATCGCCGACGGTGCCCGCGGATTCGTGTTCAACGCCGGCCTGGCGACGCTCGTGTGGTTCCTGGAGATCGGCACCCGGGTCGCCGACGTCCGCGACCGGTGAGGACCTGCTGATGATCCTCGCCCGCTCCGCCTGTTTCTGGCTGGAGAAGCTGGGCAGCGCGGCATCGGAATGGGAGGACGCCGCCGCCTGCCACGACGGCGACCCGGCCACCGGTGTCGCCCCCCGCTACGTGGTCGTGGACGGCGCCACCGAGGCCTACGACGCGATCCGCTGGGTGGCGCACCTGGTCGGCTCGTTCGTCGCCGACACCGGGCCCGACCTCACCCCCGACGGGCTTCGCGCCTGGTTCGAGCAGGTCCAGCGGCTGTGGGTGGCCGGGGCGCCCGCGCGGTTCGCGACCGTCATCGAGGAGCACAAGTTCCACACGCAGGGGTCGTTCGCGACGTTCCTGGGATGTCGCCTCACCGGCCTCGACGGGCCCCGGGCCCGCTGGGAGGCCGCCGCCCTCGGGGACACCGTGCTCTTCCACGTCCGGGCCGGCCGGCTGCTCACGCACTTCCCGCCGATCGGCGCGGACGACTTCGGTCTCTCCCCCGACGGGATCGGCACCCGCCCGGAGGCGCTCGGCCCGATGCTGCGTGCGCTGGAGCTGGCCAGCGGCGAGGTTCGCGCGGGCGACGTGCTCTTCATCGCCACCGACGCGCTGGCCGAGTGGCTGCTGCTGGAGGCCGATCGCGACGAGGCATCGCTCTGGGCGGCACTCGCCGGCCTGGACCACGACGCGGCGTTCGCGGCGATCGTCGCCGACCAGCGCGCGGCCGGGCGGATGCGCAACGACGACGTCACGCTGCTGCGGGTCCGGCTCGCCACGGCCGAGCCCGGCGCACTGGTGGTGTGTTTGTGAGCGACCAGCTGTCCGCCGAGGACTACATCAAAGCCGTGCAGCGGCCCGATCTCGTGTTCAACCGTCCCGAGCTGACCGAGGCCCGGTTCGACGTACACCCGATGCTGGGCATTCCCGTCCCGGCGTCGGGCAGCACGGCGGTCGTGTTCCGGGCGACGGTCGGCGGCACCGCGCAGGCGTTACGGTTCTTCACCCGCGAGGACGCTTCCACCCAGCAGCGCTACACCGCGCTCAACGCCTGGTTCACCGAGCGTGGGCTCACCGGCGACGTCGCCGGCTGCCGGTGGGTGGACGACGCGATTCTCATCAACGGTCGGCGCTGGCCGATGGTCCAGATGGAATGGGTGGACGGGCACACCCTCGACCGGCACGTCGAGGACCTTGTCGAGGCCGACGACCGCGCGGCGCTGGCGACGCTCGCCGCGTCCTGGCGTGACCTGCTGCGCCGGACCCAGGCTGCCCGGTTCGCGCACGGCGACCTGCAACACGGCAACGTGCTCGTCGACACGGCCGGCCAGCTGCGCCTGGTCGACTTCGACAGCTCGTGGATCGCCCCGTTCACCGGCTCCTCGCCGCCGTCCGAGGGCGGACACCGCAACTACCAGCCCCAGAACCGGCCCTGGGGCCCGTGGATGGACACCTTCCCCGGGCTCGTCATCTACCTCTCGCTGCTGGCGCTCGCCCGCGAGCCGAAGCAGTGGGAGCAGCTCAACGACGGCGAGAACCTGCTCTTCCGCGACAGGGACTACCAGCCTCCGCACCGGACCGAGGTGTGGTCGTGGGTCGAGCGGCTGCACGACCCACGGATCGACCAGCTCTCGGCCCGGCTGCGGGCCTGCTGCGCCCCAGGCTGGACGGCCACCGGCGACCTGGAAGGGCTGATCTCGGGGCCCGTCCCCTGGTGGACGCGCACGGCCGCCCACCCGCCAGCCGGCGCGTCGCCCGAGGCCACCACCGCACAGCCCGAGGCCACCACCGCGCCGCTCCCAGCCGTCACCGCGCCGGTCAAGGTCACCACCGCGACGGTCCAGGGCACCACCGCGCCGCGCCAGACCACCGGCGCGCCGCCGTGGCCGCCTCCCCAGCCCGCTCCGCCGGCGGGGCAGACCGTGTGGTGGAAGCAGCCGCCCGGGCAGCGGCCGGAACCAGGGCGACCGGCACCGGCGCAGCCCGGACCGGCCCAGTCCGGACCGGCCCAGTCCGGACCGGCCCAGTGGGCTCCCGTGCGCGCCGCCGGGCGACGGCTGCGCGCAGTGGGCTGGTACCTGTTCGCAGCGGTCGCGGCCGTGGCGACCTGGGGGCTTGGCAGTGCCCTCATCGCCGCCACGCTGACCGGCCTGGCCCCCTCCGACGAGGCCGCCATCTCCGCGCTGCTCGCCCTCGTGCCAGCGCTGATCGTCCTCGTCCTCCTGGTCCGGCGACGGCGAAGGCGACGGCGACAACCACCGGGGAAGGCGCGATGACGCAGCGGATGTTCGGCCCGTACCGCATCGAGGAGCTGCTGGGCCGCGGCGGGATGGGCGAGGTCTACCGGGCCTACGACACCGGGCAGCAGCGGATGGTGGCCCTCAAGCTCCTGCTCCCGAGCCTGGCCGGGGACTCGCACTACACCGAGCGGTTCCGCCGGGAGTCCGAGACGGTGGCGCAGCTACGCGAGCCGCATGTGATCCCGATCCACCGCCACGGCGAGATCGACGGCCAGCTCTTCATCGACATGCGCCTGGTGGAGGGCTCCCACCTGGGCACGGTCCTGCGCGGCGGGCCGCTCGACCCGCGGACCGCCGTCGACGTCGTCGAGCAGATCGCCTCGGCACTGGACGCCGCGCACGCCGACGGACTGGTGCACCGCGACGTCAAGCCGTCCAACGTGCTGTGCGCCGGCCGCGGCCGTCCGACCGACTTCGTCTACCTCGTCGACTTCGGGATCGCCCGGACGGTCGAGGGTGCCGGGATGACCGCGACCGGGGCGGCGATCGGCTCGATCGAGTACATGGCGCCCGAGCGGTTCCTCTCCGACCGGGTCGACCACCGGGCGGACGTCTACTCGCTGGCCTGCCTGCTCTTCGAGTGCCTGACCGCGCGCAGGCCGTTCGTCACGGCCGAGCGGCTCGGGGTGATCAGGGCGCATCTGGAGGAGCCACCGCCCGTCCTGTCGGCCGTGCGGCCAGGGGCACCGGCGGCCCTCGACGCCGTCATCGCGCAGGGCCTGGCCAAGTCGCCGGCCGACCGGCATCCCGCCGCGTCCGTGTTCGCGGCCGCCGCCCGCGCAGCCCTCGGCTCGGCGGCCCCGGCTCAGCCGCCCGCCGCCCTGGCCACGGGCGGCAGGTGGTGGACGCGGACGAACGCAGCCCCCGCGGCGACCCCCGCGTCCTCACCCCCGTCTGCGCCTGCGCCTGGTCCGCCAACGCCAGCGCCGCCCGGCTCGCCCGCCACACCCGCGTCAGGCTGGTGGCAGGCCACAAGCACACCACCGCCCGCACCGCCCGCACCACCCGCACCGCCCGCACCGCCGGCCACACCCGCGTCGGGCTGGTGGCAGGCTGCGAGCGCCCCGCCGCCAACGCCGCCCGCATCACCGGCCACACCCACCGCGCTCTTCGAAACCAGGCACCACCAGCCGAAACGGCCAGCCACCGCCACGCCTTCACCCACGACGCAGGGGCCGGGCTCCCCAACCTCCGGGCTACCGCCAACGGCACAGGCGCCGGGCAAGCCCACCTCCGGACCGCCACCGACGGCACTGCCACCAACAGCACCGGCGCCGGGCACCGCCGGCGCGTCCCGCCCGGGCGGGACGTGGTGGGGGCGTAAGGCCACGGCGCTGCATCCGGTCGGGGCTGCGCCGATCGTCATCGGCCGCGCGCCCGAGTGCGACATCGTGCTCACCGACCCACTCGTCTCGCGCCGGCACGCCGAGCTGCGCCAGGTCGGGACCGAGCATCGGATCGTCGACCTCGGCAGCTGGAACGGCACGTTCGTCAACGGCCACCGGATCAGCCAGGCGGCCACGATCGGGGCCGGGGACATCGTCGGCATCGGGCATGCCCTGCTGCACCTGCAGGGCGGCACCCTCGTCGAGTACACCGACTCGGGTGACATCTCGTTCGAGGCCGACGGCCTGGCCGTCACCCGCTCCGGCCGGCGGCTCCTCGACGGGGTCGGGTTCGCCCTGCCGCAGCGCAGCCTGCTGGCCGTCGTCGGCCCGAGCGGCGCCGGGAAGTCCACCCTGCTCGGCGCGCTGACCGGGCAGCGCCCCGCCGACTCCGGTGAGGTCCGCTACGCCGGCCGCGACCTCTACGCGTCCTACGACGAACTGCGCCAGCGCATCGGCCTCGTCCCGCAGGACGACATCCTGCACCCACAGCTGACCGTCCGCCGGGCCCTGCGGTACGCGGCCGAACTGCGGTTCCCCGCCGACACATCCGCGGCCGAGCGCAACACGCGGGTCGAGGAAGTGCTCGGCGAGCTGGGGCTGGCCGATCACGCGGACCAGCGGATCAGCACCCTCTCCGGCGGCCAGCGCAAGCGCACCAGCGTCGCGCTGGAGCTGCTCACCCGCCCGTCGCTGCTCTTCCTCGACGAGCCGACGTCCGGGCTGGATCCGGGCATGGACAAGTCGGTGATGCAGACCCTGCGCACGCTCGCCGACGACGGCCGGACGGTGGTCGTCGTCACCCACTCACCCGCACAGCTCCACCTGTGCGACCGGCTGCTCGTGCTCGCGTCGGGCGGCCGGCTCGCCTACTTCGGCCCGCCCGGCGAGGCGCTCGGCTACTTCGGCCAGCGCGACTTCGCGGACATGTTCCTGCTCCTCGACCAGTCCCGGGACGTCGACTGGACAGCCCGGTTCCGGGCCTCGCCCCAGTACGCGAAGTACGGGATGCCGAGCGGCGCGGCGCAGCCCACGGTGGGTCCCGCGGTGGGTCCGGCGCCAGCCGTGCCGGACCCACCGCCACGCCAGCAGCCGGCACTGCGCCAGTTCGCCGTGCTCGCCCGCCGCTACCTCTCGGTGATCGCGGCCGACCGGGCCTATGCCCTGTTCCTGTTGGCGCTACCGCTGGTCCTGAGCCTGTTCGCGCAACTGCTGCCGGGTGGGCACGGCCTGTCATGGAAGAGCCGGCAGACCAACCCCGACGACGACATCGCCCCGCTCATGCTCATGCTCGTCCTCGGCTGCGCGTTCACGGGGTTCGCCGGAGCGTTCCGGGAACTGGTCAAGGAGCGCTCCGTCTTCCGCCGGGAGCAGGCGATCGGGCTCTCCCGCAGCGCCTACCTCTGGTCGAAGCTCGCCGTCCTGGGCATGATCACCAGTGTGCAGGCCGTGATCCTGGCCTTCGCCGGACTGGTCGGCAAACCCGGGCCGGACACTCCGCTCGCGCTGGGGAGCGGGGTCACCGAGGTCGCTGTCGCCATGATCGCGGTCGCACTGGCCGCGATGGTCCAGGGTCTGCTGGTCTCGGCGCTGATCAGCAATGCCGATCGCGGCATGCCGATCCTGGTCGTCGTTCTGCTGTTGCAGTTCCTGCTGTGCGGGCTGCTCATCCCCCTGAACGGCCGCCCGCCACTGGAACAGCTCGCGTACCTGATGCCGGCCCGATGGGGGTTCGCGATGGTCGCCGCGACCACCGGCTACCGGCAGGGCGACCCCGATCGTGACCCGCTGTGGAAGGACGACGCCGGCACCTGGGCGCTTGACCTCGCCGCGCTCCTGCTGTTGACCGCGGCCGTCGCGGCAGCGACGTGGCCCGTGCTCCGCCGCGGATCAACCCCCCGGAAGGGCCGCTGATCACCGCGCGGCATGGCCAGCGAACCCCTGGGCTACACCGTTGACGTCCTCCCCCGCGTGAACCGCGAGGGATTCCACGGCGCGCCCACCCCGTCACAGACCTAGCCCGGCAGCGGGTCGGGTGCCGACCGGTCCTCGGTGGCTTCCTCAACGAGTACCGCAACGCCGGCCGACAACTCCCATAGACGATCACCTCAACCGCAAAAAGCCAGCCCACAGACCGAAACTCAGATCTTGGAGTCCCCCAGGCACCAGCCCAACGCGGGTGTGTGCCGGCGTGTCGTCGCGCCTTCGAACGAATGTTCGGCTACTGTTGCCCACAGAATCTCCGCCGCCCACAGAACCGACCCGGCTTCCGAAACTGTCGGTCCCACGGCCTAGCGTCGGCTCGTGGCCAAGACCCGCCGACCTCAGTCAGCATGGAGTAACTCCAATGGTGGGACCCGACCGCGAGAAGGCGTTGGAGAACGCGCTCGCGCAGATCGACAAGCAGTTCGGCAAGGGCTCGATCATGCGGCTGGGTGACGATATCCGGCCGCCGATCCAGGTCATCCCGACCGGCTCCATCGCGCTGGACGTCGCGCTCGGCATCGGGGGTCTTCCCCGTGGACGCGTCGTCGAAATCTATGGGCCGGAGTCGTCCGGAAAGACCACCGTCGCGCTACACGCTGTCGCGAACGCGCAGACGGCAGGAGGCATCGCGGCCTTCATCGACGCCGAGCACGCCCTCGATCCGGAGTACGCGGGGAAGCTCGGCGTCGACACTGACGCCCTGCTCGTCTCCCAGCCCGACACCGGGGAGCAGGCGCTGGAGATCGCGGACATGCTGATCCGCTCCGGCGCACTGGACATCATCGTCATCGACTCGGTGGCCGCCCTCGTGCCGCGCGCCGAGATCGAGGGGGAGATGGGCGACAGTCACGTAGGCCTGCAGGCCAGACTCATGTCGCAGGCACTGCGGAAGATCACCGGAGCGCTCGCGAACTCCGGCACCACCGCCATCTTCATCAACCAGCTCCGCGAGAAGATCGGCGTCATGTTCGGGTCGCCAGAGACGACCACCGGTGGAAAGGCGCTGAAATTCTATGCGTCGATCCGGCTCGACGTGCGCCGCATCGAGACGCTGAAGGACGGCACGGAGGCTGTCGCCAACCGCACGCGGGTCAAGGTGGTCAAGAACAAGATGGCCCCACCGTTCCGAACTGCCGAGTTCGACATCGTCTACGGCGGCGGTATCAGCCGCGAGGGCTCCCTGATCGATATGGGAGTCGAACACAGCATCATCCGTAAGTCCGGCGCCTGGTACACCTACGACGGCGACCAGCTCGGCCAGGGCAAGGAAAACGCACGGTCATTCCTGCGCGACAACCCGGACCTGGCCAACGAGATCGAAAAACGGATCAAGGAGAAGCTCGGCCTCTCCCCGACGCTGGACGCCGACGCTCCCCCGCCAGTCCCGGTGAACCTCTGACCAGGGCGTGATGTACGGCTCTGTTGCGTCCGGCCAGGGCAGGCCTTCGCGCTGATTGTCGGGCATGATCAAGTGATGGGTCGAGGTGCGGTCGTTCCGCCGGTGCCGGTGTCGGAGTCCGCAGAGATCCGGTTTCCGCCGGAGGTGATCGTGCTGGCGGTCCGCTGGTACCTACGGTTCGCGCTGTCAGTGGGGTCTGTTGCATCCAGTCGTGACCGGCGAGGCCCTGGCGGGGCATGTACCGTCAGTGTGATCACTTCTAGGGGGAACCGGATCTCTGCGGACTCCGCCACCGGGAGCGGAAGGCAAGGGCGAAGAAGAGCCGTTCCCGATCATGCTTGAATCCGCGCCGGACCCTGCCCTGACCCGTGTAGCAGATCAGTAGCCGGTGAGAAACCGCATGGTTTCGCGGGTATCCCAAGAACCGGCTCGGGAAGTTCTCCGGGGTCCTCGAAAGATTCGACGAATCGCCATCGGGAATGCTTCAAAAAAATGCGCAGGAAATGCCCTCCGAGGCGGGCCGCCAGGGACTCGAACCGGCGCTGTTGCGTCGGCGAGGTCCGCCATCGCGGACGTCGCCCGAGCGGCCACCGATCTGCCGGGAGATCCGCGAGCTGGTCCTGCGCCTCGCACTGAGAATCCGACCTGGGGCCACCGCAGGATCCAGGAGAGCTCGTCGGGCTGGGCTACTCGGTCGGGGTCGCCACCATCTGGCCAGGGCTCCGACAAAGTCGTGATCGGCGTGTCGGCCGGCCTCGCGGTCCGGTAGCGGCTACAGGGGCGGGCCGGGAACGGCCCTGGGAAATGGGCGGACGCGGCGCCCACGGGATGATCGAGGTTCCTACACCATGATCGTCCGAGAGTGGGGCCGCGTCCGTGCCTTCAGTGTCGCCTACCCGCGTTCCCGACGGTCGACGGGCCCTGCTCGCGGGCCGGGCCGTCGCGCGGGCCGGAGGGCTGCTCGGCGCACTGGGCGCGGTGCCCGGCCGGCGGCGGGCGCGGGGGCGTCGCTACGGGCTGGCGTCGGTGCTGGGGCTGTGGTTCGCCGGGGTTCTGGCAGGTCAGCAGACGTTCACCGCGGTCTGGGAGTGGGCGGTCGACCTGCCGGCGGAGTTGCTGGCCGGGTTCGGGCTGACCCGGGGGATCCCGTCGGAGCGGACGACCCGACGCCTGGTCGAGGGCTGCGACCCGGTCGCGCTGGACGAGGCGCTCTCGGGCTGGATCGCCCGTGCCGCCACGGTCGGGGACCCGGGGCCGCGGGGGCTGGCCTTCGACGGGAAGACCCTCAAAGGCACCAGGTCGTTCACCGAGGCGGGCGCGATGAGCCAGGAGGCGGTCCTCGAGGCGGTCTGGCACGACACCGGGATCACCGCCGGCCACCAGCGGGTCGTCGGCGGCGACGAGATCGCCGCCCTCGAGGCACTGGCCGGCCGGCTCGACCTGACCGACGTCCTGGTCACGACGGCCGAGAAGGGCCACGGCCGGGTCGAGGTCCGTTCGTTGAAGGCGCTGACCGTCACCACCCCGAAACTCGTCGGCTTCTGGGGCACCAAGCAGGTCATCGAACTGCGCCGACGGACCCGACGCAAGAAGACCGTCACCGCGGCGCCGACCGTCTCCGAGGAGGTGTTCTACCTGGTCACCAGCCTGCCCGCCGAACAGGCCCACCCCCGCGACCTCGCCGCCCGCGCCCGCGCCCGCGGCCACTGGACCGTCGAAGCCATCCACCACGTCCGCGACCGCGTCCTCGACGAGGACCGCCACACCGCCCGCACCGCCAACGCCCCACTCGCCTGGGCGATCGCCCGCGACACCGCCATCAGCGCGCTACGCCTCACAGGACACAGAAGCATCGCCAAAGCCCTGCGAACCACCGCCCGCCAGCCCGAACGCGTCCTCCAGACCATCGCCCTGATCAGCGAAAAGGGACTTTGACGGCGCCCTGGTCTTGAGGTACAGCACTCCGCCGCCCAGCGTCCTGGCAAAGGCGAGGAAGCCTTGGAGGTCCACCGTGTCCGGCGAGATGTTCGCCTCCGGGGCGAGGTCGCGTTCCGGCACCGCGGGCACCAGCGTCATGGTGTTGCGCGCCGCGAACTCGGTAACGGACACGGCCAGCTCAGCTAGATTTCTCATGGCTCAACCGTAATAACTGAGTGCGACAGTTTCCTCACGAACCCGGCAAGTGACGTCGGGAGTGAGACGGATCGGGGCAGGTGCAGTCGGCGAGTCGGCGGAGAACGTGTTGGGCCGATTGCGGCCGGCGCCGCGACCCTCACTGCCCGGTGTGCGGCGGGGTGGGTACGGCAGGTAGTGTCGCGGAGCGTGACTCTCGATCGGTGGCGGGATCGGTACGCCCAGCGTGCCCAGGGGATGATCGCGAGCGAGGTTCGGGCGTTGTTCGCGGTGGCATCCCGTCCCGAGATCGTGTCGCTCGCCGGGGGGATGCCTCCGGTCGACGTCCTTCCGTTGGAGGCGGTCGCGGCGACGGTGTCGGAGCTGGTGTTGAGCCGGGGTGCGGTGGCGCTTCAGTACGGCTCGGCGCAGGGTGATCCGGGATTGCGGGCGCGGATCTGTGACGTGATGGCGATGGAGGGCATCACCGACACCCACCCGGACAACGTGGTGGTGACCGCCGGGTCGCAGCAGGCGCTGGACCTGCTCACCCGCGTGTTCATCGACCCGGGCGACGTGGTCGTCACCGAGGGGCCGACCTACGTCACGGCGATCAACACGTTCGCGGCCTACCAGGCGCGGATCGTGCACGTGCCGATGGACGGCGACGGCCTGTCGCCGTCCGCGCTCGCGGAGACGTTGAGCCGCCTGGCCGCCGAGGGTGCCCGGGTGAAGCTGCTCTACACGGTGCCGACGTTTCAGAATCCCGGCGGGATCACGCTGACCCCGCCACGGCGGGCCGAGGTGATCGAGCTGTGCCGCCGGGCGGGGGTACTCGTGGTCGAGGACAACCCGTACGGGCTGCTGTCGTTCACAGGTGAGCCGGTGCGGGCGATGCGCGCCGACGCCCCGGATGACGTGGTGTATCTGGGTTCGTTCTCGAAGACGTTGGCGCCGGGGCTGCGGGTCGGGTGGGCGCTGGCACCGCCTGCGGTGACCGCCCGGCTGGTGTTGGCGGCGGAGTCGGCGATCCTGTCGCAGTCGATGTTCACGCAGCTGGCCGTTGAGCGGTATCTGGCGACCCAGCCGTGGGCGGAGCAGGTGAAGGCGTTCCGGGAGATGTACCGGGAGCGCCGCGACGCCATGCTCGACGCCCTGGACGAGGTGATGCCGCCCGGTGCGAGCTGGACCCGCCCTGACGGGGGGTTTTTCGTCTGGTTGACGCTGCCGGACGGGGTAAACACGAAGGCGATGTTGCCGCGGGCGATCGCTGCCCGGGTCGCCTACGTTCCCGGGATCGGGTTCTACGCCGACGGCTCGGGTGGTACCAGCATGCGGTTGTCGTACTGCTACCCGCCGCCGGAGCGTATCCGCGAGGGGGTCGGCCGGTTGGGCGCGGTCGTGCGGGATGAGCTGGCCCTGCGTGACACCTTCGGTTCCCGTCCCTGATGTGCCCGACGCTGTGAAGGATCCGACGATGACTGATCTGGGCCGTGTGCTGATCCTCGCCGGCGGGCTGTCCCCCGAACGGGAGGTCTCCCTGCATTCGGGGGGGAAGCTGCGCGACGCACTGACCCGCATCGGGGTCGAGGCGGAGCTGGCCGACGTCGATGCCGCGACGCTGCCTGCGCTGGCGGCCGACCCGCCCGACGTGGTGTTCCCGGTGCTGCACGGGACCTCGGGCGAGGACGGCACGATCCGCGAGGTGCTGGATCTGTACGGCCTGCCCTACGTCGGTGCCCTGCCGCCGGCCTGCCGGGTGGCGTTCGACAAGGCGACAGCGAAGGCGGCGGTCGGCGCCGCGGGGGTGGCGACACCGGAGGCGGTGACGCTGCCCCGCGAGGCGTTCCACGACCTGGGGGCCGCCGCGCTGATCGAGCGGATCGTCGCCCGGCTGGGACTGCCGGTCGTGGTGAAGCCCCGCGCGGGTGGGTCGGCGTTCGGGGTGACGCACGTCGACGACGCGGGTGGACTCGCCGAGGCGTTGATGAGCTGCTTCGGGTACCACGACTCGGCGCTGATCGAACAGGCCGTCGCCGGGGTCGAGATCGCCATCGGTGTCGTCGACAGCGGCGACGGGCCGGTCGCGTTGCCGGCCGTCGAGATCGAGCCGAGGGCGGGGGTGTACGACTACGCGGCCCGCTACACTGCGGGCGCCACCTCGTTCTTCACCCCGGCGCGCCTGCACAAGGACGTGCTGTGGGCTGCGGCTGAGACCGCGCTCACGGCGCACCGGGTGCTGGGGCTGCGGGACCTGTCCCGCACCGACATGATCGTCGACCGTGACGGTGTCGCGCAGTTCCTGGAGGTGAACGTGGCCCCGGGCATGACCGACACGAGCACCTGGCCGATGGGGCTGCACGCCGCCGGTCTCGACTTCGCCGTGGTCTGCCGCGACCTCGCGGCCCACGCCTGCGACCGCCGCGACGTCGCTCGCTGCTGAGCGCGGGAGCCGCCGCTCAGCGGCGATACACCGAGACGTGCTTGCGGGCCGTGTTGGGGTCGTAGGCGGTGGCGTCCCAGTCGCCCCACCGGTGCGCGAGTCGGAGACCGGCGGCTGCTGCCAAGGCGTCGATCTCCTCGGGCCACAGGTAGAGCATCCGGCCCGGGTACATCCGGACCGGTGCCCCGTCGGCCAGCACGATCTCGTGGTAGTCGAAGGTGCGTTCGGTGACAGTGTTTGTGGCGGCGAACAGCACCACGCGGTCGGTGCTGCGCTGCTTGACGACCACGGCGGAGTCGGCGGGGAACACGCCGGGATGCGGCCCGTCGGGCAGCCGTCCGGGCCGGGGCACGAACGTCTCCAGCACCAGCGATCCGCCGTCGCCGAGAGCCTTCGTGGCCTGGCTCAGGAACCGGGCCTGGACGTCGCGGTCGGCGAGGAGGAAGAACGTGTTGAACACGGCGTAGATCAGCGGAACCGGGTCGGCGACAGTGAAGGTCGCCGCGTCGGCTTCGACCGCGGTGACCGCAAGCCCCTCCGTCATGGAGGAACGGTGCAGCTGGCGGGTCATCTCGCCGGAGGCGTCGATCCCGACGACCGGGACCCCCGTGCGGGCGAGGGGGAGGGCGACCCGGCCGGTTCCCGAGCCGATCTCGACCGCCTGTGGGGTGCCAGAAGTCGGCTTGAGCCTGTGACCTGGGGCGATGCGCCGGCGCGGGGCCGGCGGCATGATGGTCAACTATGTCCGTACGCCTGCTGTACCTGATCTTCGTTCGGGTCTGTAGCTGGCTGGTTCTACTCGGCCGCTCGTCGGCGTCGAAGAACATCGAGCTGCTGGTGCTACGGCATGAGGTCACGGTGCTGCGCCATACCCAGCCCAAGCCCCGGTGGGACTGGGCAGACCGGGCGGTCCTCGCCGCACTGACCCGACTCCTACCCAGGGCACTGCGAGCCCACCGGCTGGTCACCCCTGGCACCGTCCTCCGGTGGCACCGCCGTCTGATCACACGGAAATGGACCCACCCGCAGCGGACCGGACGGCCACCGATCAGCACGGAGATCGCCACGCTGATCAAGCGGCTCGCGACCGAGAACACGACATGGGGCTACCAGCGAATCCAGGGCGAGCTCCTCACGCTCGGCCACGAGGTCGGCGCGTCCACGATCCGCCGGGTCCTGAAGACCCTCGGGCTGCCCCCGGCACCCAGGCGACACACCGACACGACCTGGCGGCAGTTCCTACGCACCCAAGCCGCGACCATGCTGGCGGCCGACTTCTTCCATGTGGACTGCGCGGTGACGCTGCGGCGTCTGTACTGCTTCTTCGTCCTGGAAGTCGGCTCCCGCACCGTCCACATCCTCGGGGTCACCGCCCACCCCGACGGACCGTGGACCACCCAACAGATCCGCAACCTCCTCATGGACCTCGGCGCCCGGGCCGCCGACTTCCAGTTCCTGGTCCGCGACCGGGCCGGACAATTCGCCGCATCCTTTGACGCGGTCCTCGCCGACGCCGGCATCACCACCGTCACGATCCCACCCCGAACCCCCCGGGCGAACGCCTACGCTGAGCGGTTCGTTCTCACGGTCCGGACCGAGGTCACCGACCGCATGCTGATCTTCGGTGAACGGCATCTGCGCACCGTCCTGGCCGACTACGCCGCCCACTACAACGGACAGCGACCCCACCGCGGCTGTGACCTTCAACCACCACGACCCGACCACCCCATCGCCGACCTGACCAAGGAACAGATCAAGCGCCGACCCATCCTCGGCGACTTGATCAACGAATACGAACGAGCCGCCTAAATGACCAGGTCAAGGCCGGTGGCCGAGTTCTGGCACCCCACACGTCGGCCGCGACCCAGCCGGTCGCCACGCCGGCGTCCAGCGACCGGGTGAGCGTGCGCCGCACCAGCGCCGGCTTCGTCGCGAACCCGGTTCCCTCGGGCACGCCGGCCGCCGCGCACCGCGCCGGGTCGCCAGGCCAACTGCGGGGCAGGTAGAGAGCGCGGTCGATGAACGCTTGGCCGCGATCGGTGGCATAGGTCAGATAGACCGCGACCTGCGCGTTTTCGATCCTGCCCGCGGTGCCGGTGTACTGGCGTTGGACACCGACCGTCGCCGTTCCCTTCTTCAGGTCACCCGTCTCGTCGACGACCAGCACCGCCCCGGCGGTGCCGAGCCTGTCGACGACATAGCCCCGCAGGTCGTCGCGCACGGCGTCGGCGTCCCAGACCGCGCGGGCCAGGAGCCGCTGCATCCCGTGCGGGCTGTCCTCCCCAGCGTGCTCCGCGAGCGTCCAGCAGTTCGCCCGACCCAGCCCTGCCATCAGCCCGAGCAGGAACGACCGCACCCGCCGCCGTGTCGCCGCCCGCGCGAAACGTGGATCGACCAGGCCCAGCAAACCCTCGAACTCACTCCGCAAGTGATCACTGTCTATGCTGTGGCCCGCGGCCACCGGTAGATCCTGACGAGTCCTCACAAACCCGTGATGATCACCGGTGGCCGTTCCGCGTCCTGGCATCGACACACAGCCATGCCGACTCGGCCACCCACCGTCAGCCCACCCAGATCAAGTAATCACAAAACGACGGCTGCCGTACTAGTCATAAGATGGCACAAATCACCTGTCTCACCTCATCTTGACGGGTAGGTCAACGAGTGTCTGAACTCGCGCCCGAAGAAGCGCCCCTGGTGCAGGAACCTGTAACGACCCTGTCCACTGACATCGTGCCGGCGCGGGAACGGTTTGAGTGGTGGGCGCATCGAATGTGTCAGGATATCATGCCCACAACGATGGCTAGCGATCACGCCGACTGCTTCCGCGGGAGAATCGACGTGTCCGGCCTGTCCGGAACCACGGTGGTGGCACTCACCTTCTCGCCGCTGTCGGGTCGCCGGAGCCCCGCTCTCATCCGGCATCATGATCCGGAGGACTATTACCTGTTCATGGTCCACGGCAGCCCAATCAGACTGGAACAGTCCGGCAATGTCACATGCCTCACGGCCGGAGACATGGCTCTGTTCGACACGTCCCACCCTCTGGCGGCCGACTTCCTCGACCATGGCCGGCAGAAACGTGTGACGCTGATGCGGCTGCCCAGGGCTTCCCTGCCGCTGCCGGGCGGTACGACGGACTGCCTGCTGGGCAACACTCTCCTCACGCGAACCCCGACAGGGGCGCTGCTCGGCCAGTTCCTGTCCGGCTTCCGGGAGAATGCCGCCGCGTGTGGCTCGGCGGAACTGCATCGGCTGGGCCGCATCGGATTCGATCTGGCCGTCACTTTCCTCGCGAGCCACATCGACGCGCAGCACACTCTGCCTGTGGAAACCCGTGAGCATGTACTGCGCGCACGCATCGACGCGTTCATCGAACACAACCTCGGCGATCGCGGTTTACGGCCGGCCACCATTGCCGCGCACCACCACATATCCGTACGCACGCTGCACCAGCTGTTCCAGGGCCAGCCCGAGACGGTCAGCGCGATGATCCGGCGACGCCGCCTCGAACGGTGCAAGGTCGATCTTCTCAACCCGCAGCTGAGACACCACACGATTGGCGATATCTCCGCTCGGTGGGGATTCCGCCACCCCGCAGACTTCAGTCGCGCCTTCCGTGCCGCCTACGGCGCGCCGCCCAGGGACCTCAGACACCCAGAATCTCACGGCCCTTGCACCTGACCCGTGCGCCGCTTGCCAAGCCTCTCTGCGCTCTGTGCCAACGACTCAAGGACGCGAGACGTGGCACGCTGAATGTCCAGCAGGCCACGAGGGTCTTCATCGAGCCCCTTCCATTCTTTGCTGGTGCACAGGAGCCGGTTGTGTGCGCGGGTGAGGAAGAGGGCGTGTCGTTGGCCGGTCGGGGTGATCTGGTAACGGTTGGTGTGCCCGACCGGAACTTCTTTCCACGGCAGGGCCGGATCGAGACACGCGCCCTCAAGGCCGTCACCGTCCCGGCCGGGCTCGGGTTCCCCCACGCCGAAGGGCGGGAGTCACCCCTCCCCATGCCTGATGTCCCGTTGAACACATCGTCGTCGAAAACACCTGTTGGTCACCGTGAAACGCAACCAGCCCACCGTCCACACCCGGTTGAAAACCCAAGTTCTGGAGCCCCACAGGGAATCGCGACGTTTGGCGGGAAGGGCCAGTCTGGTCTGCGAGGTCCGGAGATAATGTCCGTATCTTTCTGCCTGTATCCGTGTCGGTGCTTATAGTCAGAGGTGCTCTGTGGTCCTCGCTGCCCGTCAGGGATGCGGGTAGAATGTGGAGGGAAATGGTGGGCAGCACCCCAGTAGGCACGCCGGGCGAATACGAGCTGATCGATGGCCCCGTGCTCACGCGCCTTCGTCCGGGAGACCCCCGGGAGATAAGCGATTATCTGCTCCACGCCCGGATCGGCGAGGGCGGAATGGGTGCCGTGTATCTTTCGTACACCCGTGGTGGCCGTCCGGTGGCGGTGAAGGTGATCCGGCCTGAGCACGCTGCCGACCCAGGATTCCGTCGCCGCTTCGAGAAGGAAGTGGAAATAGCCAGGAAGGTCCAGGGGAGGTACACCGCCGAGGTTGTTGGCTTCGATGCGCAGGCGCCGCGTCCCTGGCTGGCGACCGTCTATGTCGGTGCGCCTTCCCTTGCTGCTTCCATAGCCCGCCATGGCCCGCTGCCAACGGAGAGCGTCCTGGTGATGGCCGCGGGAGTCGCGGAGGCGTTGCAGTCGATCCACGCCGCCGGCGTGATTCATCGTGACCTTACGCCCGGCAACATTATTCTTGCCGGGGACGGTCCCCGGGTCA
Organism: Parafrankia sp. EAN1pec; assembly: GCF_000018005.1. GTDB lineage: Bacteria > Actinomycetota > Actinomycetes > Frankiales > Frankiaceae > Parafrankia > Parafrankia soli. The sequence goes on from NC_009921.1 coordinate 8,158,333, forward strand.
TCGACTTCGGCATTTCGCGGGCGGTTGAGAACCCCGGGCAGGAAGTCAGCCAGTCCTTCTCCGGGTCCCCTCCGTTCATGGCCCCCGAGCAGATCTCGGGCCAGCCACTCAACGCGGCCGGGGATATCTTCTCGCTCGGTGCCACCGCCTACTTCGCCGTCACCGGCGAGAAGCCGTTCGGCGTCGGCCCGCTCATGTACCACCGCATCGTCCACGACGAGCCGGACTGGGACCGTTGCCCGGAGCAGATCCGCGAGATCCTGCGACAATGCCTGAAGAAGGACCCCGGGGAGCGCCCCACCCCGGCCGCCCTCATCAGGCTGTGCCAGGAGGCGTCCACCAGTGCGCGGCTCCGTGTCGCCGAAGGCTGGCTTCCGTCAACCGTCGTCGCTGATCTAACCCGTTACGTCCTTGCTCCTCCCGGGCCGCCTAGGCCGACCCGGGATCCGGAAACAGCGGCGGCTCAGCCGGCCAGCACTCGAAGCCGCAGGCGGGCCGCATGGCTCGTGGGCGGGCTCAGCACGGCGGCGTTCGTGGTCGTCGTGGTGCTTCTGGTGACTTCGGGCAAGGTGATCTCGGACCGGTTCAGCGGCAGCACCCCCGCCCTGCTCCCATCGGCCACGGGCAGATCTACCTCAGAGGGCCCGGCGGAACCTGCTCCCGCCGCATCGGCCCCGCCGACGACCAGCTCCGTACCGAGTGTCCCGACACCGTCCCCGTCCACCACGGCTCCCTTCAAAACGGCTCCCGCGCCGCCGGCACCCGGCCCGGTGGCGGGGGGGCAACTGCACATTGCCGGTTCGGGCAGCGTGCTGTACGCGATCGATGGGCAAACCGGGGTCCACATGTATTCGGAGTCGGGCAGGAAGTGGATTTCGATCGGCGGGCCGAAGGGCCGACTCTATGGCGGTGGCTACGGCCTGTTTGCGACCGACGATGTTTCCGGCGACATCTATCGATACCTGGGCGCTCCGGGCCGATGGCAGCGTGTCGGTTACGAGGGGAGGACTTTCGCAGTGACCGGGGATGCGCTCTATGGTCTCACGCCAGACGGAAAGCATGTTAACAGGTACACCGGGTCGGGCGAGGAGTGGTATACCGTTGGTGATGATGCGCGCACAATTTATGGTGGCGGTTACGGCCTGTTCGCGACTAATCCCATAACTGGGCACATCTATCGCTACCTGGGGTCGGCCGGGTGGACGCGCATCGGTGGGCCCGGGGCGGATTTCGCGGTGACCGGGGATGCGCTCTATGGTCTCACGCCAGACGGAAAGCATGTTAACAGGTACACCGGGTCGGGCGAGGAGTGGTATACCGTTGGTGATGATGCGCGCACAATTTATGGTGGCGGTTACGGCCTGTTCGCGACTAATCCCATAACTGGGCACATCTATCGCTACCTGGGGTCGGCCGGGTGGACGCGCATCGGTGGGCCCGGGGCGGATTTCGCGGTGACCGAAGACCGGATCTACGGCCTTTCAGAGGACGGAAAGTCAGTTTCGATGTACTCGGGCTCAGGTGACGTGTGGTTTCCGATCGGCGTGCCGTCGGCAGGCGGTCGCGTCAGCGGGTAGCAGCCCGCTGGCGGGACCGTTTCAAGATCGGTCGGGTAGCCCGGGGGATCTCAACTGTGGGGCTCCAGAACCCCGATTCGAGCCGTGTGGGGTGCCAGAAGTCGGCTTGGGCCTGTGACCTGGGGCGATACGCCGGCACGGGGCCGGCGGCATGATGGTCCACTGTGTCCGTACGCCTGCTGTATCTGATCTTCGTTCGGGTCTGCGGCTGGCTGGTCCTCCTCGGTCGTTCGTCGGCGTCCAAGGACATCGAGCTGCTCGTGCTGCGGCACGAGGTCGCCATGCTGCGCCGTACCCAGCCCAAGCCCCGGTGGGACTGGGCGGACCGCGCGGTACACGCCGCACTGATCCAGCTTTTACCGAAGACACTGCGAGCGCACCGACTGGTCACCCCCGGCACCGTCCCACGGTGGCACCGCCGTCTGATCGCACGGAAATGGACTACCCGCACCGGACAGGACGACCGCCGGTCAGCACGGAGATCGCAACCCTCATCGAGCGGCTCGCGACCGAGAACACGACATGGAGATACCAGCGGACCCAGGACGAGCTCCTCACACTCGGCCACCGCATTGGCGCGTCCACGATCGCCGGGTCCTGACGTCCCTGCGGCTGCCCCCGGCACCAACACGCCAGACCGACACGACGTGGCGACAGTTCCTACGCACCCAGGCACCGACGATGCTGGCGGTCGACTTCTTCCACGTGGACTGCGCCATGACGCTGCGGCGTCTGTACTGCTTCTTCGTCCCGGAAGCCGGCTCCCGCTCCGTCCACATCCTCGAGGTCACCGCCCACCCCGACGGGCTGTGGACCACCCAACAGATCCGCAACCTCCTCATGGACCTCGGCGCCCGGACAGCCGACTTCCAGTTCCTGATCCGCGACCGCGCCGGACAATTCACCGCGTCCTTCGACGCGGTCCTCGCCCACGCCGGCATCACCACCGTCAAGATCCCACCCCGGACGCCCCGGGCGAACGCCTACGCCGAACGGTTCGTCCACACAGTCCGGACCGAGGTCACCGACCACATGCTGATCGTCGGCGAACGGCACCTACGTTCTGTCCTGGCCGAGTACGCCGCCCACTACAACGGACGACGACCCCACCGCAGCCGCGACCTTCAACCACCCCGGCCCGACCACCCCGTCGCCGACCTGAGCCAGGAACGGATCAAGCGCCGGCCTGTCCTCGACGGCCTGATCAACGAATACAAACGAGCCGCCTAAAAGACCAGATCAACGCCGGTGACCGAGTTCCGGCACCCCACAGGAGAAATACTCGGCATCGGCCGAACCGCGAGCTACGAACTCGCCCGACAGGGAAAATTTCCCGTCACCGTCATTCGTGTCGGCCGCCGCTACATCGTCCCCACCAGCCCCCTCAAACAACTCCTCGGAATCGACACCGAATCCGACGGCCACGCTTGACATATCGGTTTCAACGAGCATCAATACGAATGCCCCGCCACGAATCGGACTATCGGCGGGACATCATTCCCATGCTCGAATCAACCTCCGGAGCGCGGAAACGTGAAAGGTACCCTGTTCAAAAAATACGGATGCCGAGACCCCGAAACGGGACGGCAACTCGGCCGCTCCTGCCCCCGGCTACGTCGCGCTAACGGCGGATGGCGTTCGGACCACGGCACCTGGTCCTACCGCGTCGACCTACCGCGCTATCCCGACAGCAAACGCCGCCTCGTCAGCCGCGGCGGTTTCCCCACACAGGGAGAAGCCCGCGAAGAACTCGAACGCATCGAAGCACTTCTCGCCGTCGCCGACAAGGGCGACAAGGGCGACGAGGGCGGGCTACAGAAAGTCGCGGACCTCATCGGCAACGCCATCACCACCGGAACACCCCTCCCGAACCCGGTCGACGTGAAAAACCGCTACCGGCGCAGCGCCGACCTCAACCCAGACATCACCGTCCAAGACTGGATGACCCGCTGGCTCGCCAGCCGCAAAACCATCCGCCCCACCACCCGGCAAGGCTACGAAGCCTACATCAAGGTCCACATCGTCCCCGCGATCGGAACCATCCGCCTCGACAAACTCACCGTCACCCACCTCGATGACATGTTCACCGCCATCGACAACACCAACAACGACATCCGAAAAGCCCGCGAGTCCGACGACCCCGACATCCGGCGCGCCGCCCAACGCAAACGCATCACCGGCCCCGCCACCCAACAGCTCGTCCGCGAGGTCCTCCGCGCCGCACTCAACGACGCCATCCGACGCGGACTCATCACCCACAACCCCGCGAAACACCTCGAGCTCGCCTCCGGGAAACGCCCCAAAGCCCTCCTCTGGACCGACGAACGCGTCAGCCGCTGGCGCGAAACCGGGCTCAGACCCTCCCCCGTCATGGTCTGGACCCCCGCCCAGACCGGACGCTTCCTCGACCACACACAGACCGACCCGCTCTACCCCATCTACCACCTCATCGCCTACCGCGGACTCCGCTGCGGCGAATCCGTCGGCCTCCACTGGGACGACATCGACTTCACCCACGCCACCCTCACCATCCGCTGGCAAGTCATCCAGATCGGCTACGCCACCCAGCTCGGCCGACCCAAATCCGACGCAGGCGACCGCGTCATCTCCCTCGACACCAACACCCTCACCGTCCTGAGAATCGCCCGCACCCGCCAACACGCCGCCCGCCTCGCCGCCGGCCGCGACTGGCCCGACACCGGACTCACCTTCACCCACCCCGACGGCCAGCCCATCCACCCCGAACACCTCACCAACCGCTTCCACACCCTCCTCGACGACGCCGCGCTACCCCCCATCAGCCTCCACGGCCTCCGCCACGGCGCCGCCACCCTCGCCCTCGCCGCCGGCGCCGACCTCAAAGCCGTCCAAGAACTCCTCGACCACTCCACCATCACCCTCACCGCCGACACCTGCACCCACATCCTCCCCGACCTCGCCAGCGAGATCGCCGAGAACACCGCCCGGCTCATCCCCCGCGCCCGCACCCCCACGACTACCCGAAGACCATCACCAAGCACTGGCCCCCACCAGCCCCGCCCGGGCCCGACCCGGGCGGGGCTGGCACCCACACCACCCACCAACCCCCAGAAACACCCCCGACGCGCCCACCCGCCGGAACCTCACGCCCCGCCCTCCCCCCGACCGAGCAGTTGGGTACGATGGTCCACAGCAGGGCCGTTAGCTCAATTGGCAGAGCAACCGGCTTTTAACCGGCGAGTTTCCCGCCCGGCGGCCGTCGCGAACCTTGATCGACATCGCCTTGACCTGCATCGTTCGAAAAAACGACCCTCCAACGCGAGCGCGTCGGGCCGTGTGTGTGCTCAATGTGTGCTCATTGTGTCGTCGCCCGCCAAACGATCTCCGGTTGCCGCGCTGCGCAGCGGGCGAACCCGGCCGGCCGAAAGAGGCGGGCTCGCGGCGATACACCAGATGAGTTTGATCGGTATGGCGGGCCAGCACTGCTGCGTCGGAGATCACAAGCCGAAAAGTCCTGAGATCTGACCATGTCTGCGGTCGCGCGGTCGCGCGGTCACGCGGTCACGCGGTCGACGTCGATGCGCGAGTCTGGACAAGGACACATCTGGCCGCGAACAGGGCGGGTGATGCAGGTGGAGAACGAGCAGGCGCGGCGTCGCCCTGACACCGAATACCGGGCGGCCCTGGGACTACCGGCCGACGGACCCATACCGGCAAGCCTGGGCACGGTCGGCGGCTCCCGCGGCGGCGGTCACGCCGGCCGGATCAACCAGACGACCACCGGACGACCGGCCGGTTGGCGGCATCCCACCCGGTCGGCGCGGAAACACCGGGCAAGCACGGAGGCGAGCACCATGAGCAGCAGGAGTAGCAAGGCCGGTCGGAGTATGACGAGCAGCGGGAGGTCGTCACGGTCGACGCCGATGACAGGGAAAGCGTCGTCGCGAGTGCAGTCGTCCGCGGCCCGTAACCCCTCGGGCCGGTCGACCCGGACCGGGTTCGCACCGCGAGTGCAGTCCGCAGCCGCACGGAACACGGGCCGGGCCGGATCCAAGTAGCCCTGTCCCAGGCCAGCAGTTGATGGACAACCTCCATCTCAGCTCAGCCTGACAGATAGGATCCGCCCAGCCACGATCACAGGCATGTTACGGTACGAATCGTGACCGATCCGCTATGTGAGGTCTGTGGCGAGCGTCGACCCGACGCCGTCGAGCGTCCCGTTCCGCTCCGCACCCTGGCGTGTGACACGTGTTGGACCACGGTGACGACCTTTCCGGAGCGCGATCCGCTGCCGCCGGCCGTCAACGAGCTCATCGAGCAACTCGATGAGGGAGCGAATCTCGACGTACGCGCGGGCAACCCCACGACCTGTCGCGATTGCGGAGCCACAGGTAGTTGGCATCGGACCGTCAACGGACGATGGATCATCCTGGAACCCGGTGAATACCCGATAGGTAAGGTTCCGAGCGGGCGGCGGTGGCGAGTCGCCGGAGACGGAACGGCGGTGAACCTTCGCAACGCTCTGCCCACCGATTCCTGTCGAATCACCCACTTCGATGTCTGCCCCGCCGGGCCCGAACCCGCGGACGCCCCGTTTCTGCGAGCCGTGTGGCTCCACAATGCCGGTGGCCCGGAGCCCGTAGAAGCAAAACCGGCCGGAAATGGCGTCCGTAGCGGTGATCCCCTCGTTGATCGCGCCGACGTGAGGAACGCAGTGGACTGCCCGCGGTGTGGCGCGCCAGTCGGCGAGCCATGCCTGCGCCGGGATCGCAAAACGGCGCGTATCGGCCTTCACAGAGCCCGCTGGGACCATTTTGACGAGCATAGAGAAGTGTCACCCAAATGAGAGGCCTCCGACATTATGTTCCCGTCGACCGGCCGGATTCGGTCGCACAGACGCTGCGCAAGCACATGAAGCCTGATCAGCTGCGAGAACTCAGACGGCTCCCCGACGAGCCGTAACGATCGCGCCGACCGTTTCCTGGCTCTTGCCTGCGCCGCTGATCTATGAGGCGTCGGGCTAGGGCCTCGCGTCCGCGGGGACCTAGCTCTCCTTCCGGGCCTTGGGGCGCGGTGTCCCCTTCACCGTAGGACCGTCCCACGTGCCGCGCCCGGCGGGCACGCCGGTGGTCGGGCGACGTTCCGAGAACTCGGAAGTCGGCCCGGTCGTGTGCAACAACCCTGGGCAGGTTGGTGAGCAGTCTCGCTTCTGTCGACGAGGCGGCTGGTGCCTGGCCCCGCCCAGAGTTGTCGGTTTCGCGGCGAGATCGGCACGGGGGAGCGGTAGGCTGTCTGCCCTCGAAAGGATGGGGTGTTCGCGTGGCGCTGGACTGGAACCGGATCGGCTCGGCGTCGCCGCAGCGGCTCCTGAGACCGCGGGACATCTTCGCGGCGCTGCCGAACAAGCCCTGGTCCTACCTGCGGCAGGAACAGGGCGAGGCGCTGGAAGGCTGGTTCGACCGCCGAAGTAACCGCGACGTCGTGATCAAGCAGAACACGGGAGGCGGGAAGACCGTCGTCGGTCTCCTCATCGCGCAGAGCACCCTCAACGAGGGCGTCGGCAAGGCCGTTTACCTCGCTCCGGACACCTATCTGGCAAGCCGCGTCCGGGCCGAGGCCGTCCGGCTGGGCCTGCCGACCGCGGACCGGCCCGACGACGTCGGTTTCGCCAGTGGCCGCGCCATCCTCGTCACGACCTTCCAGAAACTGGTCAACGGCCAGTCCGTGTTCGGCGTGACCGGGGGCCGCCGCCCCGCGATCGATCTGGGCGTGTGCGTCGTCGACGACGCGCACGCCGCACTCGCCACAACCGAGGGCCAGTTCCGTCTCACCATCCCGTTCGAGCACCCAGCGATGCGGAAACTGTTCGACCTGTTCCACTCGGCCGCCGAGGGCCAAAGCCAGAAGGCCTGGCTGGACATGTCCTTCGGCGACCCGGGTGCCGGGATCCGGGTGCCGTTTTGGGCCTGGGCCGACCTGCAGAGCGAGGTACTCAAGATCCTGCACCCGCACCAGCGCGACCCCGAGTTCATGTTCGCCTGGCCACTGATCGCCGACTGCCTGAGCCTGTGCGCGGCGATGCTTTCCAGCCGGGGCGTGGAGATCCGACCCCCGTGCCCGCCCATCGACAAGATCCCCTCGTTCGTAAACGCCAAGCGGCGCGTGTACCTGACGGCGACCCTCTCCGACGACAGCGTGCTGGTCACCAACCTCAAGGCCGACCCGAAGGATCTGACGAACATCGTCACCCCCGGCAGCGCGGCCGACCTCGGTGACCGCCTGGTACTCGCGCCGCTGGAGCTCAACCCGACGCTCGATGAGGCGGCGATTCGGCAACTGGCCAAGGGCTTCGCGACCGGGGACCGCGACGGTGACGGGCGCCCGGAGGCCAGGCCCGTGAACGTGGTGGTGCTCGTGCCCAGCGCAGTCAAGGCCGCGCAGTGGCGTCGCCTCGCCGACCGCGAGCTCTACGTCAGAGATCTCGAGCAGGGTGTCGCCGCGCTCACTGCCGGGCATGTCGGCCTGGTCGTGCTCGTCAACAAGTACGACGGCATCGATCTGCCTGGCGGCGCATGCGAACTGCTCATCATCGACGGCATCCCCCGGTCTCTCGACGCAGCCGACCGCCGCGAGGCCTCCGCCCTGGCGGACAGCCCAGCCCAGCGCGCACGCGACGTCCAGCGGATCGAGCAGGGCATGGGCCGCGGCGTCCGTGACGTCAACGACCACTGCGCGGTGCTCCTCATGGGCGCCGGCCTGGGCCTCGCCGTGCACGACGACGCCTGGCTGGAGCTGTTCTCCCCGGCGACCCGCGCGCAGCTGCGCCTGAGCCGGGACGTTGCCATACAGGTGCAGCACACGGGCCTGGAAGGCATTCGCAGCGCGTTGTCGGTCTGTCTGGACCGCGACCCGCAGTGGGTGGAACGCAGCAAGCTCGCCCTCGCCCCCATCCGCTACAACAACGTCGGGTCCGTGCGTCCCGAAGCCGTGGCCGCCCGCGAGGCGTTCGACCTGGCGACAACCGGCCAGTTCAACCAGGCGGCCCAGCGGTTGCAGACGGCGATCGACGGCATCACCGACCCCGCGCTGCGTGGCTGGGTGCGGGAGCAGAAGGCGACCTACCTGCACTTCGTCGACCCTGCCGTCGCGCAGCAGCAACTGGGAGCAGCGATCCGCGAGAACCCGGCCGTGCTGCGACCGGCCGTGGGCGTGGACGTCCGGCAGGCCCGTGCCGCCGCGGTCCAGGCCCGCGCCGCCGCCGAGCACCTCACCGCCACCTATGCCGACAGCACAGCCCTCGTCCTCGGCCTGCGCGCGGTACTCGATGATCTCGTCTGGGACGACGACCGCACCGACAACACCGAGGCGGCCTGGGAGAAGCTGGGCCTGCACCTGGGGTTCGACAGCATGCGCCCCGAACGCCTGTACGGCACCGGCCCGGACAACCTGTGGGCGCTTAGTGCCACCCGGCACGCTGTGATCGAACTCAAGACCGGAGTGAAGGCAGACTGCCCCGGCATCGCCAAGAAGGACGCCGACCAGCTCGGCGGCAGCGTGCGCTGGAACGAGAGCAAGAACCCCGGGCCGGCCAACGTGCCGGTCATGCTGCACCCGGTCGACGTGCTCGACCCCAAGGCCGTCGCCGTGCCCGGCATGAGGGTGATCACTCCGGCCAAGCTCGACGAGCTGAAGACGGCCGTCCAGGCCTTCGCGACGGCGCTCGCCCAAGACGCCAGCCGTTGGGCCAGCGAACAAGCGGTTGCCAACCAACTGGCGTTCCATGCCCTGACCGGCGACCGCATCATCGCTACGTACTCCGTCGCGGTCGGGCGACCCAGCTGAGCCGCGACCGGTAGACGGCGCGACACCAGATCCGGGCACACGCCAGTGATGAGGCCGGGCCGGGCGAGCGCGTGCCCGCGATCTGCCCAGCCAGGGAACGCCGACCCGGTCGTTTTGTGAGCGACACGCCGAGTTAGGTCATGATTGGTCCGATCTGCCACGTCCTCGCTACCGTGAGCCCCCGTTGTCGCGTGCGCCGTCTTCACGGGGCGCCGATCACGGATCTTGGGCACCAGGCGCTCAAGATCAATTCGGGGGACGCAACGGGGGCGTTGGTGGCTGTATCCAATCCTGCTCTGGGGCTGTCTGGCGACGGCGAGGCACGGCCGGCGGTCGGGTGTGGGGTGTCAAAACTCGGCCACCGGTGGTGACCTGGGGTTTTAGGTGGCTCGTTCGTATTCGTTGATCAGGCCGCCGAGGACGGGCTGGCGTTTGATCCGTTCCTGGGGCAGGTCCGCGACGGGGTGGTCAGGCCCTGGTGGTTGAAGACCGCGGCCGCGGTGGGGTCGTCGTCCTTCGTAGTGCCGTGGGTGTTGCGTTGGGTGGAGGCGGGGCGTGGTGGAGCTGTCTCGGGCGGGTGGTCAGATGGCCGGGGTGAGCTCGGTGAAGGCAGCCGTCAGCCGGTTCCGGGGGTCGGCATCGACGCCCAGTTCGTAATGGCGGCAACGCTAGGCGAACCCCGTCTGGTCGTGGATCCCGTTGTAGCTGCTGAGCCAGCCCGTGCTCACGTGGTCGCCCCGCCGGGAGAACACGCTGACCCCGCGTTCCGGGGCCGGCGCGTGGGCCTCGCGTGGATAGCCGGCGGGACCGTTAGCCCCACCGAAACCGTTAGCGGTATTGGGGGCAGGCGCTCCGGTACCCGGATAGGACGTCCACTGCCCGGCCGGCGACCCGATGACGGCGTGCTGGTGACCTGCCCAGGCCACCGCCGTGGTCCCGTTCGGCGCGGTGACCTTCACACGGTCGTCGGCCTCGGTGACGGTGGTGTCGGTCGCCCGGTCGCGCAACAGCGCCAGGTATTCCTGGGCGTCCAGCTGGCACTGGGCCGGGGCACGGCCCACCGGCCAGTCCGGGGCCGTCACACCGCGTCCGCGGGCGGCTGTGAACAGCAGTGGCACGATGCGCTCCGCTCGCAGTGGGGTCGCCATCTGCTCGCACATCCACAGCAACCGGCCCGCGCCACGGGTGGGCCCGAGTTGCCGCCAGCGGATGCGCCGGCCGAGATCCCCCGCGATGACGGCGACCCACGGCGCGACGGTGGCCAGCTCACCCTGTGCTGCCAGCCAGGCGAAATAGCGCGGCATCTCGCTGAGAATCGGCAGCAGGACCGAGGACGGCAGCCCGGCGATCCTCCTCGCCGGCCGGCTGAACACCCGCGGACTGTTCGCGACCAGCGCGATCGCGACCTGTGCCAGATCGCCCGGCGCCACGGCGGTTGACGGAGCGAGACCGGGCGCGCCCCCCGGGGCGTCAACCCGCTCCAGATACCCCCGGGCGCGCAGCAGCCGTGCCACCTGGGGGCGCAGATCGTCCGTCACCGGGGCCTCGGCGAACTGCGGGACACCGACGCCGATCGCCAGCCCGAGCAGCCGCTCGGCGTCCTCGGGGTCGTGGGGCCGCCGGTCGACCTCCGCGAGCAGGCCCCGCAGCTGCGTGCCGATCTCGACCGGAACCATGAACCGGGTCGTCAGCTTGCCCAGCTCGGTGACCCTGAGTACCGTGCCGACATCCGGCTCGGCGACCAGCGCGACGTACCCGCCCTCTACCAGCAGGTCGACGGCATCCCGCACCGGCGTGAGCCCTTCGGCGCCCTGATGATGAGCCAGCGTGCGCAGCCACCAGTTCTCCGCGTCGGCGAGGGTGTGGACGCGCTGTTGAGCCGCCTCCGCCAGCAGATGATCGGCCAGGCTGTCCGCGATGTGGGAGCGGACCGCGTACCCCTCGACGAGCCGGTTCTGCCAGGTCGCCCGCTCCGTCTCGTCGACGACCAGGTAGGACCATCCCTCGGTCTCCCCGACGCCGACCCGGCCGGCCCGGCCGAACATCTGCTGCACCGTCGCCACGTCGATTTTGTCCAGACCGATGCGGGTGTCCCGGACGACGACCGCCCGCGCGGGCAGGTTCACCCCGGCCGCCACCGTCGTCGTCGCGACGAGGACATCCAGACCGCGGGCGCGGAAGGCGCGTTCCGCCTCGTGGCGGTGCTCCCAGTCCTTGTAGTGCAGACCCACCCCGACCGCGGTGCACACCTGGTGGACGCGGGAGCCGTCATCCGGGTCGATGCCGCGGATGTCCGCGCCCCGATCGGCCGCGATCGTGAGCGCGGTCGCGCGGACATTGCGCCGGCTTCCGCAGAACACCAGCACGCTGCCACCGTCATCGGTGACCATGCGCGTCAGCGCCGTGACCGCCCGCAGCCTGTTGGCATTGTCGGTCTTGCGGTCAGCGGTGGCCGGGATCATCGGCAGCTGCCAGGTCAACCGGGACGGGCGCCACGTGGTCGTCACGACGCGGGCGCCGAGCCACCCGGCGACCTCCTCGGCATTCGCGACCGTCGCCGACAACCCGACGATCCGCACCGGTGATTCCACACCACGCACCCGGGCCAGCAACGCCTCCAGCAACGGCCCCCGCCCGGCACTGCCCAGCAGATGGATCTCGTCGATGACCAGGCAGCCCACCTCACCCAGCGCGGCGCGCAGCGACGTCGCCCGGCACACCGACTCGAACTTCTCCGTCGTCGACACCCACAGATCGGCCGCGCGGGCCCGCTCCACATCAACCACGTGCTCGCCGGAAAGACGCTCCACCCGCAGCCCCCGCGCACGCCAGGTGGCGAGCTCGCGGTCGAGCTCGTCGGTCAGCGACCGCTGCGGCACCAACCAGGCCGCTTTACGTCCCTCACCGAGAATGGCCTTGAGCGCGGCGAGCATGCCGATCGCGGTCTTACCCGACCCGGTCGGCGCGGCGACGAGAAGGTGGGTGTTGTCGCTCAGCACGTGCGGCGCGGCCTCCGCCTGCGCCGGGTTCAGCCCGGGATGGGGCAGGTACGGCACCCAGTCCGCGGGCACGACCGTCCGGGCGTGGACGGGGCTCCAGGCCGGGAGGAACGGCTCACCGTGGTTGTCCCAGGCCAGCTCGAACGCGTCCCGGGCCGCCTCGGCGGCCATTCCGACGACGCCCGCCGCCCGCAGCTTCGCGGTGTTCGTGGCCGGGAGGAAACCGGGTACCGCGCGTAGCGCGGCCAGCGCGCCATCCGGCCCGACTGTGCTGACGGTCTCCGCCTCGACCCAGTGGCGCACCCGCCGATGTGGCACCCCGGCGGCGCTCATCAGCGCGCACAGCGCGTCGAAGTCCGCCGCCAGCGGGACCAGCACGCGCACGTCCACCCCATCCGGCCGGGACGGGACATCGGCCCACGGGTCCGCGATCTTGCACCAGTGCAGGAGCCTGCGCTCGGTCATCGGTTGCGGTGTTCCGAGATCAGGAACGGAGACGGCGGTGGACCCCGGCCGCGGCGCGCTCGCCGCGAAGTAGCCCGGCGCGAGTCGCGGGTCGAGCAGCTCCGCGGTGAGCTTCCAGGCGTTCTCGGCGGGGGCGACACCCATCCTCATCCCACCGGGGAGCGGGCCGTCGTCAACGAACGAGGGTCCCGGAGACGCCACCCTGCCCCGACGGGAGGCACTCCGCCGAGGCCGCAGCTCGTCGAAGGTCCGTACACCCAGATCCGCCAAGGTGAACGTTGCCGCGCAAGGCGGGCACACCAGGGCGACGTAGCGTTGCGGCCGTCCGCCGCTCACATAGGACTTTCGGAGGCAGTGCAGCGTGCCGTTGCATCGCGGGCAGCCACGCGGCGCGACGTCGTCGTAGGACCAGCCCGACTGGCCGAACCGCTCGTGCGCCAGCTGAGGCGAGATCCCCCACCGGGCCCGCGCGATATCCGTGACGCTTGTGCGCTCGTCCGTCCCCGCGCCGTCGGTGTGAGCGGAGCCCGAACCGTCATCGCCTGGCCCAGGCCAGCAACTCGGGCCGCTGTCCTCGCCACCGCCACCGCCACCATCGGCGCCGCCGTCGGTGATCCACTCGTGGCTACCGGACACTCCATCTACCCGGTCGCGATAGGCAGGGTCGCCGGCGACATCGACCAGGGGAGACTCAGCAGGCGGAAACCCCGCCGTTTCGGATTGATCGGAGCCTGCGCCATCGGCCGACAAGAAGGTGCCGATGGCAGAGGCCAAGGCCTCATCGGATGATCCGGAAGCGCTCGGCGTCGGTCCGGAAGGTTCGACAGCCGACGCGGAATGCCTCCCGGAAACCGGCGGCTCGGCCCTGCCCCTCGGATTCCGACGCCAACCGAGCACTCAGCCCCCTCAGGCAACACCGTTACGCATCAGCCCTGACCTCACGCCCACCAATTACGTACAGCGACCAATCTGGTGCCCACGGCGCTGAGATCAGCTCAGACTAGCTGGATGGTGCGAAAGCCACACATACTCCGGCAGGTTCCTGCCGGCGGGAACTCCGTCGCGTCCGCTCAGGGTAGGCCTTCGTGCTGACGGTCGGGCATGATCAATTAATGGGTCGAGATGTGGTCGCTCCACAGGTGCCGGTCTCGGAGTCGCCAGGTTCCGGTTCCCGCCGAAGGTGATCGTGCTGGCGGTCCGCTGGTACCTCCAATACACGCTGTCCTACCGGGACGTCGAGGAACTCCTCGCCGAACGCAGCATCGACGTCGATCACGGCCCCCTCTACCGGTGGCTGCAGAGGTACACACCGTTACTGGGTAACGCCACTCCACCCCGCCGAGTGGACGCCCGGCAGCGACTAGGCCGCCGTCGCTCTGGACGCAGCCGGCCGGCCCACCCGGATCAACGCCCGGTTCCGCCACCAGCAGGACGCCGACCGGCACGCCCGATCCGCCACCTTGGCGGGCTACACCATCGCCCCCATCGACCACGCATCCGACCCGGCCGGCCGCTGAGGCGGGCCGTCCCCCGGCGGCCCTTTCGTTTCGCCTACTCGCGTGGTCCTGACAGGACCATCCCCCGACGCGGGTAATGCGGACAAGTGCAGATAGGCGCTACCCACCGTCCCAGAAAGGATCGTCCCAGTGCTCTGCCGGTACGTTTCAGACGGACACGTTGCCCGCGGCCATGGTCCGTCGGCACGCCCAAGCCTGACGGGCCCGCTCGGCCCCTGCTGTCGCGGAGGCGATGGCGGCATTGGGTACTTCGGCGAGCATCGCGAGCGCCAGAGAATAATTAAACGCTGCCAGCGTGGGCCATCTAGAAGCAATTCTGAGATTTCCCTGGAAATGCTTTCTGCGGTGGGCCGCCAGGGACTCGAACCCTGAACCCGCCGGTTAAAAGCCGGCTGCTCTGCCAATTGAGCTAACGGCCCTGCGAGAGTCATGATACCGAACTGTGTGGCCTGGAGCGTCGGGCTGGCTGTCGGGGCCTGCGTGTGGGGTGCGTGCCGTACGGCGGCCGGTGCGATGGGGTGGGTTGTGGTGGTTCGCTGCGACCCGTCCGACCCGTCCGACCCGGACGGGTCGGACGGGTCGGACGGGTCGGCGTGGGTTAGTCGGTCGTGGTGTGGTGTCGGGGGTAGTCGTGGGGGCTGCGGGTGCGGGGGATGAGGCGGGCGGTGTTGCGGGCGATCTCGGCGGCGAGATCGGGGAGGATCTGGGTGTAGGTGTCGGCGGTGAGCATGATGGTGGAGTGGCCGAGGAGCTCTTGGACTGCTTTGAGGTCGGCTCCGGCGGCGAGGGCGAGGGTGGCGGCGCCGTGGCGCAGGCCATGGATGGTGATGGGTGGTAGGTCGGCTTCCTGGACCAGGGTCTGGAAGCGGTTGGTGAGATGTTCGGGGTGGATGGGGCTGCCGTCGGGGTGGGTGAACGCGAGGCCGTTGTTCGGCCAGGCCGTACCGGCGGCGAGTCGGGCCGTGTGTTGGCGGGTTCTGCAGGCTTTCAGGACGGCGAGGGTGTCGGGGTCGAGGGAGATGACACGGTCCCCGGCGTCGGATTTCGGCTTTGCGAGTTGGGTGGCGTAGCCGATCTGGACGAACTGCCAGCGGATGGTGAGGGTTGCCTCGGTGATGTCGATGTCGTCCAGGTGCACAGCGACGGATTCGCCGCGACGGAGGCCTCGGTAAGCGATGAGGTGGTAGACGGGGTAGAGCGGGTCGCTGTGGGCATGGTCGAGGAACATCCCGGTCTGGGTCGGGGTCCAGACCATGACGGGTGAGGGTTTGGTGCCTGTTTCTCGCCAACGCGCGACGCGTTCATCTGTCCACAGGAGTGCTTTGGGTCGTTTTCCGGAGCGGAGTTCGACGTACTTGGCTGGGTTGTGGGTCATGAGTCCTCGGCGGTTGGCGTCGTTGATTGCGGCGCGGAGTACTTCTCGGATGCGCTGCTGGGTGGCGGGTCCTGTGGGTCTTTTGCCGCGGGCTGCGCGTCGGATTCGGGGATCGTCGGATTGAAGGTCCTGGATGATCCTGATGTTGGTGTTGTCGATGGCGGTGAACATGTCGTCGAGGTGGGAGACGGTGAGTTTGGTGAGCTGTACGGAGCCGATGGCTGGCGTGATGTGGACTCTGATGTAACTTTCGTAGCCCAGGCGGGTTTTCGGTCGGATGTTCTTTCTACTGGCGAGCCAGCGTTCCATCCAGGCGCTGATGGTGATGTCGGGGTTGAGGTCCGCGTTGCGCCGGTATCGGTTCTTGACGTCGTCGATGTCAGGGAGGGGCTTGTTGGTGCTGATGGCGTTGCCGATGATGTCGGCGATGCTTTGGCGGCCGGTGTTGTCTCCTGCGTCGGGGATGGCGATGAGGGCTTCGATACGTTCGCATTCTGCGCGCGTTTCGGCCTGGGTGGGGAATCCGCTGCGGCTGACGAGGCGGCGCCTACCGTCAGGGTGGGGCGGCAGGTCGATGCGGTAGGCCCAGGTTCCATGGTCGGTTCGCCAGCCGCCGTTCGAACGGCGAAGTTTCGGACACGCTCTTCCTAGCTGCCGTTTCGTCATAGGGTCGCGGCAGCCGCATTTCTTGAAGATGGACCCTTTCAACGCTCACACTCCAGTATCGTTGATCAGCCGTTATCTACCGAGCCCGAATAAATGTTTCGGTGGCGGTCCCATTGATGCTCGATAAAACCGGTGTGTCAAATTTCGGCATCCGGCGATGCAACTGTTGTGTGAAGAAGTTTTTTGATGGCACGGGTGGGGACGATGTAGCGGCGTCCGAAGCGAAGAACGGGGACGGGAAACTCGTTGCGGGCGGCGAGTTCGTAGCTTTTCGTCCGGCCGATTCCGAGGATTTCACCGGCGGTGACGATGCCGATCGTGGCGCCGAGCTGGTGTATTTCTTCTTCAGTCCACGTTCTCACTCGACTCCTTGCGAGGACTCGTGGGGTTCCTCCTCCGCGGTGCCCAGATGCCTCGGCCGGCGCCTCACGGAAGCCTTCGGCGAAGGTGCGAAAGGACGCCGAAGGCGTCTCGCGACCGGCTGGGCGAGGCTGCGCCGCTGCGGCGCGCTCTCCCGCGCCTTCGTTCGTGTCGGCGGGGTGGCGCCGGTGGTCCTGGGTGTGGGGTGGGATCTGACGGTGATCTGACTGTTGTTGCGTGCGCAACTTGTGTCAGATCACCGTCAGATCACCGTCAGGTCGTGTTTGCGCAGGCCAGCGCCAGTGTCAGGCCTGCGGACGGGCTACGGGCGGGGGTGTCAGGAGAAGGATGTCCTCGTGGGCTGTGATGTGGAGGGGGGTGCCGGCGGCGTGGGCGGTGCGGGCGTTGTGGAGGGCGAAGAACGTCGTGCGCGGGACCAGGCGGCCCTCGCGCAGGCCCGCGAGGAGGGCTGCGGCGCGCCCGGCGCGGACGAGCCCGACCCTCTGCGCGCTGTGCAGGATCGCGCCGGGCAGGTCGATGAGCTCACCATCCTGGCGGTAGGGGCGCACGGCGATCGCGATGATTCCACCGGGGCGCAACAGCGCGGCGGCACCGGTGAGAATCTCAGTGAATCCGGTGAGAAGGTCGGTGAGGTCGGCGGCGGCGAGGTTCCCGACCCGGCCAGGCCGGCCGGTGCTGTAGGTGTAGTCGCGTTTGCGGACCCCGTTCACCCGGTCGGCATCGACGGTGCCGTGGGTGGCTTTCCCGTAGGGCGGTGAGGTGAGAACCAGCGAGGCTTTTCCGCGCGCACTCTCGGGGGCAAGTGCGGGGAGGTGGCGGGAGTCGCCGGTGATGAGCTGGATGGTCCCGGTGGCGCCCTGGGTATGCGCGAGGGCGGCGTTGGCGCGGCCGATGCCGGCCCAGCGGGGTTCGTATTCGACCCCAAGGGCCCGGCGGCCGAGGTGCGCGGCTTCGACGAGGGTGGTTCCGATGCCGCACATGGGGTCCACGACGAGATCACCCGGCTCGGTGAAGGTGGTGATGATGTGGCGGGCGAGGGCGGGCAGCATGCGGGCGGGGTGCGCGAGGGATTCGGGGGTGTAGCGGTTTAGCCGCTGGAAACGGGGGTGGGTCTGCGACACCGCCCAGACGGTGAGCGGAATAGGGGTGTGCCGGTCAGCCACGCGCACCACCGGGCCGGGTGAACACGGCCAGGTCGGTGTGGACGGGCTCCAGCATCCCGTGGTCGGACGAGATCTCTGCCGGAGGGTGGAGTTCGTCGTCGTTGATTGCACTGGTGAGGACGATGATGTGTTGGAGGTAGCGTAGGCCGGCGGCGCGGGCGGCGGTGATGGTGTCCGCGAGCGGGTCGTTCGCCCCGCTGGTGGGGGTGTGGACGGTGAGGAGATATCCCCCTGGGCGGAGTATTCCCGCGAGCACGCTCAGGTCGGGGAGGAGGTTTTCCGGGGTGGTGGTGGGCGGGTGGTCGATGATGAGTCCGGCGCCACGTTCCCGGCAGCGGGTGAGAATCGGGGTGGCGGCGGACCGGGGGGCGCGGTGGAGTGTGAGGTATCGGCGGTGGAGGTAGTCGGCGGCGCCGATGAGGATTCCGGCGTCGTCGATACCGATAACGAGATCTCCGGCGTTACTGAAGGTCGCGATGGCGCGGGCCGCGGCATCGGCGGGCAGAGACCCGGGGATTTCTGGGGTGGTGGTGGGCCAGACAGTGAGTGGAATGATCCGCGGCTGATCGGTTCGGGTGGGACGGGGCTGAGGCACTCGGTTCCTCCGCAACAGGATGTCGCCAGTTCGCCGCTCGGGAAAAGGGCGGCTGGTGGCCGGGGGCTGTTCGGGTCCGAGTGAAGTCCAGGGTGTCTGACACTGATCTGACACCTGATCATCTGCGTGGTTCGAGGCGATGTGTCAGATCACCGTCAGATCAGTGTCAGATCACCGTCAGATCGCTTCCGACCACCCCATCGCCTCGCCGACCTGTGCGTGAACGAGTGTCAGATCACCGTCAGATGGGTTGTGGCGTCCTTAGGGCCGACGGAACACAGGGCCTTACGGACGGGAGTCCATCAATCGTGGTGCATGACTCTGAGAACACGGCGGAATCATCGTTGGATCGGGTCGAGTCGACCTTCCTGGCTTTGACGGAGTCCCCGGGCGGGTTGGGCGTGAACGGCGCTGATTTCCCGGGGCTGGTGGACCGGTGGTTCGGCCTGCGGGAGTTGCGGGTGGAGGTGACCCGGCCGCAGACACCGTTGGCGACCCGGAACGCGGTGTGGGCGTTTCTCCTGCGGTCGCGGGAGGTGGATGCGTGGAAGGTCGCGGCGGCGGGGATGGCGATGCCGGCGCTGCGGCATATCGCCGCCACGCTGGCCCCGGCCTATCGCGGAGACATCGCCGATCTCGACGCCGAGGTGCTGACCGGCTTTATCGATGTGTTCGCTGGGCTGCCGGTGGGGGCGCGGGGAATCCCGGCCCGGTTGGTGTTCGGCGGGTACCGGGCGGGGCTGGTGGAGGTGGCGTCCTACCGCAGGCCCGGGATGGAGCTGCCGGTCCTGGGCGCGGTGCCGCCGTGGCCGTGGCTGGATGCGCGGTGGTTGCTGGCGCAGGCGACGGAACGGGCGGTGATCAGCCCGGTGGATGCGCGGCTGCTGGCGGCGAACCGGCTGCGGGGTGTGGCGTTGGCGGAGCTGTCCGCGCGGGGCCGCACGCCGGGTGAGGAGCTGGCGGTGCGCCGCCGCCGCGCGGAACGAGACCTGGTTGCCGCGGTCGCGGCCCGCCGGGTCGGCCCGGGGACCGGTGGTGGCCGATGACGGGACGAGGCCGGTCCCTGCGCCGACACACGCGCATGGTCGTACACACCGCGGGCACCGCGCTGCGCCGCCTGCTGGGGTCGGTCCCTCCCGCCGTGTGGCTGGGGGTGGCTGGGGGGCTGGCTGCGGCGGGGTGGCTGCTGCTCGCGCAGCCCGCCGGGGGGCCGACCGGGACGGGGGTGCTGGTGCCGTTCGGCTCGGTGGGGGACCTGGTCCGGCTGGGCTGCGCGGCGCTGGCTGGCTCGCTGACGATCCTGCTCCTGCTGGCCGGCGGTGTCGCGATGGGTTCACCCCCGAAGTGGACCCGGCGGCGCGAGTACCTGCTGCGGCTCGGGGTCGGGTGCGTGGTCGTCGTGGTCCTGCTGGTCGTGCTCTCGGATGTGGCGGGGGCTGCGGCGGTGGTGACGGGGCAGGAAGCGCCGCCGGCGCCGGCTCCGGTGTCGAGTGCTCCGGATCTGGAGACGGTTCTGAATAACGCCCGGAACTGGCTGATGGGCATCCTCGCCACCGTCGCGACGTTCTTCTTCACCCTCGGTGCGACCCGGTATCTGGGTGCGAATGGTGATCCCGGGGAGGTGGAGCGCGCGAAAGGCGCGTTCCGCAACGCCGCGATCGGCTACGGCCTCGCGGTCCTCGCGCCGTTGGTGTTGAAGGCGTTGCGTTCGGTAGTCGGCGCCTGATGCTCCGGGCAGGGCAGACGCCGCGACAGCCACGGGCGTGGGGGTGGCGGGCCGGGGTGGTCGTGTGCGTGCTGGCGGTAGGTGCGGGTGTGCTGGTGGCGTCGGCGGGGGTGGCGGGGGCGCAGACCGCGGTCCCGGCCGCGCCGTCCGCGACCACCCCGGCTCCGGCTGGCGCACCGGCGCAGCGGGTGGAACCCGCCGCCCCCAGGCCGCAGGTCCCCCCGGTCGTGCCGGCCCCCTCCGGCGGGGATGCGCCCGCTCCCTCCGGCGGGCCCTCCCCCGAGGGCTCCGAGGAGGCACCGGCGCCGGGGGAGGTGCCTCCGCCGCCGTCCGCGGAGCCGGCCCCGACCGCCCCCGGGTCGGAGAGCGACGGTGGCGGCGGTGGGGTGGTGGGCGCGCTGTTCGGCTGGGCGGACATCCCCGGCCGGATCCTTCGGGCGATCAATGGCTGGTTCGAGGGGCTCGTCGAGGCGGCGCTGGAGCCGGTCGTGCGTCTGCTCGGCCAGACCATTTTGAGTACTCCGGATGTGACGGAGCAGCCGCGGATCCGTGAGCTGTGGGCGGGCAGTGTGCTGATCGCGAACAGTGTGATGCTGCTGGTGTTGATGGCTGGTGGGGTCGCGGCGATGGGTTACGACAGTGTGCAGACCCGCGCCACCGCGAAAGAGATGCTGCCCCGGATGATTCTCGGGTTCGGGGAGGCGAACCTGAGCCTGCCGCTGATCGGCTGGTCGATCGATGCCGCGAACGCGCTGAGCCGGGCGTTCACGAACATGAGTGGGCTCGATGCCAGCGGGGCGTTCAGTGTGCTGCTGACGGTGCTGGCGGCCGGGCGGATCCACGGCATCTTCTTCGTCTTGTTGCTGATCGGCGTGGTCGGGATGATCGTGATGCTGCTGGTCGGCTGGGTGATCCGGGTGATCGTGCTGATGGGGCTGGCGGTCGCCGGTCCGCTGATGCTGATCTGCCGGGGCCTGCCGTGGACGGAGCACATCGCGAACCTGTACTGGCGGGCCACAGCCGGCTGCCTGGCGGTGCAGGTCGGCCAGTCGGTGCTGCTTGTCCTGGGCGTGCGGGTGCTGTTCGCCAGCGATGACGGGGCGTTCCATCCGGTGGGCGTGGCGGACAGTCTCGGGAACATCCTGACCGCCGCCGGCCTGTTCTACGTCGCGATCCGCCTGCAATCCACCGTCATGCGCACCGTCATGGGTGGCGGGCGCTCCACGGTCGTCTCACTGGTGAAGTACCGGCTGCTGCGCAAGGGCCTGCAGCATCTCGGCATTCCCCTCTGACCGCCGCCCCCGGCGCTCTCCCTCTCTCCCTCTTGTCGCTCTGTGGTCTGAAAGGCCGTGCTCGCTATGCCCGAAACATCCAGATTTGATAGGGTTCGGATTCCGTCCGATGTGGATCGGCCGGACCGGATCCTGGCCGGGTTGACCGCCCGTCAGCTGACCCTGCTCGCCCCACCGCTCCTGCTCGCCGTCGCGGTCTACTGGACCGCGTCGCCGTATCTGCCGTTGCCGGTGGTGGCGGTGCTGGTGGTGCCGCTGCTCGGCGGCGGCGCCGCGCTCGCACTCGGCCAGCGCGGCGGGGTGACCGCCGACCGGTACGCTGCCGCCGCCCTCGCCCATCACCGCGCCCCCAAGCTCCACCTCGCCGCCCCCGAAGGGATCCCGGCGCAGCCCGGCTGGCTGCCCGACATCCCCACCGCCCGCCGCCGCGCCCCGGTGCCGGCGAGGCCACTGGCCGCCGGGGTGGATGCGGCCGGGGTGATCGATCTACGCGGCGCGGTCGGCGTCGTTGCCGAAGTCCAGGGCGTGAACCTCGCCCTCGCCGGCGACAGCGACACCAGCCGGAAGGTCGCCGGCTATGGGCGGATGCTCAACGCCCTGTCCGGGCGGATCCAGATCACCGTCCGCGGCGTCCCGGTCCACCTCGACCCGCACCGGCACCGTTTGCGCAGCCTGGCGGATCAGATGCCTCATCCGGCGCTGGCCGCCGCGGCCCGTGACCACGCCAACTTCCTCGGCGACATCGCGGCGACCCGGCGGTTGCGGAGCCGGCAGATCCTGCTCACCGCCTATGAACCCGTCCCCGCGCTGCGCGGCGGCCGGGATACCGCCGCGGCGGTGGCGGCGCGCCGCCTCGAGGAAGCCCTCGGTCTGCTGGCCGCCGCCGGGCTGCGGGGGCGGATCCTCACTGGCCCCGAGCTGACCGGCCTGCTCGCTTCGGCCGCCGATCCCACCGGTCCGCCACCGCCCGACCGTGTCACCGCATCAGGTCCGGTGCTCGGCCGTACGCGGACCGGAGGCCGCCGATGAGCCGCCGCCGCAACCGCCTACACGTCGCCCCGCAGGGTGCGCCGTCCCGCAGCCGCCGGCCCCTGGTCCCCGGCCGCGGGCAAGGGGCGGGGCAGATGCTGCCCGTCGAGGGCCCGGCGCTGTTCACCCCGCCCGCGCTGGTGGTCGATGCCGGGCAGATCGAGGTCAGTGGGATCTGCGCGACCACGATCACCGTGGTCGGCTACCCGCGTGAAGTCGGACCCGGGTGGATGGAGCCGCTGCTGGCCTACCCGGGCCGCCTCGATGTCGCCCTGCACATCGACCCGACCCCACCCGCGGTGGCGGCGCTGCGACTACGCCGCCAACTCGGCCGGCTCGAATCCGGCCGCCGCGCCGACGCCGCGGCCGGCCGTCTCGCCGACCCCGAGCTCGACGCCGCCGCCCAAGACGCCGGGGAGCTGGCCCGTCAGGTCGCTCGTGGTGAGGCACGCCTGTTCCGGACCGGGCTGTACCTGACCGTCTACGCCGATAGCCGCGAGGAGCTCGCCGAGGAAGCGGCGCGGGTCACCGCGCTGGCGCACAGTCTGCTGCTCACGGTGCGCCGGGCCCGGTACCGGAGCGTGCAGGGCTGGGTGAGCACCCTGCCCCTGGGCCTGGACCTGCTCCAGATCCGCCGGGCGATGGACACCCAGGCGCTGGCCGCGGGGATCCCGTTCACCACCCCTGACCTGCCCCTACCCGACGTGGAACGCCCCGGAGCCGCACCCGTCGTCTACGGCACGAACCTGCACTCCGCCGGGATCGTGGCGCATGACCGGTGGGCGCAGCCGAACTACAACTCCGTCACCACCGGCGCCTCCGGCGCCGGCAAGAGCTTCCTGATGAAACTCGACCTCCTGCGCTCCCTCTACCAGGGCGTCGAGGCCGCCATTGTTGATCCGGAGGACGAGTACGGCCGGCTCGCCGCCGCTGTCGGGGGCACCCGCCTCGCGCTCGGCGAGCCTGGGGTGCACCTCAACCCCCTCGACCTGCCCGCCCACTCCCATCACGACCCCGACCTCCTCACCCGCCGCGCCCTGTTCTGCCACACCCTGATCACCACCCTGCTCGCCGGCACCGATGACGACAGCGGGCTGGGAGCCGGGGGCCGGGCCGCGTTGGACGCGGCGATCCTGAGCGCCTACCGCGCTGCCGGGATCACCCACGACCAGGCCACCTGGACCCGGCCCGCCCCGCTGCTCGCCGACATCGCCGCCGCCCTCACCGCCGCTGAGGACCCGGCCGGCCCAGCACTCGCCGCACGTCTCGCCCCGTTCGTCACCGGCTCGCATGCTGGCCTGTTCGCGCACGCGACCACCACCAGCCCGACCGGGCACCTTGTCGTCTACTCCCTGCGGGCGCTGCCCGACGAGCTGAAAGCCGCCGGGACGCTGCTCACCCTGGACGCGATCTGGCGGACCGTCGCCGACCCGGCCCGGCGACGGCGCCGTCTCGTGGTGGTGGACGAGGGCTGGCTGCTCATGGCACACCCCGCCGGCGCCCGCTTCCTGTTCCGCCTCGCGAAGGCCGCCCGGAAGCACTGGGCCGGTCTGGCCGTGGCGACCCAGGACTCCGCCGACCTCCTCAGCTCCGAGCTGGGCCGGGCGGTCGTCGCGAACGCGGCGACGCAGATCCTGTTGCGCCAGGACCCGACCGTGATCGACGACCTGCGTCGCGTGCACCGGCTCACCGATGGCGAAGCCACCCAGCTGCTCACCGCCGGTCCCGGTGACGCCCTGCTCCTGACTGGGACCGGGCAGCGCACCGCCCTGCACGCCCTCGCGTCCCCCGCCGAATACGACCTGATCACCACAGATCCGGTCGACACCACCACCGCCACTCCCACCGACACGGGCCCACTCGACCCGGCCTGGGCCGAGGACCCTGCCGTCGCGGCGACCGGGCCGGCCCGCGCTCCTCGCCGGCCGGCCGCCCGGCGGCCGGTGGACGACGACGCCGACCCGTTCTAACCCGGCCCCCTCTGCGCCGGGTGGTGCCGCCCCGGACGGCCGGCCGCAGCACCACCCGGGCCACCCCACCTCTGCCACGCCCTGTTTGTGCTGCTCACATGCCTGGAGGCATGCATGATCGTTGCTGTTTCGGCCCCTCCGCCGGGGCTTCCCCCCGTCCCTCCTCCACCCCCTCCACCGGCTCCGGAGCTGCCGGTCTGGCTCACCGACCCCAGCCGGATCGTCTCTGGCTTGGAGTCGTGGCTGGCCGCCCACGCCGACTGGTGGCCGGTCGCTGTCCTCGAGCTCGTTCTCCTGCTGGCCGCGGGGTACGCCCGCCGCCGGGTTCGCGCCCATCGGCATGTGGTGCTGTGTGAGGGGGCGCGGACGGTGGAGATCCTCACCCCGCCCGAGGTATCCGCCCACGCGGCGGAGATCTTCTGGGGTCAGATGGGCGGCCTGCAACGGGCGCGCTGGGACCGGCTCCTGCATGGCCAGCCGCATCTGGGCTGGGAACTGCTCGCCACCCGCGCGGGGACGGTGATCCGGCTGTGGGTCCCCGGCCCGGTGCCGCCGGGCATGGTCGAGCGGGCGGTGCAGGCCGCGTGGCCCGGTGCCCGCACTACGACCCGGCCTGCCGCCGCGCCGCTGCCGGACTACGCGCTGGCGATCGGCGGGCAGCTACGTCTGGCCCAGGTCGACGTGCTGCCGCTACGCGCGGACCCGTCCGGGGACCCGATCCGGTCCCTGCTGTCTGCCGCCTCCGAACTCGACGACAACGAGGCGGCGGTGGTGCAGCTGCTGGCCCGGCCGGTCACGGGCCGCCGGCTCACGCTCGCCCGCCGCGCCGCTGCCCGCCAGCGGGGCCAGTACGCCCCGACCCTGCTCAGCCGCGCCCTCGACCTGATCACCCCCCACGCCGGGCCCCGCCCGGCCGCCGGGCAGGTGGTGGGCAAGACGGGGCCGACACCGCCGGAGGACTCCGCGGCGTCCCGCGCAATCGGCCTCAAAGCAGTCGGCCCCCGCTGGGAAGCCACGGTCACCTACGCCGCAGCTCACCTCGCCCCGCCGATGACCAAGACCGGGCAGCAGGCCGCCACGACGATGCTGCGCGGCCGGGCACACGCCCTCGCCTCCGCGTTCGCGTTGTACGCCGGGCACAACTATCTGCGCCGCCTGAAACTGCCCCACCCCATCCCCGTGCTGGCGGGCCGCCGGCTGCGGCGCGGGGACCTGCTCGCGGTCGCCGAACTCGCCGCCCTCGCCCACCTGCCCCTGGACACCGCTGTCCCGGGGCTGTCCCGGGCCGGGGCCGCGGCCGTCGCGCCCCCGGCCGGGATCCCCGAAGCCGGACCCCGGGTCAAGCCGCTAGGGGAGAGCGAAGCGGGCCGGCGCCGCCGGGTCGGGTTGAACGTCGCCGACGCCCGCCATCACGTGCACGTCGTCGGCGCGACCGGGTCGGGGAAATCGACGCTGCTCGCGAACATGATCCTCGCCGATGCGGAAGCCGGCCGGGGGCTGGCGGTCTTCGACCCGAAAGGCGACCTGGTCAACGACGTCCTCGCCCGCCTCCCCGCGGACGCCGCTGACCGGGTCGTGCTCCTCGACCCCGAGGACGCTGCCGCCCCACCCTGCTTGAACATCCTCGACGGCGGCGACGCCGATCTGGCCACCGACCAGCTGGTCGGGATCTTCCGGCGGATCTGGGCCGACTCCTGGGGGCCGCGGACCGATGACCTGCTGCGCGCCACCTGCCTGACCCTGCTGGAACGGCGCACCCGCACCGGGATCACCCCGACGTTGGGCGACGTCGTCAAGGTCCTCACCGAACCGGACACACGACGTAAAGCCACCACCGGAGTCACCGACCCGATCCTCGCCAGCTTCTGGGAGTGGTACGGGCAGCTGTCTGACGGTGCCCGCGCGGCGGCGATCGGCCCGATCCTGAACAAACTCCGCGC
The DNA here is from genome assembly GCF_000018005.1 of Parafrankia sp. EAN1pec. GTDB lineage: Bacteria > Actinomycetota > Actinomycetes > Frankiales > Frankiaceae > Parafrankia > Parafrankia soli. The sequence continues at coordinate 8,184,849 of NC_009921.1, forward strand.
CCTGCTGCTCCGCACCTTCGCCCGCCAAGCCCTGGCCGCCGGCCCGTCCACCGTCGACCTACGCGAGGTCCTCGACCGCGGCGGGATCCTCCTCGTACGCATCCCCAAAGGCGTGATCGGGGAGGACGCCTCCCGGATCGTCGGGTCGATCGTGTTGGCGAAGATCTGGCAGACCGTCCTACACCGGGCCCGCCTGCACCCCGACCAGCGCCCCGACGCCACCTGTTTTTTGGACGAAGCCCAAAACTTCCTCACGCTGCCGGGGGCGGTGGAGGACATGCTCGCCGAGGCCCGCGGCTACCGGCTGTCCATGACCCTGGCCCACCAGCACCTGCGTCAACTCCCCGACGATTTGGCCGACGCCCTGTCCACCAACGCGCGCAGCAAACTGTTCTTCGGCGTCAGCCCGAAAGACGCCGCGGACCTGTCCCGGCATGTCAGCCCCGTCCTGACCCAGCATGACCTCGCCCGGCTCCCCGCGTGGACGGCCGCAGCCCGGCTGGTGGTCGACCAGGCCGACACCGCGGCGTTCACCCTGCGGACCCGGCCTCTGCCACCACCTGTCGCTGGCCGCGCTGATGCGCTGCGGGTTGCGGCACGCCGGCACACCGGCGCACCCGATGCCGGGCGCGGCCCCCGGTCCGGTCAGGGCGGGGGTGGCCAGTGAGCGGCGGTGAGCAGACCCTGCTGGAGGTGTCCGGGCGGATGACCAGCCGGGACCGGTGGATGTTCGCGATGCTGCACGAACACCGGGTCCTGACCCGCCACCAGCTCACCCGCCTGGCGTTCACCGGTGACCGGATGACCCGGCTGCGTCTGGCGACCCTGACCCGGCTGCAGACCGTTGACCGGCTTCGCCCCTACTACGGTCAAGGCCGGGGTACCGGCCCCTACCATTACGCCCTCGGTCCGCTCGGTGCGGCGATCCTCGCCGCCGAGCGCGGTCTGAGTGTGGCCGAGCTCGGCTACCGCCGCGACAAGCTGCACGCCTGGGCGAACTCGCCGCGCCTCGGTCACCACCTCGGCGTCAATGCGGTGTTCACCGCCCTCGTCCACGCCAGCCGCCCCCGCCCCGACCATGAAGGGCTCACCGTCTGGTGGTCCGAACAGCGCGCCGCCGCGCTGTGGGGGCAGTGGATTCGCCCCGACGGCTACGGCACCTGGCAGACCGCCCGGCGCCGGCTCGACTTCTTCGTCGAGTTCGACACGGGCAGCGAAAGCCTCTCCCAGGTCGCCCGCAAGATCCCCGGCTACACCCGTCTCGCCGCCTCCAGCGGCCTGACCAGCCCCGTGCTGATCTGGCTACCGTCCGCGACCCGGGAACGGGAGCTGCGCGCCCGGCTCGCCGCGACCCCGGCCGGGGTCGTCATCGTCACCGCCGCCCCTGCCCCCCTCACCACCAGCCCCCTCTCACCCTCCGCGCCCTCCACCGAACCGCCTGACCTCGCCCCTGCCCGTCCGGTCTGGCTGCCGCTGAACGCCACCGCCCGGACCGACCTCGATGGGCTCACCACCCGCTACGGCACCCCGATCGTCAGCCGTTCCCCGTTCGACGAGCCCGACCCCACCGACGACGACGAGACCGATCCGGCGCCGGCACCGCGCCCACCCGCGCCGCACTTCGGGCCGCGGTCCCCCCTCGGCCCTGCGTGACCCGGCTCGTCCTCGGACTGTGCGCGCTGCTGCTCGCCGTACCGATCCTCGCCGGCGGCGTCGCGGCCGGACTCCTCGGCGGCGAGGCCGGCGGCGGCGAGCCGGCATCCGCCGCGGCCGCCGCGGGGGAGATCCCTGTCGACTACCAGCGGCTCTACGTCACCGCTGCGGCCACCTGCCCGGGGCTGCCGTGGACGGTGCTGGCCGCGGTCGGGAAAGTCGAGACCGACCACGGGCAGAACCCGGACTGGACCTCGCTGGCCGGCGCCCAGGGGCCGATGCAGTTTCTGCCTACCACCTTCGCCGCCTATGGGGTCGACGGCGACGCCGACGGCAGCACCGACATCAACAATCCCGCCGACGCTGTCTACTCCGCCGCCCATTATCTGTGTGCCTCCGGCGCACAGAACGGCGCGAATATTCCCGGGGCGCTCTACACCTATAATCATGATAATTCTTACGTGACGCGGGTTCTCACCCAGGCCGACGTTTACACCACCTCCGACCTCACCACCAGCAGCGGCCCGTCGGACGCGGCGCTGACCGCGGTGGACTACGCCACCGCGCAGATCGGCCTGCCGTATCTGTGGGGTGGGGACGGCCCCGATTATGGCGAGAAAGGCTTTGATTGTTCGGGGCTTACCCGGGCCGCCTACGCCGCCGCCGGAGTCACCATCCCCCGCGTCGCGCAGGCCCAGTTCAACGCCGGACCACGACTACCCCCAGGGGCCCCACTGGAAATCGGAGACCTCGTATTCTACGGCCCGTCCGACATTGACATCACCCACGTGGGAATTTACCTTGGCAGCGGGGAAATGGTGAACGCGCCCCGGCGCGGGGCCCCGGTCCGGACCGAAACCTACGTCCGACCCAGCTACCGCGGAGCCACCCGACCCGTCCCCGCGTCGGCCGGCTTTCCCTGACCCCGAGCCGCCTGCGCCGCCCGGCTGCGGTGGCGCAGGCGGGCCCGAGGGACGCTTACAGCGGAGGCCCCTCCAGCCATGCAGGGAAAATCCGAACCCCCACCCTCCTTTATACCCTCCATTATTCCCGCCACCATTCCCTCCATTATTCCCTCCGATTAGGGGCGGAGGGGGGCCTGGGAGGTAAAACCGCAGGTCAGCGGCCCGTGGCCCCCTCCGATGGTTGGCCAGGCTACGCCGCCCGGAGGCAGGAAAACACGTGCGGCGGCCCGGCGCCCGCCCGGGGGGCGGACACCGGACCACCTCACGGTTTTCCGCCTCCGGGCGGCTATCCGCCCTGGGTCCGGCGTCCCGCCGGCCCCAGGCCCGGCCTGCGCCCGCCCGCGTGCGCGGGGCCGGGCGCCGCCCGCCCGGGAAGGTGGGCGGCGGGCCGGCGCCGGTCGCGTGTGCGCAACCCCCACCACCCCCTTTCCGTTGTCGCGTCGAATCCGTTGTCACCATTCTATCTCATCCCGCGCGCATTCCCACCCCCATTTTCATGACTCTTTTCGCCCATTACCTATCCGCGCATACGCGGATAACTCGCTATCGACAATCAGGCAAGCGCATTTCCATGACTCTTTTCGAAAACATTCCCTAAAAAGTCATGGAAAACCCCTTCCCATTCGCGAATGGGTCAGGTTAATGTTGTCCCACACCGAAAACGCACCGCCCGAACGGGAACGCGAAACGCGAAACCCGAACGGGAAACCGGTACCGCATCACGCGACCGGATGTGCACATCGATCGGTGAACCACCCCCCACCGTGAAAAGGAGACACCCGTGCGCCTGCCCCGATTGCGCCACCGCCCGGCCCGCCCGGTCGGTATCGGAGGAGCCATCGACGCGGAGGACACCTGCGTCATGACGTCGGAGTTCGCCAACGGCGGATCCCCGATCCGGATCACCGTCTTCCAGGACCCCGTCGGCGGTATGGCGGTCCACATCGATACCCCGGTCACCTTGCGCTACGGCGGTGCCCACCTGCGAGACCTGGAGATCTACGTCGACGACGGATGCGTCTACGACGGGTACACGGCCAGCCGCACCTGACCTGCCTGAGGTGGGTGCGCGGCACCCCGCGCACCCACCTGTCCCGGCCCCGCCGCCCACCCAGCTCCCCCCGGCCCCGGAGGCAGTGATGGCTAGCCGCACGACCACACCCACCATCGCGGTGTTCCCCCACCCGACCGGGGTCTACTACGCGCACCTGGTCGACCCCGCCGCCGGAATCAACACCGTCGCCCCGACCCCGTTCGACACCGCCGTCCTGGCCGTCGAACACGTCGCCACGCGGCTGCGGAAGGTGCGCGGCAATGAGGACGCCGTCATCCGACCGTTCCGCACCGCCGACAAGTGGATCAACCACGCCCGGCACGAAGGGCACCTGGACGCGATCACCGAAGCGTTCCCCCACCCCACTCCCCGCGAAGGAACCGATCACGATGCCGCGTCCTGACCAGTCCTGCGACTTCCTCGCCATCGGAAACGTGATGGTCACGATCGACGATCACGGCTACGACATGACATCGGTATCGATCCGCACCCTGAAGGATCCGATGGCCCTGACGATCACCCTCAACCAGGAAGCGATCTTCGAAGCGGACGGGTCGTTGCCGGACCCCCGCGTGGTCGACCTGGTGAGCAGCCTTCGTCCGGGTACCGCCCGCTGGTCGGCGCCGTGCCCGTGCGGCGGCGCGACGACCAGAACGGGCCCCGGCCGTGCCCGTGGCATCGCCCGGATCCTGCGCAGGCTTCGCCACCGGTAGCAGCCCCTGCCTCACCCCCGGGTCGGGGTGGCGTGCGGATCCGCGCCACACGCCACCCCACCCCCAGCCACCCCGCACCCCGACCCTGCCTGGAGATCAGGATGAGCAGCCCTGCCCCGACCCCCTCCGCCCCCGCCGCCTTTCGCCTAGCACCAGGCGGACTGCACGAAATGGTCGCCCGCTACCTGCTCGATCACCCTTCCGCATCCCACACACCGACCGCCGTGGCGAAGGCGTTGACCCGTAGCAACGGCGCCGTGGGCAACGCGCTGCACCGTCTGGCCGAGGCCGGGCAGGCGACGTTGACCAGCACCAAACCCCGCCGGTACACGGCCACCCCCACCACGCGGGACGCATTCGGACGGACCGGCATACCGCCCGTGGCAAGGCCCCGCCCGGCCCCGGCACCGCCCCCGGCGGCGGTGCCGAAGCCCCGGCCGGCCCTTCCGCCCACGACGCCGGATGGGGGGATCATCCGCCCGTCGGGGCAGGTGTACCGGCCCCGGAAGCTGGCGGACCTGCCCGACGTGGAAGTCCTGCGCAAGCTACGCACGGCCGAAGTACCGGTCCTGCTCTACGGCCCGCCCGGTACGGGGAAGACGAGCGTGATCGAGGCCGCCTTCGGCGACGATCTGATCACGATCGCGGGGGATGGTGACACCCAGGTCGGTGACCTGATCGGTGAGTACACCCAGACCCCCGACGGCCGGTACGAGTTCGTCTACGGGCCGCTCATCACCGCCATGCAGGAGGGGAAGGTCCTCCTCGTCGACGACGCCACTCTGATCAGCCCGGCGGTGCTCGCGGTGATGTACCCGGCGATGGACGGCCGGAAAAGGATCATCGTGAAGGCGCACAAGGGCGAGGCGGTAGAAGCAGCCCCCGGCTTCTACGTGATCGCTGGACACAACCCGGGTGTCCACGGGGCGATCTTGAGCGAAGCGTTGTCATCCCGTTTCGCGGTGCAGGTCGAAGTGTCGACCGACTTCGATCTCGCCACCAAACTCAAGATCGACAGCAGGGCGGTGCGGGTCGCGCGGAACCTCGCGCGGCGCCGCGAGTCCGGGGAGATCGGCTGGTCCCCGCAGCTGCGAGAGCTGATCGCCTTCCAGAAGATCGCGGACGTGTTGGGTGTCCCGGCGGCGGCAGCGAACCTGATGGGGATCGCGCCGGCCGAGGACCGGCCGGTGGTCGCGGACACGGTCGAGAAGGTCTTCGGGATCAAGCTCGCGCCCCTCGCCCTCGGCAAGCAGATCTAACCCCTCACCCCCGCCGTTGCGACCCTGTGACGTGCGGGGGGTGGGCGCAGCCCTGCCCACCCCCCGCACCGAGGAGCCCTGCCATGAAGCAGCAGCACGTACACACCGACCCGACCATCCCTGCCCCCGACCCTGAGGGAGAGTGGCTACGGATCTCCGCCGCCATGACCGGCGCCGTGACCGCGATCGCGGGCCGTGAGGACCTGGTCGTCACCTGCGCCCCCGGTGCGGGCCGAGGGTCCCCGGGCGTGCATATCGGCACCCTCGGCGTGATCGAAGTCGACGGGACCCTTCTGCCCGCCGGGGTGGATCCGACCACGGCGCTCGGCGCTGAGCGGGACGCGAGACGGTACCCGGCCCTGTGGGGGGTGCTGACCCACGAAGGCGCGCATGCCGCCCACACCCGGTGGCGCACTTCGATCGAGGCGCACACCCCCGCAGGTCAGGCTGCCGCTCTGCTGGAAGAGGCCCGGATCGAAGCCGCGCAGATCGGCCGCCGCCCCGAAGACCTCAGGTGGCTGCGGGCCGCCAGCACGACCCTCATCCTCTCCGAGTTCCTCCCCGACTCGCCCCCCGGCCCCTCCTCCCCGGGGAACCCGCCGCTCCCGGGCGCGGTGAGCGCACCGCCCCCGGTCGCACCCACGGTGAGCGCACCTGCGGTCTCGATGACACGCACCGTCGCCGCCCAGGCCGCTGCCCTCCTGCTCGCCCGTGCCGACGCGGGCATCCTCACCGCCACCGAAACCGCGCCGCTGGAGCAGGTCTGCGCTCAGATCCTCGGCGAGGACCTGGAGGAGCTGCGGCGCATCTGGACAGCCGCGCAGCAGGTCGCCGATGACGACAGCGCCACGATGCTCCGCCTCGGCCAGCAGTGGCTCGACGTCGTCGGCGACGAGGAGGAGGAGGGTGGCCCCGGCGAGTCGAACCAGCCCGCCCCCGGCGGGACACCGGCGCAGCCCAGCGCACTGGGGCAGGCCATCGCCCAGGTCCTCACCGAGGCAACCCGCACCGAACCGGGGGGGCTGCCGTCGGCGGGCAACTTCGGTGGGCAGACGCAGACTGCCGGAACACGGGCACCGACCCGGATCGAACGGCAGGCAGCCGGGCAACTGGCGCGGGCGTTGCGCCGCGCCGCCCAACCCGAACGGACCGCCACCACGATGGCCAGTCCGACTCCACCTGGCCGGCTGCGGATGCGCGGCGCGTTGGCCGCCGACGCCCAACGCGCCGCCGGTGCCCTGCCCACGGCCCGGCCGTTCACCCGCACCGTGCGCAAAAGGGTCCCGCAGGCGCCGCTGCGGCTCGGGATCGCGTTGGACGTGTCCGGTTCCATGGGCAGCTTCGCGCGGCCCGTCGCGTCGACCGCGTGGATCACCGCGACGGCTGCCGCCGCCGTGCCTGGTACCCACACCCAGACCGTGATCTTCGGCCGGCATGTGCGGACCATCACCCACCCCGGAGCCGCACCCAGCAGGGTCACCGAGTTCCGCTGCGATGACAAGCGGCACGCCTTCCCCGAAGCCGTCGACCAGCTCACCGCCACCCTCAGCCTCGACCGGCCCGGTGGCGCCACCCGCCTCCTCGTCGTGATCTCCGACGGTCTGTTCGGTGACGACCAGCGCGACCGTGGGGAAAGCCGCCTGCGCCGGCTGGCCGCCAGCGGCTGCCACCTGCTGTGGATCACCCCCGACGACACCGACGACCCGATCCCACCCGCGCACCGGGTCACCCTCCCCGGGCCCGCGCAGGTCGCCGGTGCGATCGCCCGCGCCGCCCTGCGCGCCCTCACCCCCTGAACACCACCCGGGCGCGGCCCCGCACCCCGGGGCCGCGCCCGGACCGAGCCCCAGACGACCGGAAAACCATCACCCACCTTTGAAACGGAGCTTCCGGTGCATGTTTTCGATGTCACCTGCCGTGTTGGCTACACGGACGGTTTCTGGTCGGGTCGCCCGGGGGAGTTTCACCCCCGGGCGCCCACAGATCCGGACGTGAACCTCTCGGCTCATCCGGCTCTTGCTGCGCATCACGGACGGTGCTCGCTTAGTCGCCGCTGGCTGTGGCTCATCCCATGGAGGTTGGCCGCAGCCCCCGGCGTCCGCACCGCCCTGCGGGGCGGTCAGTACCGCAACGCCCAGTGCGCAAACAGGTCAGGGGACCGTTCCCGGACTCCCTTGAGCCATGCCCACGCCCTACGCTCACTTCGTGTCAGCCGTTTGTACTTCTTCCTCGCCCAGCGCACGAGATGGCTGTCAATGCGCGTGCCGATGGGTAGCACCACGCTCGGGTAGAACATGGTGAAATATTCTAGCCAACCCGCCACTTTCGGGTTGATGTCCGCGGCGAGTTGATCCAGTGTCAGGTTCGTTCGCCTGTGCAGCCTCAGGTCGCGCATTTCGCGGCTGAACGAGGCCACCCGATCCGGCGCGGCACCCGGGATGAAGCTGGTGAAGCGTTTCTTCTGGGTGCCGTTCCATGCCACTCGTGGCCTGAAGGTATACGACAGGAACGTGAACGACGTGTTTTCATAGTCGCCACCTCGGTTGCTGTCCTTGCAGTACACGATCCGGGTCTTGTCGGGGTGAGCTTCCAACCCGACTTCGACAAGCCTTGCCACCACCGCGTCCCGCACTTCCCTGGCCTGTTCCAGGCTCACACAGTGAAACACAACATCGTCCGCCCACCGCTCGAATGGAACGGTCGGGAACTCGCGCGCCATCCAGGCGTCAAGGCCCCAGTGCAGATAGATGTTAGCCGCCAGCGGGGAGAATGGGCCACCCTGGACTGTGCCCATGGTTCTCTCTTGCAGGGTTCCGTCGGCATGCTTCGTCGGCGCTTTCAGACAGCGTTCCACGTACATCAGGACCCATTTCTGGTCCGTGTGGTACGCCACCGCCTTCAGCAGCTTTTCCCACGGCACGGTGTCGAAGAACTTCCGCACGTCCAAGTCAACGACCCAGTCGTGCGACCAGCACCGCTTCCGGCAGACCTCGAGCGCCTGGCGCTGCGAACGGCCTGGTCTGTAGCCGTACGAGTCCCGGTGGAACACCGGCTCGACCTTCGGCTCCAGAGCCAGCTTTAGCACCGTCTGCGCTACGCGATCTACTACATTGGGAATGCCGAGGGTTCTTGCTCCTCCTTTCACACCTTTCTTCGGGATCTCCACCGCTCCGACGGGTCCGGGGAAGTACGACCCCGACGACATGCGGTTCCACAGCACGTACAGGCGATCCTTCACGTTCGCCTCGAACTGCTCGACCGTCACTCCGTCGGGCCCCGGTGCCCCACCGTTTTCCTTCACTTTCAGCCAGGCATCCCACACCAGCTGTTTGGGGATCTCAAACGACTTTCCCCGCGATGCTGGTCCACTCACACGCATCCTCCCCTTAAGCCGGTTGTGCGCACTTGTGTTCCACGCAGCCCTTCCCCTTGGCTCCAGCCCGACCGCGAAAAGCCGGTTTTCATAGCTACTCGGGAAGGTCCGCCCGCGCGCTTCGCAACCGGTACCTGCACCTTGCGGATTCCGCCGCTTGGCGCGTCCCTTCTCGCCTCCGGCCAACCCGGCCGTCGTCACTTTCTCCGCGCGCGTTCACATGTTCCGTACGAGAGCAGCAGATCGGTCTGATGCCACCTCTACGCCGGACGCCGCCCGGGCAGTAAACGGGTATCCCCCGAGCTTGTCCCAGGATGCAGAACAGACCCTGGTTTCGACGTCACCTAAATCAGTTACGACGCTTCAGACGGCAGTAGGCTTGCACCCTTTCGCTCATCTTCCCGATCCCCACCTGCCCGGGTTCACCCGGACTTTTCCCAGACCGTTCAACACCACAGTCTTCAGCTAAGGCACCGCTGGGTGGTTTGGAGCCTCCCCCCGCAGGGCGACTCCGAAGGGCCTCACGGTGCTCGCTACGAAGGAGCGCCGCATCCTCCATCTCCCGCACAGCATTTCGGAGAGTAAGGTAGCCATCACATAGCACTCACCTTCCGTTTTCATGTTCACACGATCTGGCCCTGATCTTGTGATCGGAGTGGCCCCGGGGGTGCCTGCTACCTGAGGCCGGCCTGCTGTGATCATGTGCCGGGTGCCTCTCTGACCTTGGGGTCCTGCTTCCGCATCTGGCGGGTCTGATCGTCGACCGCGTCGACCGGACTGGTGATCGCTTGCGGTTGTGGGCCCGTGTTCGAGGGCCGGGTGGGGCCTGTCCAGGCTGCGGGGTGGTCTCGGAGCGGGTGCATGGCCGGTATCGGCGGCGGTTGGTCGATGCTGCCATCGGGGGTACCCACGTCGAGATCGATCTGCTGGTCCGGCGGTTCCGTTGCCTGGACTCGGGATGTTCGAGGGTGACGTTCGCGGAGCAGGTCGTGGGTCTGACGAGTCCACATGCCCGGTTCACCCCACTCGCCACCGGGATGATCGAGGCGATCGGGTTGGCGCTGGCGGGCAGGGCCGGTTCGCGTCTCGCCGGGCGGGTGGGGCTGTGTGCTGGCCGGAACACGGTGCTGCGTCGGGTGCGGGCGTTACCCGATCCGCAGGTGGGTGTCGTGGCGACCCTCGGTGTGGACGATTTCGCGGTGCGTCGGGGCCGGGTCTACGGAACGGTCCTGGTCGATCTGGACCGTCACCGGCCGGTGGACCTGCTCGCGGATCGGGAGGCAGCGACGTTCGCCGGCTGGCTGGCCGAGCATCCCGGTGCGCAGGTGATCTGCCGGGATCGGGCCGGTGCCTACGCCGACGGTGCCCGTACCGGTGCACCGGACGCGGTGGAAGTGGCTGACAGGTGGCATCTGTGGCACAACCTCGCCGGGCACGTCGAGGCGACTGTCGCCCGCCATCGTTCCTGCCTGAAAGAACCCTCCCTGCCGGCCGTCGAGGCCGTCGCGAGCCAGCCGAGCGACGTCGACGAGGCGGTAACCGAGGCGCGGGACGAGCACTTCGAGAGCCGGGCGTTCGTGCGCAACGCCCGCGAGCGGTATGCCGCCGTCCAGGACCTCAAAGCGCAGGGCCTGGGCATCAAGCCGATCATGCGGGAGCTGGGGCTGGCGAAGGAAACGGTCCGCAAGTACTACCGCGCGGCCACCATCGAGGACGTCCTGGCCAAGACCCGCGACGGACGCGGCTCGGTCCTACGGCGGTGGGAGCCCTACCTCAACGAGCGGGTGAATGCTGGGATCACCAATGGCAGCCAGCTGTTTCGGGAGATCCGCGAGCAGGGCTACCCCGGAAGCCAGGCCACCGTCCTGGCTTACCTCCGCCTGCTGCGCACCGCCGGCAGCACCGCACCCGCAGCGTCGCCGGCGCCGAAGGTCCGCACCGTGACCCGGTGGGTCCTCACCGATCCCGAACACCTCGACGAGGAGGAAACCCTCGCGTTGAAGAAGGTTCTCACCCGCTGCCAGCACCTGCAGACCCTCGCGGGCCATGTCACCGCGTTCGCGCAGATGCTCACCGGACGCCACGGCGACCGGCTCAACACCTGGATCGCCGCCGTCGACGCCGACGACCTCCCTGAACTGCACCGTTTCACCCGCGGCCTGCTCCGCGACCACGACGCCGTCCTCAACGGACTGACCCTGCCGCACAGCTCCGGACAAGTTGAAGGCACCGTGAACCGCATCAAAATGATCAAACGTCAGATGTACGGCAGAGCGAACTTCGACCTCCTCCGCAAACGCGTCCTGCTCGCGACCTGACCGCCGCCCGGGTCCACTTCGATCACAAGATCAGGGCCAGATCCACTTGAATCCCGTAGAGCCACCGTGTCCTGATCCAGCTACGCGACGCCGACGGCCATTCCGCCAACCCGACCCTCAACCCGGGCGATCTGGTCGCGTTCTTCCCGGACGGGTGCCCGGAGACGGCGCCCGCCGGCTGGCCGCACGACACGATCAGCTACGACGGTCCTCACGCGAGCACGATCTGCCCCGAGTGCGTCGAGTCGTGGCGCGCGGACTACCTGGTGTCTCAGCCGTGCACGGTCCCGGCCGGCACACCGCTGAGCCTGTATCTCCCGTGGGTCGCACCCCAGCCGGTGCCCGCGACACCCGAAGGCAGACCCCACCCGGCCGACACCGCCCCGCAGCGGGCCCGCATGTCCGCCTGACCCTGCCCGTCCTGGGGGTGCGCCCGCCCGGCGGGCGCACCCCCCCGGCCCCACCTGTTCCGCCCACATCCTCGGACGGCCCCGAGCCCTACCCCCCGCGACCCACCCGTGAAGGAGCATCGATGAACCGGCCCCCCGCACACCAGCGCGCCGATCGCGAGACGCCCGCCGGCGAGCAGACACCGCCACCCCAGCAGCCTGCCGAGGACAGGGAACCCCTCGGCGCCGTCAGGGCGGTCGAGCTCCACACCGGTGACCTCTACCGCCACACCAGCCCCCCTTTGGGTGCCGAGGATGACGCCGAGCCGATCCCCGGCCTGTGGATCGTCACCAAGACGTTCGACCTGGCCGCCCTCGACCGCGACGACGAGGACACCCTCCTCCACGCGCACCCCGCCGGCCGGCCCGGCAACGCCAGCGCGCAGTGCGACACCAGCCCCGAGGACGAGGTTGACCTGCTCGCCCGTCTCCTCGACGAGACCACCGACTGCACTGAGAAGTCCTACGCCCTCACCCGGCTGTACCGGCTGCCCGAAGCCACCGTGCGCGTGCAGGTCCGACGCACCTTCCTAGGCCCGCATCCCGCGGCGACCGTCGACCTGCTCACCTCCGACGGCTGGAGCACACTGATCGACGACCCGGCCAGCCCCTGGCGACCGACCCCACACGGCCTCCACGAGGTCCGCGCCGTGCTCGACCCCCTGGCCACCGGCCTTCTCCTGCGCGCGCACCGTGCCCTGACCGCGTCCTGGCCCGCACCCCACCCGCAGCCGCGCCCCGCCCGCACTTCGGCGACGGACGAGGCGACACCATCGCCAACGCCCGCATCGCCGCAGGTGGGTGACGAGCGACGCCGGTGACCGGGCGGCGGCCCCGCCCGGCCCGCCCTGCGGGCGGGGCCGCCGCCGGCCGGGGTCGGTTGGGTGGGACGCCGGTGGCTACCTGCGCGGCCGAAACGCCAGTGGTGGCGTAGGGGACGAGCCGGCCCCGCCCTGCCGGGCGCCCTTGCGGCGGGGGCGGATCGGTCTGGGGACGCGTGAACGGGCCGCCGGTTGTCCGGCGGCCCGTCGGGTGTGAGCTCGGGGGTGCTCACACGCCTGTTGCCAATTGTGACCGGCCGGTTCCTGATCTGGCAGGGTCTAAAGTCCTCACCGCCCGACCGGTAGCCAGCGTGCGTGGGGGTGTGGGTGTCCGCCGCCGGCACGCGGCGATTCGCTTAGCGGAGCGGGGTGGAGGGTTCGGTGGGGGTGGCGGGCCGATGGTTGAGGATCTTGTCGTAGGTCAGGCGCCAGGTCTGGTCGGGGATGAACATGTGCGGGATCGTCAGGGACTGCTGGTTGACCCGTAGCACCGGGTACCAGCCCCCGAACGACGCCTCCACCTGATCGCCACGGTGGAAGTCACCTGGCCGCCAGACCTTCACGCCGGCGGCTTCCTGTTCGGCGAGGTGCCGGGTCCAGTAGTCGATCTCGGCGGTGCGTTGGACGATGTCGGCCTCGATACGGGCCTTCCACCCGGGGGCGGGCGGCGGCCCGCCGTGGGCGGCCCGGCGGGCCGCGGTGTGCAACGCGCGGGTCGCGGCGCGCTGTTCTGCTTCCAGGGTGCGTAGACGGCGCAGGGTGTGAGGGACGTCGTGCCGGTCCTGAGCCGACCGGGCTGCGGCGGCGGCCCGGTTGGTGTGATGGTCGGCCTTGGCGGTCTGTTCGGCTGCGGCATGGTCGTGGCGGTCGGCGCGGGCGAGGTCGCGACGGTGCCCGGCTTCGGAGTGGTGACCGGGCAGGACGGGCTGCCCGAGGGGGATGGCGCCGCGGATGGTGTCGGCGGCGTCGCGCCGGGCGTCCGCGCGGGCCGTCGCGCGGGCGGCGGCGTCGGCATGGTGGGTGGCGCGGTCGGCGGCCCGTTGGATCCGGGCCGCTTCCACGGCGGCGATGTCGGTGATGGGTGTCTCGTCGATGGTGATCGTGACGGGATAGCCGGCGGCGCGCAGCGCGTCGGCCAGTTCGTTGATGCGGAAGGTGTCCGCGGCCCGGCCCCGGCTGTTGCGCCGGTACCAGGAGCCGTCCTGCCCGATGTGGTCGGACCAGCGGAGGCGATGCCGGGTGAAGATCGGCGAAAGGGTTGTGCGGTCCGCCCGGGGGGTTCCCTCGATCAGCGTTCCGGCTTCCCGACTGTGCCGGATCGTGAGTGGTGCACGGCCGGTGTTCTCCGAGGAATCCGGCGTGGGTTCCATTCCTATCCTCCGGATCATTGCCTTTACGTCGGGGATTTTTTCCCGGTGGGTGACGGCCCGCGCGCTGGGATGGGCGCGCGGGCCGTCTGCATCGGGGGTGTTAGTGGGGGAGGTGTGCGGTGATGTCGGCGGCGGTGGTGACGGGGCTGGCGAGCCTGCCGCGTAGCAGGGCACGGGCGGCGTCACCGTTTCCGCCGAGGGTGGGGATGGTGAGGAGGGGGCGGCCGAGGGCGCGGGCGGCGCGGGCGGTGGCGATGCCGGCTCCGCCGGGGGCGGATTCGAGGACCAGGGTGGCCTGGGTGAGGGTCGCCAGCAGCCGGGCGCGGGCGGTGTTGCGCCGGCCCCGGTCGCGGGTGGTGGGTGGGGTTGCCGGCTCCCACAGCGGCGGGATCTCGCTCACGACGAGGCCGGTGGCGGCGACGGCGGCGAGGAGCTCGGGGTGGGGCGCGCGGTCGGTCAGCAGGTCCCCGACCAGGATCGCGAGGGTGGGGGCGTGGGGTACGGCGGCGGTGAGCGCGGCGCGGGCGATCCCCCGGGACAGGGTGGCGGTGACGGTGACCGGCGGGGACGCGGTGGCGAGGTCGTGAGCGAGCCGGGCGGCGGTGCTCAGGCCGGCGGGGGTGGCGCTGCGGTTGCCGGTGACCGCGACCGCGCGGGCCGCGAGCACGGCCAGGTGTCCGTGCCCGTGGGCCCACAGAGCGAGCGGGGCGGGGCCGGCGGGGGTGAGGCTGGTGGGCCAGTCGTGATCGCCGGGGCAGATCAGCCGCCAGCCCAGCGCGGCGTGGGCGTCGAGGAGCTGGTCGGGGTCGAGGCCGGGGCGCATCCCGGCGAAGGTCTCCCACACCCGGAGCGGGCCGAGGGTGCGCACGGTGGCGGTGCGGGCGCGGTCGGGCGGAAGGGCGGTCAGCGCGGCCACGGCGCGCCGCTCCCGCTCGCTGAGGATCACAGGCATCAGACAGGGCCTTGTCTCGGTGGGGCCGCCCCGGGCGTGCGGGCCCGGGGGCGGTGCTGGCCGGGGGTTAGCGGGGGGCGGGCGGGTCGGGGAGGTGCGCGGTGATGTGGCCGGCGGTGGTGACGCAGCGGGCGGTGCCGTCGCGGAGGAGGGCGTGCGGGCCGGCGCTGGCCAGGGCGGTGATCGGGCCGGGGACAGCCAGGACCGGCCGGCGGCGCCGGAAGTGGGCGGTGTAGGCGACGGAAAGCGCGTCGTCGTCGCTGGCGCGGGCCTCGATGAGGACGGTGGCGTGAGCGAGAGCGGCGAGCAGCTCGATGCGGGCCAGCACATGGCCGGGAGTGGGGTTTGCGTCGGGCGCGGCGGCGCTGACGAGTAGCCCCCCGGCGGCGACCGTACGAAGCAGGTCGGGCTGGCCGAACAGATCGGTGGGGGTGTCGAGGACCGCGACCGCCGCCGGCCGGCGGGCGGCGGCGGTCAGGGCGGCGACGTCGGTGCCGTTCCCGCCGCCGTGGGCGACGACCGTGACCGACTCCCCACCGGGCTGCGTGGTCAGCTTGGTGGCGAGGTCGGCGGCGACCGTGCGCCCGTAGGCGCTTCCCGCGAGGGCGCCGGTGAGGGTCACCGCCCGACGCAGCAGCCCGGGGAGGTCCCCGGCGCCGTGCACCCACAGGCCCAGCGGCCGGCCGGGAACGTCGAGGGTGGCGGGCCAGTCGGGGTCGCCGGGGATGACCAGCCGCCAGCCGCTCTCGGTGGCCTGCTCCAGGAGACGGCCCGGGTCGATGTCGGGGTAGCGGCCGGCGATCCTCTCCCAGACGGTGATGGGGCCGTGGCGGTGGATGCGTTGGGTGCGGTGACGGTCGGGCGGTAGGCAGGTCAGCGCGGCGCGGGCACGCCGGTCGGCATTCACAGGGTCAGTCATCGCGAGCTCTTCCTGGTCAGGTTCGAGTCGTCGGGCGTGCCTGGTAGGGGGCGTGGCATGCGTGGAGCGAGGCCGGGGGTGAGTGCGTGTCCCCGGCCGTGCCTGGGGGTGGGGTGTCAGGTCTGGTCGAGGACGGCGCGGATGTCCTCGGCGCTGGTGACCAGGCGGGCGGTGCCCTCAGTGAGCAGGGCGTTCGGGCCGGCGCTGAGCGTGGAGCCGATCGGTCCGGGGACGGCCATGACGGGGCGGCGTCGCAGCCGGGCGGCCTGCGCGGTCGCGAACGCGTACCCGCGGGTGGTCGACTCCACGAGGACGGTGGCCCGGGTGAGGGTGGCGAGTAGGCGCACGCGGGCGAGGAGGTGACCCGAGCGCGGCGGGAGGCCGGGCGCGGCCAGGCAGAGCACCAGCCCGCCGTCAGCGACGTCGGTGAGGAGGGTGCGGTTGTAGCGGGTGATGCCCGTGGTGGCGGTCAGGACCGCGACGGCCCGCCGGTGTGTGGCGGCGATCCGCAGGGCGGCGGCATCGATCCCCTCGCCGATGCCGGCGGCGGTGATGGTGACCGGCTGGGCGGCCAGCGGGGTGGTCAGGTCATAGGCGAGGCCGGCGGTGACCGCCTGCCCGTACTCGCTGCAGAGCCGGGCGCCGGTGATGGTGACCGACCGGCGGGTGAGGCCGGTCAGGTCTCCGGTGCCGCGTGCCCAGAGGCCGACCGGAAGCGGACCGGTGCCGGGGGTCAGGGTGGCAGGCCAGCCGGGGTCGCTGGGGATCACGAAACGCCAGCCGGCGTCGGTGGCGGTCGCGAGCAGTCGGGCGGGGTCGACCCCGGGGTGCTCGGGAGCGAGGCCCTTCCAGACCTCGACCGGATCAGTCCGGCTGTCGGTGGCCGAGGGCCAAATGCGGGCGGGGAGGGCGGTCAGGGCGGCGCGGGCGTGCCGCTCGTCGTCGCTGGTCATCACGATGGCCTTTCGGGTTTCCCGGGCCGGTCTCGCGGCCAACGGGTGGCAGAGGAGGCGCTGGGTGAGCACGGCCGGCGGTGAGCACGGCCGGCGGTGGGCGGTGGGTGCGGCTGGTGGAGGGCCGCGCGGGTTAGGCGGGTGGGCGGGGCGTGCGCCAGCGGGAGCGCTCGCGGTGGCGGCGTAGCCGCTGGCGCAGCAGGTCGTGCACCGCGGACAGTTCGGTGATCCCGGTCAGGGCGGGGTCGTCGAGAACGAGGGCGGTGAGCAGGACCCGCACCGCCTCACCGACCGGCTCGGCCTCGCCGCTGCCCGCGGGTGGGGCGGGAAGGGGCGGAGTCCATCCCGTGGCCGGGGCAGTGGGGGTGGCGCCACGGGGGACGAACAACAGGCCGGTCGCGCCGTCGGGGGCCGGCCGGGCCTGGGCGTAGTCGGTGCTGTCGGGCACGTCGAGAAGCCCGTTGATCACCGTGTTGCGGGGGGCGGCCGGGGTGAGCGTGACCGTGAACGTTCCGTCGGGGTTCAGGGTCGCGGTCACGGGCCTGTTCGGGACACTGGGCACGATTCCTCCGCAGGGGTAGGGGCGAATCGGGTCCCGGGCGGCGGGCGGCATTCCCGCCGCCCGGGAACAACCCCCCGGCCAGTAGGCCGGCGGGGCGGGGCCTGCTCAGCTGCCGGTCGAGGCAGCGGCGGTGGTGGTGAGCGCGAGGCCGGCGGCCGTGATCCGGTAGCGCTTCGGCCTGCCCTCGACGAGGGACACCTCGCCACGGCTAGTCATCGCCTCGCAGGAGGCGTTGATCGCCCCGGAGGACCGTCCGGGGATTTCCCGGCTGATCTCGGTCACGCTCAACGGCACATCCGCGTTCGCGGCCAGAACATCCCGGACCATCGCGGTGAGCCCCCCGGAGGGCAACCGGGGCTGCCCGTCGCCGTTCACCGCCCGATCCCCGGCCGGCCGTGGCGCCTTCGCCGGGGCCCGCCGCCGCGAAGGCTGGGGCCCGCTGGTGGGCGGCGGTCCGCCGGCCCGTATCGGGCATTGCGGTGCCGGGCAGGCCCACGCCGCGCAGCCCGCCGTGCCCGCCCCGTCCCCGGCGGCGCTCGGGATGCCGTCGGGCGGGGCCTGGATGGCCTGGCCACCCGGCGCCGCAGCGATCCCGGTCGGCTCGTCAGCGTGCGCCGAGGTGTCGGCGCTCTCGCCGGGCACCGTGCTGTCGGCCGGTGCGTTCGGCGGGGCGGGGTCCTCCTCGGGTGCCGGATCCTGCGCGGGCTCGCTCGCGGTGACAGCCCGCGCAGCGTCGAGCGGCGCGGAGGTGCCGAGGTGCCGGTCCTGGTCGGTCGGCGGCTCCTGCATCGGCGGGTCGGTGTCGGGGAGGTCCGCCACCGGGCTGGGGTCCGTCTCGGTCTCGACCGGTTCCACCGTGGACAGGTCGGCGGTGGCGGGGTCCGGGGCGGACACGTCCTCGGCCGGCCCGTGTGTCGGCACCGTGAGGGCCGTGGCCTCGAGGGCGTCTCCCGGGCTCGCCGCCTGCCGCTCCGGGTCGGCGGTCCCGGTGGGCAGGCGCTGCGCCGGGTCGGACGCGGAGATCTCGGTGGTGGCGGGGTCCGGCGCGGCCACCGGGTCGGGCGGGGTGTCCACGGTTTCGGCTGGTCCGGTCATCACCGGCACGGTGTCGTCGGCCGGCACGGCGTCGTCGACCGGTGCGCTGGTGTCAGTGGGTGGCGGGTCGGATGCGGTGGCATCGTCGGCGGTGGGGGCGTCGTCCAGGGTGGGGATCAGGGCCCACTGCCAGGGCCGCCCCCTGGCACCGTCCCGCTGGGACGCCAGAACCAGACCGGCGTCTGCCAGCCGGTCCAACACTGGCCGCAACTGGGGCACCGTCATCCCGGCCGCTACCCGCATTTCCGACGCGGTCGCGGGACCTTCATGATCCCGCAGGATCTCCAGGACACGTGCGGCGTCCGGATCGACGGCGGGTGTTTTCTCGTCGGTCATTGTTCTCGACCCCCATTTCGGGTGCGGGTTTCTGGGTGCGCAATCAGCTGTATCTCGATTCGACGGAATTCAGCCAGCGATATCCATCAACCACGTCCAGTGACATGAATCACTGCCCGGGGAATGGGTGAACACGGTTGCTGAACCGAATCTGATCAAGTTACGGTGCCTGACGTTCCCGGACCCACCGCCACACCTGGCGCGTATACGGGCCGGGCGCACCCCCCATTCCCGTGTCGCAGGCGTCCACGCGCCTGCCGCCATCCCGTGTCGAAAAGGTCCCCGATGAGCATGCCCCCGATCCGCCCACCGTTCGACTTTCCCGCCTTCCTGAAAGAAAGGGGATTCAGTCGTCTCCGGGAGCGTCCCGATGTCTATCTCAACGACCGCGTTGAGATCGAGCACGACGGCGGCCAGCTACACCTGCGCTGCTACACCACATCCGCCCGCCGGCTGATCGACTGGTCCTGCACCTACGGCCCCGGCACACCCACAGAACTGATCGTCTCCGGTGTCCTCGCGGCGCTCACCCCGGTCCCCGTCGCGCGGGCCGACGCCGGGGAATACACGGTCTGGGCCGCTGTGCCTATCCCCTTCGCGGTCGAGCTGTCCCACGACACCGCCCATGCCGCCACCCAGCGGCTGCGCGCCTGGGGATGGCCCTACGCCACGATCGGCCCGGCCCGATCCGCCCCGCCGACCGGCGCCCCGGCCCCGCAGTCGGACACACCGTGATCATCGTTGTGGTGATTCCGGCGGCCCCGACGGCCCCGATACGTCGACGCCGTCTCGATCCCACTGACATTCCCGCGATGGAAAGGATCGTCGGCGGAGGTCTGCATCCGGTCAGCCTCACCGACCCGGAAAGCAGCCTCTACCTCCCCGCTCCAGGCCCGAAAACCCGGCCCCTCAACGAGAGGGCGACCGCGCTGGCCGCGTTCCACACCCGCCCGTTCCAGCCGCAGACATTCCTCCGGGGTGACGCAATCCTCACCGGCCCCACTCGTGAGGACGGCCAGGACACCGACACACCCGACGACCTGATCCGGCTCCTCGACGCCCCTCAATTCCGCGTCCGGACCAAGAGCCCCGGCGACCAACGGTGGAGCAGCGGGGGCAATGTCCACCCCAGTCTGCGCCACGCCTATACCCACACCTGCAAAACCGTCCTTCGGATACCGGTCGACGACAGGCCGCTCATCCGCATCGTCGCCGTCACCCCCGGCGCAAGGCGCCGCCGGTGACAGCCCGCCCGACGTCCCGGAGCACCACCAAGTCGCGCCCGCCGCCGACATCCACCCGCACCACTCCCGCCGCCCCCAGGCCCGGCCGGCGTCGAGCCGCCCCCGCCACCGGCCGCTGGACGCGGGCCCTCCCCGAAAGGCAGCTGTGATGCCCACCGAATCCCCCGCGTGGCTGCGGCGGCCCCGGCTTCATAACCGGCGAGGTGGGCTCGCGGTCGGCTAGGTCTTGCGCTGGCGTCCTACCGGTCGACGACAGGCCCCTCACACGCGCCGCCGCTGTCACCCCCGGCCGCAGCGCCGTTCCGGTGACGGCCCGCCCCACATCCCGCACCACCACCGACCGCTCGTCGGCCGCTCAGACGAGCGATTCCCCCGGATCGACACAACGCACTGCTCGTGCTATTTGTCCGCGTTGCCAGGAAAGGAAACCAGCCGTGATCAGAATACTAGTGGTGCCGGCCGACAGCACGAAACCATACCGTCAGGAGGAGATGAACCCAGCGGACCTGCAGGGGCTCCAAAGGATCGTCGGTGGCTTCATCGAGCCCGTGAACCTCACTCCCGGCGGATCTCTCTACGCCAACGATGAAGGCATCATGAAAGGGCTTCCCGTCAACGAGCGGGCCACCGCGCTCGCCGGGTTCCACACCCACCCGTTCACGCCGGGACAGCTCATCGTCGGTGATGTCTACGTGACCGGCCCCGTCGACCATCATGGCTTGGACACCGACGTTCCAAACTCGATCATCCGGCTTCTCTCCGCGCCACAGATCCAGGTTCAGATTCGGGTGAGACCGGACAGCGAAAACCGTTGGGAAGACATCCCCGGGACCTATTCCACGCTGGTCGACGCCTACACCGATATCTGCGCAGTCGCGCGCATCGTGACCGTCATCGACCCCGAGCGCCGACCCGCCATCCGCGCCATCCCCGCCCCCGAGCCCCCCCACCCACACCGACACCGATGCCGTGTGGACCGTGTGGGGTGAGGGCACCGACCCCTACGCCGTCCGGCAAACCCGCCAGCAGGCCCAGGACGTCGTCGACACCGCAACCGCCGAGGGAGACCCCGGCGTGTACGCCCAGCACCCCGACGGCACCACCCTCACCCCATCGGCCACCCACTAGCCTCAGGGCAGCGGCCTGCGGCTCCCTTCCCCGGGGCCGCGGGCCCTCCACCTATCACCACCGCACTTTCCCTACCCCGGGCTCGCGGGCCATTCCTATGACCCTCTGCTCTCCTCGCCCCACGCAGGGACCACATTCCGAGGCCGCCTGATCCGCAAAGCGGTTATCCCTGCGATCGGGCGGAATCCGGCGGGCCGAAGACTCGTCCGGGATTTCAAAGAGAATGGTTGCTGGATCCGAACCGATCGGGTTACGGTCCCATGGCAATCCCGGACCGGGCCCCTGTTGGGTTTCTATTCTACCGGTCATATCCCCGTCATTGTCCCGCGTGTGCAGTGGGCCGCCGCTTGCCCGTTCCCGGCCGGAAACGGGCCCGGACAGGCCGCGCCCCACGCACCCCACCGGAAAGGACCATCGTCATGCACGACAACCCCGAGGCGAGCACCACCACCTCGATCCTGCTGGAGGTGCTGCGTCGGGCCACCGGCCCCCTCACCCTCGACGAACTGCAATGGTGGACCCAGCTCAGCCCCACCCAGGTCGTGGACCAGCTCCTCACCCACCTGCGCACCGGCACGGTTATCCCCGCCACCGGCACCCGCCTCGGGGTGCGTTGGACCGTCGCTGACCACCCCACCGGCGTGCCCGCCGACCTGCCGTTCCCGGCCGTGGACGACAGCCACGAACCCGACCTCGACGTCCTCCTGACCAGCCTTGTCGCCGGAACGGTCGCGGTCCGACCCAACGACGCCGAGGGCACGGTGCTACTCCGCCTGGACGCCCAGTGGATGGGCGCGCTCGCCGCCGTCGCCCTCACCCCGGCCGAGGCCCACCTGCTCGCCGCGACCCTGACCCGCGCCGCCGACAGCATCCCCGCCGACACGACACCACCGGCCACGCCCAACGCTATCGGCTGACCCCAGCAGCATCCACGACCACGGGCCCGCGCCCCCGGCACACCAGGGGCGCGGGCCCGTTCGTATGCCCGGCCCCTCAACCGGTCATAGACACCGGGGCCGTGCCCCGGCTCACGGGCCGGTAATCCCACGGCCCCATCGGCCGCCGGTCCTAGACGCCATGCGGGCGCTGACGGCGCTGTGGGTCCGCCCAATACCGTCGGCCTGCCCTCACAGCACTGTCCCGCCGGCACCTGCCTGGCCTATCCCCGGACCGGTCCCGCTGAGACGGATGCCTGAGCCCCCGAGGGGTTGCCTGGCTCACGTGTCGGGTGGCTGCCCTGCGTGTGCCGGAATGCCACGCGGACCCGAGGGGCGGGCGGGAGTGGTGGGCTTGGCGTGGTCGCGGCCGGGACCAGGCGCCTGCGCCGGTCCAGAATGGACGGTCTGCACTGCCCTTTCGGGGGGAGAGGCGGTGATGGCGTTGGGGCGGGTCGGACCGCGGCCCGCCCCGCGCGCTCCGCTTCTGGCCGGAGCAAGCCTCGGTCGGGTTTCCATGCCAGGTCAGGCGTGCTGGTGTGTCGTCGGTGTGGCCCGTCCCGCGCGCCAGGGGGCCTGTCGTAGTCGGTTCGTCGATGCCTGGGAGAGGGCTGGGTAACGGACTGGTTGGCCCGGCGCAATGCTGGGACAATGTCCGCGAACGTTACGACAATCATCGTCGTGACGGCTCGACGATCCGGTGGTCTCGCTGCAGCATCGTCCTACGGAGAAAAACGTCGAGGATATGGCGGTGCCGGGGATGGCGATGATCGGTTTGGATATGGCGGCGAGGCGCGTGGGAACATCGCCGTTGACCATCATCGATTGGATCGCGGGCTGCCATCTCTCTGCTCGATGGACCCGGCAGGGGTGGAAGGTTGATCCACGAGACGTCGATGACGTGGCGACACGGATGGGCCTGAAGAAGGCCGCCTGACCGGCCGCGGGGAGAAGAGCGGAATGCTATGCGTGCTGTGAACGGCGACGATCGTTATCGTTCCTGTCCGTCGTGGTGCCAGGAGCCTGCGGGGCATCTGCGCCCTGAGCCCGACGGTCCCGGGGACTATCACATGGCCGAGATCGCCCTGATTGATCTTCCTGAGATCGATGGGATACGGGTGGACATCTTGGAGCTCGCGGTGAGGATCGAACAATATGTGACCCATGCCACCGCGCATCCTCCTGTGATCACTTTTGGAAGTGGAGACGTTGACGATCCCGACCGTGAAGGACTCACGGCTGACGAGGTTGATGATCTCGTCGTAGCGCTTCAGCGGGCGCTCGCGACGTTGCGCGGCGGATCGGACGGGCCGTCGCCCGACGGTTTCTAACCCCGGCGCTTTCCCGGGGGGCAGGTAGTAGGCGCGGCTAAAGCACGGCTGTTCTACGAGCGGGGTTGTTTGGGATGGCGGACGGCGGGGTCGAATGATCCGTCCGGGGCCGGTCTGGTGGATCCCGGCCGCGGGCTGGGTGTGTGGGTGAGGCGGGTCGGGAGGGTCTGGGTGCCGGGGGTGGGGCCGAGCATGACGTCTACGGCCAGGAACGAGCAGGCCGGGCGCTGCGGCCGATGGCACACGACCCGGGTGATAGTCGTCCACTTCCTCGGGCTGGTCGCTGTTTTCACCGTGGCCGTCGCTGTCGTGACCAGCTAGCTAGACGAGCAGGTGGATCTCCTTCTCGAGCACCTTCGCCTCCGTGGACGTCCTGTTCGCCATGCTTCGCGACGGCACCCTCTACACAGCGCCAGCCCCGCCCGTCACCCCTCGACGAAGCCCCATAGGGGCACCTTTTCTGCTAAAGCCCGCCCAGCGCAGCCACGGCGGCCAAGGCCAAGCCGAACGCACCAGCGAACGCCGCGCCGCAGCGCTGCACAGTCGCCGGCCAGCTGGCGCCATCGGAGCGGGCGAGGATACCGGTCACCATCGCCACGATCACGGAAACAGCGGCACACAGCGCGACGACGAGGACCCGGACGAGCACAGGGTCGGAATTCACGATCTGCTCCAGGAAAGCCCCGCTCCCCTGGCCGGCGGGGCGCTGGAGGCAGCCCGAAGCGGACCCTTGTGCCGAAGCACCGGAAACCGTCGGTGTCCGGGAGCTGCCCGCCTCCACATCTGGAGGCACAGGACCCGGAACCCCCGGAGCGGCCAGGGGAAAACGCGCGCCGAGGCGAGGTCGGCGCCCGAGAGGGGTGGCCTCGGGCAGCCGCCACAATCACCTCAGCAGACCTTACTGGCTGGCGGACTGATGCCGCTGAAGCCGAACAGGTTGCATGCCGGCGCGGTGCGGGGAGGAGCCAGGAACCCGCCTCCGACGGGTCCGGAGACGATCTTTCACCGCCTCCGTTTTCCTCGTCGCCACTCGCGGGCCGTTGCGACCACTTCGTGAGCGGACTGCAGCAGTACAGCGGTCGCGCCTATCAGCGCGACCGAGACCCCGCCGATCGTGGCCACCAGCCCCGTGACGCCGTCCCCCCGGAGGACGGCCACCCCCGTCGATGACGGGCTACGGCTTGCGGCCGACTCCGCCGAAGATGTGGAGTGGCTGCGGTTCCGACCCGGGCGGGGGCCGCCAGAGGGGCGTTGAGACCACGCCTGGCTCGACGAGGTCGAGGCCGTCGAAGAAGGACGCGACTTGCTCAGGGGTACGCAGGTTGTAGGGGTGCCCGTCTGCCTGGGTGATCTCGATTGCCTTGTCTACGGCCTCGCCGTGGGTGCCGTCGTTGAGCGCGAGGTAGCTTCCCGGCGGCACCTCGTCGAGTAGCCGTTTCACGATCTTTTTCGCCTCGTCGGTGTCGGCGACGTTCCCCATGATGCCGAACATCACCAGAGCGACCGGCCTGGTGAAGTCCAACAGCTCGGCCGTCTCCGTGAGAATCCTGTCGGGGTCGCGTACGTCGGCGTCGATGTAGGCGGTGGCGCCGCCGGGTGCGCTGGTCAGCAGCGCGCGGGCGTGCACCAGCACCAGAGGATCGTTGTCGACGTAGGTGATGCGGGAGTCCGGGGCGATCCGCTGCGCGACTTCATGGGTGTTGTCGGCGGTCGGCAGGCCGGTGCCGATGTCCAGGAACTGGCGGATGCCCACCTCGCGGGCAAGGAAGGTGATCGCTCGGACCAGGAACTCCCGCTGCGCGCGGGCGACCCGCACGATGTCCGGGTAGACCTCGAAGACCTTGTCTCCCAGCTCCCGGTCGGCGGGAAAGTTGTCCTTGCCCCCGAGCCAGTAGTTCCAGACCCGAGCGGAGTGCGGCACGCTCGGGTCCACCCGCGACCATGCGCTCCGCGCCGGCTCGTCCGCACCCATGCCGGACATCATGCACCCCCGGGTGCACCCCGGATTTACCCCGCAGCCGGAAGGCCGATGCCCCGTGTCCGGGGTCCGGCGCGTGTTGTCCGGTGCCCGGTGCCCGGTGTCGACACATCGACAGCGCCAGCAGGACGACCGCAGTCCGGCTCGCGGTAGAGACCATGCCCCGCAGGGCCTCTACCAGCCTCGATGCGGCTACACCTCAACGGGCCCGCGGAAATGACCCGTCACCGGCGAGGCCGAACGACGCAGGGAGGAGCCCCACGACGTCAGCGAACGATCACTGAGCACAGTCCTCGTAACCCCCACCGCGGGCCGCCACCCGAAACCAGCAGGCTTCCGGCCCTCGTCTGGTCACAGCGCTGGTCGTCTTCGTCGATCGGACAGACGCGGGGAGTCGGCGGTGACGACGATGGGGCCGTGTATGCGGATGACGAGCCCGCACCAGCGCCGTTGACGGCGGATCTGACGCATCTTCTCGACCTGGCTGAGTCTGATCCCTCTACCTTATCCGGGAGGGCAGAAGCGGGGAATTCTGGAAAAAGGTCGCGGCCGTGACTCCCGCGGGGCGCCGGGTTGATAAATGATGTCCGGTTATGGGGGTGGCGCGTGGCGAGGCTGGCTGGGATTTCTTCATCTCTTACACCGCCGTGGACACAGCCTGGGCGGAGTGGATCGCCTGGCAGTTAGAAGACGCTGGCTACCGGGTGCTGATCCAGGCGTGGGACTCCGTGCCCGGGTCGAACTGGGCGGTCCGCATACAACAGGGGACGACCGAGTCTGACCGCACCATCGCTGTGCTCTCGGCCTCCTACCTGCGGTCGGTCTACGGGCAAAACGAGTGGCATGCCGCCCACGCCGCCGACCCCGGCGGCTTCGCCCGCACGTTGCTCCCCATCCGGGTGGAGGACTGCCCCCGCCCGGGACTGCTCGGACAGATCGTGTCGATCGATCTGTTCGGCCATCCCGCCGACGTCGCCCGCCAGCACCTCCTCGACGCGATCAGCACAGCACGGGCGGGGCGCGCGAAACCCACCGCCGCACCCGCCTTCCCCCCACGCCCGGCCCTACCCCCACAGCAGCCCTCAGCAAGAACGGCACCCCCCTTCCCCGGCCCGGACCCGACGGCCTCCCTCGACCAGCCCGCCCTCCGCACGCACGCCCGATCCGATCGCCTCCTCCATGGGCCGCAGCGCCGCGTTTCTCTCGCGGTGGTGCTGCTCGTCATCACCGGCACCGTCTTCCTTGCCAGTTCCGCGCGGGACAGGAATCCGAGCGCGACCAGCGCCCACTCCGCTGCGCCACCAACGTCGGCTCCCACACCCAGCCTGTCGGGCTCACCCTTACGCGACCACACCGACTCGGTGCGGTCGGTGGCGTTCTCCCGGGACGGACGCACGCTAGCCAGCGCCAGCCAGGACGGCACGGCGCGGCTGTGGGACATCGCCGAGCGGACCTCCCAACCGTTGACCGGCCGCATCGCAGTGTGGTCGGTGGCGTTCTCCCCAGACAAGCACACGCTGGCCAGCGCCAACGGCGACAGCACGGTGCAGTTGTGGGACGTGGCCGAGGGGACCCTCCCCCACCCGGTGGCTTCCCTGCCCGGCCACAGCGACGCGGTGGGATCGGTGGCGTTCTCCCCGGACGGACGCACGCTGGCCAGCGCCAGCGACGACCACACAGTGCGACTGTGGGACGTGGCCACGGGGACCACCACCCACACGTTGACCGACCACACCGGCCCCGTGAACTCGGTGGCGTTCTCCCGGGACGGGCGCACGCTGGCCAGCGCCAGCGACGACCACACGGTGCGACTGTGGGATGTGGCCGAGGGGACCCTCCTCCGCACCTTGCCCGGCCACACCGAGCCAGTGATGTCGGTGGCGTTCTCCCCGGACAGACGCACGCTGGCCAGCGCCAGCCAGGACAACACCGTGCGGTTGTGGGATGTGGCCGCGCGGACCGCCCCCCGCCTGGTGGGCTCTCTGTCCGACCACACCCACTGGGTGATGTCGGTGGCGTTCTCTCCCGACGGGCGCATCCTGGCCAGCGCCAGCCAGGACCGCACAGTGCGGCTGTGGGACGTGGCCGCGCGGACCACCACCCACACGTTGACCGGCCACACCGGCCCCGTGTTCTCGGTGGCGTTCTCCCTGGACGGGCGCACTCTGGCCAGCGCCAGCGACGACAACACGGTGCGACTGTGGGACATGAGCTGACAGGGTCCTGTGGCTACGCAAGCGAGAACGGGATCTGGTTCTGTCGACGATCACGTGATCGGGCCGACGGGTAGTGATCTTCGTTGTGTTGAAGAACCGTGAGGGCTCCCGGGTACCGCGTGAGATATTCGCTCAGGCGGCTACTGCCGGCTGTTCGAATATCAGGTCGGTTCCGTCAACGGCAGTGGACACGCCGATCGGGAAGGTAGGCAGCGGATCGGTGTGACCGCCCTCGACGTGCGCGAGGACGGGATAGCCACCGGCGGCCCTACGGAGAGGGCCGGGTGCGGAGGCCGCGTCTTGGCTGCGCAGATCAGAAGGTAATCGTCAGAGGGCTGTCCGGTTTCCGGATAAGTCCGGGCGGCTGGTGCGCGAGACCGGCGGGCCCGTGGTGGGCGGTGACGGTGGGGGTGGCGGTGCGGTCGCTGTTCCAGGTGTGGATGCCTTCGATCAGCCGGTCGGCCAGGTTATGACGGTTCGGGCCGTGGCTGATGACGCTGAGGGTGTGACGGCCGGGCCCGGTGTGGTTGCGGGCGAGGCTGAGGTAGGCCAGCGAGTCGCGGTCGACGAGAGCGGGGCTGCGCTGGGGTATCGCGGGTGCGCACAGGGCGGACTTCACCGCTTCGGGGGTGGCTTCGATGCGGCAGCATCCGGGCTCGGTGGCGGTCAGGCGCAGCCAGATTCCGTCGAACGGGTCGTAGGGGCCGACCTCGACCCCGGAGAGGGCGATTGTCCGCCTCCTGTCGAGTACGCCGGTGAGAGTGCCCGGGTCGATGGCTTGGTCCTGGTCCCAGTGCAGGGCGACGAGGCCATCATGGTGGATCGCGGCGGTCCGTTCGCCCGCTTGCCCGATCATCGGGACGGAGCCGCAGAGCTCTACCGACTCGCTGATCATCCGGTTGCCGTCGTGGCGGAAGGTCACCGCGCGGGTCTGGCCCCGCCAATGCAGGGGCAGGACGAGCCGGCCGCCCGGGGCGAGCTGGTCCCACCAGGCGCTGGAGATGTCCCAGACTCCCACCGTGGCGATCAGCCGATCGTGCACGTGGCTGTCCGGGTCGCCGAAGGTGCCGTCCCCGGTGAGGACCGTGACCTTTTCGAAGCCGGCTGCGGCGAGGGCGCTGGTCGCAGCACTGGTGATGTCGGGGTCGATGTCGATGGTGGTGACGTGCCCGCCGGGCCCGGCCAGGTGCGCGAGGAGGGCGGCGTTGTAGCCGGTGCCGGTCCCGATCTCGAGGATCCGCTGGCCGGGTAGGACGATGAGCTGCTCCAGCATCATCGCCACGATTCCCGGCCCGGAGGCGTAACTGAGGGATGTGCCGTCAGGGGCGCGTTTGGTGATGACGGCCTGCTCGGCGTAGGCCTCGCCGGGGGCGGCGTCGGGCACGAACAGGTGGCGGGGCACGGTGCGCATCGTGTCCTCGACCGCGGCGGTGAGGATGGCTCCCGAGGTGGCGAGGCGGTCGACCATGGCCGCGCGCAGGTCATCGGGGGTGGCGTCGTGCGTGGAGGTCACGGTACTCAACGATCATCCTTCCGGAAGGGTGTGGTGCGATCGAAGAAGGCCAGACAGCGGCCGGACGGGCATGGCGGACAGCTGGCACCGGTGGGCATGCGGAACCCCACGCCCCGGTGGGTCAGGTGCCACGGCCCGGTGTCTGGTTGATCGGCTACTGGGATGCGTCGCTGAAGACGGCTTCCTGCGCTGCCTGCGCGAGGGTGGCCTGCGTGGCCGCGGGGAGCCCGAGCCTGTTCCAGTGAAAGATCACGTGCAATGCGATGATCGTGCGTATCCCGCGGGCGAGGTCGCCGCGTTCTCGCAGGGTTCGTAGTGCTCTGCCTGCTTCCTCGAACGCATGCAGCCACTCGCGGCCGAGGAGGTCCGCACGGGCGGTACCGAGGAGAAGGTGACGGACGCCGCTGGTGAACGAGGCCCGCACCTCGGGGTCGGCTGGCACCTCGGCCAGGCCGGAGCGATGCGCTGCGACCCGTGCCCACACGTCGCCCTGCTCGTTGAAGTCCAGTCCCGCAGTCCGCATGAGCGCGGTGCACAGCACGAGAGAGTGTCCCCTCCGGTCGACGGCGCCGTTGTCGAGGAAGGCAAGGAGATGGCGGCTGTCCTGGTGGAACAACGTGTGTGCGGTGGTGAGGCTGGCGGGGCCGCCGAAGGCGACGGTTTCCGGTTCGTAGACCTCGCTGGTCCAGCGGACCCCGTCGGTGAGTAGCGGGTGGAGCGGGTCGTGGCCGTGGGGGTCCTGCGTGAGCAGGTAGCGGACGCGCCAGGGGCCTTTGCGGAGGAAGAACCAGGAGGAGATGAGACTGCTGGCCTCGGCGGCGGGCAGGACACGGGCAAGATGATCGATGGCCTGACGTTCACGCTGATGACGGTCCGGGCCGGGCCAGGTGATGTTTATTTGCCTCCACGGGGTCTCGTCCATGATCGTGCCTTTCGGTCAGCAGAGCAGGAGGCAGGCGTCCCACGAGGTCGCGGTCGTCCCAGCGGTGACCAGGTCGGCGCCGGTCGTGCCGTCGAGGAACCCGGCGGGTTCGCCGGCCGTGGCGGCGGTGTGCTGGTGCATCTGCAGCAGGGGTGAGAGGGGGATCGGGGTGAGGGCGTCCGCGGCGATGCGGCGCCCGGTGGCGAGGAGTCCGGCGGTTCCGTGGCACAGGCCGCGGTCGTGGAGACGGCCGACCTGCGCGGGGTCGCTGACGCACCCGGTGAACGCTTCTTCGGCGTTGCGCTGGCGGGCGACGTCGTCGAGGGCGTGGGCGGCGAGCTGCTGGGCGCGGGCGATGCCGGGGGTTCCGTAACACCACGAGGGGCGCAGCGGGCCGGCCTGGGCGGGCTCACCGTCCTCGAGTTCGGTGAGGGTGACGGTTTGCGGCCACCACGCGGCGCCGTCACCGGTGCGCTGCTGCCAGTCGTCGAGCCATCGGACGATCTGTGTGATCGCTTCCGTGTGGCCGTCGACGTGGACGCCGTCGAGATGGGCGAGGGCCAGGAGCGCGAGGGGACCGGTGATGCCGTGGGCCATACCGTGATTGCCGTGCCCGCCCGGAGCCGGCTGGCCCCGGTGAGGGCCGTGGGCGCACCACCAGCCAGGCAGACCGTCGATCGGTTCGGTGAGACGCACCAGGTAGGTCAGCACGTCGCGGAGCAGGTCGAGATCTCCGATGCGGCGCAGCGCGACACCGAGTCCGGTCAGGCCGCGGATCAGGTCGTACTCGGCGTAGGGCGGGCGCTGGTGCGTGTCGATGCGCCGATGGGCCGCATCGAGACGGCGACGGGTCAGCGTGGTGGTCCCCGCTGCGGCGGTCGCGGTCGCTCGCGCGAGGCTGGGCCGGTCGGTGCCGGTGAGAATGAAGGCGAGGGTGGGAGCGCCGTAGTAGAGGCTGGCGGACTCGGCGACGCTGACGCCGCCGGCGACGGCCTGCTCTAGCGCCGCGTACGCCGCCGGCCAGTTGCCGGTCTCCAGATGGAGGAGAGCGACGCCGGCCGCGCCGTCGCCGAGGGACTGTCCTGCCGTCACGATGGCCTCCTGGCCAGGGTGGTCTGGGCGAGGGCGCGGGCCAGGCGCAGACAGTGCCGTTCGGACGCCAGATCGGGGCCGATCATGCGGGCGTGGTGCAGGTGCAGCAGGTCGGCCAGCACCTGGTCCAGGTCGAGACCGTCTCGGGCGGCGAGGGTCCGGTAGGTGGCCAGCGTCGCGGTCAGAGCCTCGTCTCCGTAGGTCAGGCGGGCCCCGGCGATCTGGGCGGGCTCCAGGCGTGACCCGCCGCCGTGGGGTGCGTGCTCGACGAGCCAACGCGCTCCGTCATCGGTGAACCCGCCGGCGATAGCGATCATCCCTGCTGCGGTGCCAGCCTGGCGGTCGCCGGACGTCCAGGTGAGGGCGGCGCGGGAGTCGGCGGCGAACACTGCCTCGGCCGCGGCGAGGGTCTGCCCGCAGCCCCAGCGGGTCTCTGGCCGGTAGGTGGCCAGGGTGTAGTCGGCCAGCAGTCCGTCGTCGTGCAGCTGCTCCGCCCAGCCGGCGAGGCCGCGGGCGACGTCGGCGAACTGGGCAATGCCCCGCAGCGGGATGCGCAGCCGCAGGTGGGGTTCGGGGTGCGGGTAGCGCAGGAACCACCAACCTGCGGGCAGACCAGGAAACTCGGACAGGCGGGCGAGGACGTGATCGGCTTGTCCGACCAGGCGGGCGTCCAACCAGCGCGACCGGCCGGGCCGGTGGGCAGGAACGCTGACAGGACGGGCCCGGCGGGCGGCCAGGCGGTGGGCTGGTGGGGTGCGGGTGAGGGTGAGCAGGAGTTCGGCGGGTCTGCCATCGATCCACCCTGAGGGCCCGTCCGTCTCGGTGAGGACAGCGCGTCCGTGCCGGTCGAGGTGGCTACGCAGGACCGCGAGATGGGCGTTCTCGTCCAGGTCGAGGCGTAGCCGTACGTCGTCGCCGCCGATCAGCACCTCCTGTGGCAGCTGGCGGCGTTCGTGGTGCTGGTGCCAGGCGGCCCGCCACTGCGGCCACGTCGCGGTGCGGGCGGGTAACGCCTCGGCGGGGATGGTCCAGCGGGCCGGGTGCAGGATCGAACGGCCCCGGCGGACCCGCGGGAGGAACGGCAATGTGCGGGCGTGTCCCCAGTCGAACCGGGCGCACGGCGCCGTCCAGGCCGTCCAGATCTCGGTGAGGAACCGAACGAGTGGCTGCTGGTGGGTAGCCAGGAGCACGCAGTTGAACAGCAGCGGCTCGACCGGTCGACCAGTTAGGCGCGACACCAACCAGAGCCGCTGCCCATCGGCGGCCACCGCCAGGTCGTCCACCGTGCACACCGGGTCGGCATGGAGGTCGCCGACGGGCAGCACCGGTAGGAGCTCGGGCGTGCGGGCGACGGTGGCCAGCCTGGGGTCGAGCGGAGGCCCGGACAGCTGTACGGCGTCCGCGCCGGGTAAGGCAGTCGGCAGGCTGGTGTAGATGCTGCGGAACTGGTCCAGCTCGGTGGGGGTGAGCAGGTGCAGGAAGCGGCCACCTGCCACGCCGGCGTGGCGGGCTCCACTGACGACCGTCAGGGTGAACGCGCCGCGGTCGAGGTCCTGAAGCGTTCCTGCGGCGAGAGTGAACCGCAGTTCGGTGTGCGGGATCGGCGGCCGGTCGTCCTCGCTGCGAAGCTGCCCGATTAGATCGTCGTCCAGGAGGACTTCGGCGCATCCGTCCAGGGCAGAGCGCTGGGCGAGCGTCGCGAGCAGAGCATCCCGGGCAGTGAACGTCGCCGCATCACGGCGCAGCGAGCCCCGGTAACCGGCCGGGAACCCGAGAATGCCCACGACCTCCCGCAGCGGCACAGCCGCGCCCGGCCCCCACCGCTCACTGAACGCGGAATGATAGGCGGCCCAGCCAGGCAGGCGTGGCGCAACTGCGACGAGCGCCGCGGCGGCTTCCTGCGCCTCGCGGACCACCGCGGGCGGCAGCGTCACCGAGCAGTCAACCCGCAGATCGACCGCGCTCCGTTCGCCTGGGTTGGGGAGAGCGATGTGGCGGGCCAGGTGCGCGGCCGGGTCGGTCACGGTCATCGGCGGCCGGACCGCCGACAGCAACACCCCCGCGCCCACCAGGGCGCCGAGTAGTCGCTCCGCCTTCGCGGTTCCGATGGCCTGGTCCTCGGCGACCGTCGCGGCCAGCTCCCGGAACGGGATCGGGGCACGGGCCTTCTCCACCGCCACCAGCACCGGGGCAGTCAGGTTGATCTCGACATCCCACACCCGGTCACCTTCGACGCGGGCGCAGGGCAGCACCCACACCCCGCCACGCCGATACCCCAGCGTGTTCGTCATGACCGTGACCCCGCGCAGCACCGCCAGGTCCCGCTCCGTCACCGCCGTGTATTCGGCGACGGAGCGGTCGTCCAGTCGGACCACCTCGTGATGCTGGTCGCCCCACCAGACCGCCGCGCGGGGGCCGAACGCGAGGGGAGCCACCCCGGCGAACCTGCCGAACGGCGTGGGCCGGGTCGTCCACCGCAGCAGATACCGCACGGTCGTCTCCACCAGACGCCGCACCCTGCGCGCTGGCATCGACTCCTGGGCAAGCACGTGGGTGATCTGATCGGCCAGGTCAGGGGCTGCCTGCCCGACAGCCGCCGCGAACTCCGGCAACGCCCATACCTCCCGCAGCCACTCCAGCCACTCGTCGGCCTGGTTCGCGGTCAGATCGGGCCACGTGGGCAGCGTCAGATCTCGGGGGTAGGAAGCAGCCCTGATCAACGCCGCGTGGGCAGCTTGATACATGTCTGGCTCCGCGTCACTGAAGGGGCGGAGCGCCCGGCCGGAGTAGGCCGGGCGCTCCTGGGGCAGCGGGTTTAGCTGCCGTCGGCCTTGGTCGTGCAGGCGTCCGACTTCGTGTTGCCCGAGCCGCAGTTGTCGTCGGTGCCGGTGGCGTGCGGACTCGCGACGGGCCCGGCGTCGACCAGGTTCAGGTCCAGGTCGTGCTCGTTGTCCATCAGGTGGTTCCCTTCTTCTCTGTGGTGAAGGTCAGGACGAGGCGGCTGTGCCGCTTGTCCAGGACCGCCCCCTCCGGCACGTCGCCATCGGGGGTGTGCGCGGGCAGGATGTGCAGCACCGGAGGCGGGCAGCCCGCATCCACCCACGCACGCATGTGCTCGACCATCCGCCCGGCCGCCGCGGCGGCCCCAGTCCCGTGGGCACATGCGCCGAGATCGAACCGCCGGTCGGTCCAGCGCAGCGCCGACCGGTAGGCCAGCGTGCCGGCCGCCAGCGTGGCCGGGACGGCGAACCGCCACGAGGGCGTGACGATGCCGGCCGTGACCGCTTCCTCCTGCGCGGCGAGGACGACGAACTGCTCCGCCTCGACCTGCGGTCGAGTCGCCAGCCACAGGTCGAGGTCGGACAGATCGGTGCGGGGCGGCAGGCTCACCTCGGCCCACACCTGCTCGCGTGGCGTCGTGAGGAGATCAGCGACCGCGGCCGAATCGACGTGTTGACCCTCATCCAGCCGCAGGTGCACACCGTCCGCGATGTCGGCGTAGCGCACCTCGCTGGCGCCGGCGCCCTGCATCGAGACGAACCCGCACAACCGCTGGCTCACGCTGACCAGGCGGCCCTCGCGGCGCCGCAACGCCCACGACCGAGTCATCCCGAACGTACGCAGCGGCACCACCAGCACGCCCCCGTCGGTGAGCTGATCACGCCACGCCGGCGGGATGTCCCACGCCCCGACCGTGACAATGATCAAATCCCAGCGGCGGCCGGGCGCGATCGGGTGTTCGGCGTCCGCGCAGACCACGGTGACGTCGTCGTAGCCGGCCGCTGCCAGGCAGGAAACCGCCCGGTCGGTCACCTCGGGGTCGATGTCGACCGTCGTGACCGATCCTGACGAGCCGACGAGTTCCCGCAGCAGCGAGGCGTTGTAGCCACCGCTGCCGATCTCCAGCACGTGCCGGCCATCCAGCCCATCGAGCGCGTCTGCCGCCTGACCCAGCATCCGCCCGATCAGGAACGGGGCCGACACCGAACTGATCGCTTCGTCCCCGCGCATCTTCTTCAGGACAGCTTCGTTCTCATACGCCTGTTCCAGCGGAAGGCCCGGCGTGAACAGCTCACGAGGAACAGCCCGCATCGCCGCCTCCACTTCCGGGCGCGGCGAGCAGCCTTCCGCCGCCTGATCGGCAACGAACTGGTCGACCATCGCGTGACGGAAGCGCTCACTCTCGCTACTCATGGTGCCGACGCTCATCCTTGAGATTCCTCTCTCGATGCGTGCGAGCCGCCGCGGTCCGGGCGGCCCCCGGCATTCCAACAGGCCGGTAATCAGCTACCGGTTCTGCCTCGTACTCGCCGGCCCTCACCGCGGCCACGAAGGCAGCCCACGCTCCCGGGGTCACCCCAACTGGCATCCGGCCGAGCGACGACCGGATGAGGACCAGGTTCGGGCCCCGGGCGACTTCGACTGCGTCCACCGCCGTGGGATGGGGGTTAGAGGGCTGCTGCCACGACTGGTCGGCGTCCGGAGTGGAGCACGGGACACCCACGGCGGTCCTTCCTGGTAAGGCCACCTGCCCCGACGGATCGGCTCAGCACCGAGACAGGCAGCGAGCGGGGGCCACCCCACCCAACCCCCTGACATATGCGGGGTAGGCGGTGTAGCCATGTGAGGAACCGCCGGGAGGGATGACGGCTCCGTTCTCAGAGGCCAGGAATCCGCTCAGGGATCGCGGGCCGGGTCGGAACAGATATCCAGCGGATGATGGCCGGGTCGAGCTCGGCGTAGGCGTCCGCAGCCTCCAGCGACGAGAACCCGGTGACGGTCTCCCTCGGGTCACCGTCGGCGTCGAGCACGACCACGGTCCACTTCTGCTCGGCGGCACCGGCCGGGCCGCTGAGCGGCCGGACGTAATAGCCGCGCCCTGTGCTGGACAGCCGGCGGCGCCCCGCCGGCCAGGTCGTACGCGGGACACGGATCGGGAGGGGTGGGGAGGGAGCGTCATCACCGGCCGGTGTGACCGGCTCCCTCCCCATCCCGACCACCACCGCCGACCCGACACCAGAGCGCCGCACGGCGGTGGACGACGACGGGTCAGGGCCGGGCTGGCGGCCATCGGCGGGCGTCCGGCCGGCGAACCTGCCAGGAGCTTCCGTGGGCGAGTGCACGATGTGCTCCTCTACTGGTTCGGGAGAGTGGCCGGCGTGTTTCCCGCCGCGCACAACCCATGACACACTCCGCACCAGCGTCGGTACAGACTGAAGCATCTTCTGCATGCATGAAGAAGATCGTCATGACAGGTCGATACTTGACAGGAGGACAGTGGCGTGGATCCTCGTAGACGGGCGCGGGAGGCGTTCGCGACCCGCCTCTCCGAACTCATCGCAGATCGGGGAACTGATAACAGTAAATTGTCGAGAAAGACGGGCGTCCCCCGTCAGGTGATCGGCGACGCGGCGAACGGGAACTCGCTGCCGTCCGCCACAGTGATCGCGGAGCTAGAGTCCGCTCTCGTCTCAGGTGGGGAGATAGTCCGCCTGTGGAAAGCAGCGAAGCTCGAGAAGACCAGCGAAACCCTCGACCGTTCCCTAGCGGACGACATGAGGCCGGACCAGGAGGACGAAACGGACAGGCGCACCTTCTTTGAGTTCACCGCCGCGGGCTTCCTGGCAGCCGACGCCTATCGACGGCACGCGAACATCAAGGTCGACCCTCTCACGCTCGAGGAACTCGACGACGCGCTCGCTCGATACGCCACACGGTTTACGACGACCCCGCACGGCCAACTCGCACCTGAGATCTCGGAGACCTGGAAGAGCGCCGAGGCGCTCCTCGCAGCCGGTGCCCGACCACGAGCACAGGCACAGCTGACCAGAGTGGCCGGGTACTCCGCCTACTACCTAGGCCGGCTGGCGTTCAACACCGGAGACAGCACCGCCGCACGTAGGTTCATCCGCCTCGCGGCAGAACACGCCCAGGAGATCGACGATCCGATCTTGACCGGGTCGGTATGCGAGATGTTCTCCACGCTTGCCTACTACAGCCACCAGTACAGGGCTGCAGCGGACTTCGCCCGGCGCGGTTTCGCGGCTTCCGGCACCCACCCCTACGTCGCCGCGCGACTCGCCTCCCACGAGGTGCGAGCCCAAGTCGCGCTCGGCGACGAGGCATCAGCACGAGCAGCGCTCGCATTGATGACCGAGCACGTCGCCATCAGCCCTCCCATGCCGGGAGCCTCACCGTTTGGACCCGCGAACGCCGATCAGACGACTGCCCGGACACTCGCCCTCCTCGGCCACGGCGATGCGGCCGAGCCCCTGGCTCGCGCATCTCTCGAGGCCTACGACCGGACAGGCGGAGGATTCGAGGATAGAGGAAACGCCACACTCAACCTCTCCTGGGCACTGCTGCTCCGGCCCAATCCTGAACCAGAAGGCGCTGCTGCGCTCGCACAGCAGGTCCTTAGCACGGTCGATGTTACGCCCACCTTCTCTGTCATGGACAAGATTGTCGATGTCGATCGGCGCCTGGACCGGTACGCGCAGCTGCCTGCAGTCCAAGACTTCCGGGCGCAGCTCGCCGAACGTCCACGTCTGGTCCTTGTGCGGTGAGTAACCCCACCATTCCGACCGTCGTCACAGATCGACTCATCCTCCGCGGATGGCGTGACGAAGACATCGAACCGTACGCGGCGATGAACGCTGATGCGGAAACGATGCGCTACCTCGACGGTGTCTGCGGGCTCGATGGCACGATCCGACTGGTTCAGCGTGCACGGGCGCTCTGGGCCCGCCGGGGTCATGGCATGTGGGCGGTCGAGGACCGAGCGACAGGCGAGTTCCTTGGCCGCGCCGGGACGTTCTACGGCGAAGGCTGGCCCGGTGTCGAGGTCGCTGTGTCGATCCGCCGAGACCGATGGGGCCAGGGCCTCGGTACCGAAGCGATCCGCGCGGCGCTCGACTTCGGATTCACCAGGCTCGACGTCGACGAGCTGATCACCGTGACCCATCCCGAGAACGCCGGTATGAACGCGATCGCACGCAAGCTTGGGATGACTTTCCGCGAGATTGCCGATGTTGGTCCATGGCGGGCGAATAATGTCTACGCGATTAGCCGCGACGAGTGGGCGGCAGGCACATCGTGATTGCGACGATCACGGCAGAAGCTCGGTCGGCCTGACCCCGGGAAGACGGTCTCCCCGCCGCAGGAGTACCGCGGGACAAAGAGCATCACGTCTCGCCCCGTCACCCTCTGCTGTCGTGCGGAGCAGAGGCGGATGCCGGCCCGGCTGAGGGATGCTCTTGACCGGTTGCCACGAGGCATCCATGGGGTAAGAACGGCAGACATCTCCTGCGAGCTGGTCGGCCGCTCTTATGGATGTGGGTGGGGTCTGTGCGTGAGGGCTGTGTACAGGTTCGTGGTGGTGCGGCTGGGATGTGCGTTGATGTCGTTGAGGCGTGTCTGGAGTAGCTGGTAGGCGCGGTGAAGGGCGGGGAGATCGTTGCGTCGGGCGTGGATACGTAGCAGCTGCTGGTAGAGGTCTTCGGCGTACGGATCGATCGCTAGCGCGTCGTGCAGAACGGTGAGCGCCTGGTCGGTTCTGTCGTTGTCGGCGAGGTCTGTGGCGAGGCGTCGGGAGGCTTCCAGGAGTTGGTGATGGACGCTGAGGACGTGGGTATCGGCCCATTCCCAGGGAACCTGGTCGAGGAACCGTCGGCCGCCGGTGACCTCCAACGCGGCCGAGACGGCGCTGCTCCGTCGCGTCCGGTCGGAGGTCTTCGCGGCCGTGGCGAGCTCGGCACGAACCTGCCAGAGATCAACGTCGATGAGACTGTCGTCGAGCTGGTAGCCGCTGTGGGTGCGTTGGATGAACCAGGTCGTGTCGTGACCTGTCCTCGTGCGGAGAAGCTCTCGTACTGAGCCGATGACGGTGTAGATCAGGTTTTTCGCCCGGGTGTCGTCGCTCGCATCGGGGAGGAGCTCTCCGATCATGGTGCCGGTGCGGGCGCCGTCCGGATGCAGAGCAAGGTAGGCCATGAGCTCTATTGCGCGGGCGCGAAGACCGTGGGTGACAAGATCGCCGTGGGTGAGGATGCGGGGCGGGCCGAACAGGCACAGCTGGACCGGACGTCCCGTACGCGGCTCGGCCCGTGCCGGTACCGCAGCGGCTGGCGTTTCGACGGTGGGCGGCGGGACCGGGGCGGGTAGAGGCGGCGGGCTGGTGAGGTAGGCGCGCAGCGGAATGGTCGTGTCCCCGTCCGTCTCCTCCTCGGGGACAAGGTCGACGGCGGTGACCTGGCGCAGGACGGCCGTGGTCGCCGACGCGGACAGAACGGTGAGCCGGCGCAGCGTGGTGACTGTGGCGGGCAGGGTGCCGTCCTCGCTCACGTGCACCGCGCCCGAAGACGGGTGCGGTGCTGCGAGGATCGCTCCGAGACCGTAGGCCACGCCTTGGGAGAGCAACGCGGCGAGCGCGGGACCTTGTGCCGCAGGATCGGTGCTGACCAGAAGCAGGGTGGGGAGGTGCTCTTCGGGCAGGGCGGAGCGGAGTTCGCCGAGCGTACGTGGGGGGCCTGTGCCGTCCTGGACGGTGGAAGCGAGCCATGCCCGGTGGAGCACCTCCGCGGACAGGTGGCGCAGTGCCGTGTGGAGTCCGGCGGTTACGGTCAGCTCGGGTACCGGGCCCAGGTCGGTGAGGTCAAGGGTCGCGAGATCGGCAGCGGTGATGAGGATGCGGTGCGAGGGGCCGGCGATGTCCACCGAACAGGTGAGGGCAGCCGCGAGCAGGGCGCGGATCGCTCCGTATGCGCCAGGGCCGCTGAGGACCCCCAGCCCTATCTGGGCCAGGTCCGCGAGAACGGGCTGTCTGTCGTCATCGACACCGATCGCGACGCGAGGAGGCATCTGCGAGGGCCCGGACGGCCCATGACCAGATCCAGTGCGTGGTGCTGGGAGGGGCGACGGTAGGACGTGAGGCGGGATCACCGGTGTGTGGGCGGCTTGCGGGGCGATGCGGGTGAGCGCGGGCGGATAGCGCGCGGGCCTCGTGATGGTTGACGCTGACCGGGAACGACTCGCGGGGCGCCGGGGTGGAGCGAGGAAGGGCGGTGGCCCGGCCGGGGGCGATTCCGGAACAGTCGCGTCAGGACGACGGCCCGAAACAGGACGCGGTTCTGCCTTGTTCTCGTCCTGCGCTGGCGCATCGGGCTGGATCAACGGCTCATACCGGACGCCGTCTGTCGGGACGGTGAAGACGTGCAGGGCCTGGGGTGTGCGGACGCCGGCGATCAATCCGGCGGCCAGGGCCTGAACCGACTCCAAACCAGGGAGGACCTGCCGGCCGTCGGTGACGAGTTCGAGGAGCAGGCCTGCCAGGAGCAGCAGCCAGAACAGCCAGACCGCGGTGGCGGTCACCGACCACGGCAACGAGGGGCCCCCTCGGGCCATGGCCGCGGCGGCGGTCCACGGCATACCAGCGAGCAGCCCGGAACACACGGGCGGCGCCACCACGAAAAGGAACAGGACGGCCCTGGCCCGCAGCCGCATCCCCACCTCCGTAGCCATGCTGTCGCTCAACATTGCCACGAGCCGCCAGCGGCAGCCACCACAACGGGTACATCGGGACAAATCGAAGCAACCGACCGGCTGCAGAGATCGACGGGGGGTGAGTGGTGTTCTCGGTGATCAGCTGTGTTGGCCGCCGGCGATCAAGTAGTCGATCAAAACCTTCAGTCGGTGTGGTTCGTCGACTTTCAGCCGCACCGGAGACCCGTAAGGGGGGTGTACGTCCAGGTACGGAAACCGGGCGTGCCAGCTGTGCCGCCAGCCATAGGGAAAGGCATACCACGTACCCTGAAGATCGACGGAAGCCACGTCTGAGGTCACATACAACAACCCTGTGCCCTTCGGGATCCACTCAACGGCGTATGCCTCAGACTGCAAGGCAAGTAGATCATCTACGGTTCTCTCCTCCGTAGCGGGACGCGACCACACCTCGCACGCGACCGCATCGAAGACATACTCGCCTTCCCGGCACCAGCCCGGCGACTCCGGCCAGGCAGGCGGAAGCCACCCACTCCCCAACGCGGCAGAAAGCTTCGCTCCCGCTCTCAAGCTCGCCATCTCACCGCTCGAACGAACCTGGTCCTGCACCGCCCTGTGCCTCCGAATCCATGCCGAAATCGCAATTTTCAGTATGCGCTGCGCCCTTCGATAGTCGTCCCCTCTCCGTCAGACTGGCGTGAGACACCCGCGTGGATGCGGGCTGGCTACGGAGGGGGTGATCGGAGATCCTGGGAGACAGCAAGCACGGTCGACACCTCGACGGCCAGATCAGAGCACTGTCACCAGCATTGTGACCTCCAGCCTGTGGAGCGTCAGTTCGCCTCGTTGTACTTGCGCACCAGATCCGGTAGCTCAGTGAACCTTTCCCGGCAACCATTCGTCACCTTGCGTAGCAACAGTTCCGTGTTGCGGTGTTGGGGTTCAGGCAGTCCTGCGGTGCTCGGTGTGGAGGATGACGAGGGCGGCTTTCGCGACGAGTCCGATCTTCCAGGGGTCGATCGTGATGTTGCGGAGCAGCCGAAAGGTGACCTTGAGCAGCGCGTTCGCGCGTTCGCCGACGGCGCGCAGCGCGTTGTGGACCCGGTTGTGCGCCTTCTGTTCGTCGGTGAGGGCGCCGCCCTTGGGCTTCTTGTAGGCGGTCGCGAGCGGTCCGGCCGGGCTACCCAACCCTTCGTAACCGAGGTCGAACAGGACCTCGTGCAGGTCGGCGGCCCATTCCTCAAGGATCGGCTGCGCGCCTCCGGCGCACAGCGCGGTCGAGTCGTGCTCGCGGCCGGGCCTGACGTCCGAGACCCACAGCGGCCAGCCGTCGTCGGGGGCCGAGAGGATCTGGATGTTGCCGCCGTGGTTGGAGATCTTGCCGGACCACCACAGGTCCACGCCCTCGGTCGGGCCGGGCATGCGCAGCCGGTCGGTCTCGATGATCGTACCGTCGATGATGAGGTGGCCGTAGCCGGCGATCCTGGCGCGCATCAGCGCTTCGCGCAGGTCAGGGGCTTGCCAGGCAAGCACGGCGATGCCCTCGTGCAGGTAGCGGTAGCCCACCGACCGGGACACCCCGTGATCCTTGAAGAGCCGGCTGGTCCTGGTGCCGTCACAGAACCAGCGCAGGACCATGACCGCCTGTTCCAACGTGGACAGCGTGCGGGTGCCGTTGCGAGTGCCGCGACGCTGACGCTCCGCGACGAGAAGACCCGCCAGGCGGAAGACGGTGTGATCGCCGAGGGGCAACTCGGCGGTGTATGTGAAACTCATGGAGGCGCGGGGTTCCTTCGGAGTTGCTCTTTGGTCGGAACAACTTCCTATCGGAGCCCCGCGCCTCCGTCGTCGCAGCCCCGGGGACACTCACACCGCGCAATGGTCACCGAACGTCACGGGCCGTTGCTGGGAATGGCTCAGTCAACGAGTCGAGGTGAAACAGACAGTGATCCTCGACTGCGGGATCCTCAAGAATGTAACCCCACGGACCCCGACGGATGAGGGCAGTCGCCACGCCGGCAGCCTGCGCGGGACGGATGTCGTTGTCGATCCGATCACCGACGTACAGCACCTCCCGAGCCGGGCAACCCGCTTCGGCGACGACACGCTCGAAGAACTCCACCGAGGGCTTCTCCACACCCCAGCCGCCCGACGTTCCGATCACGTCAACGGGGAGATCCAACGCCCGCAGGATGACTTCGGCGCGGGCGGTCTGGTTGCCCGCCAGGCCGACCCGCAGACCCTCGGCGCGCAACGCCGCCAGGCAGGGCCGGGCATCGGCGTACAGGTCCTCCTCGCCGAAGGACTCCGGTTGCCCGGCCGCCGCGCGCCGCTCGCGCTCCACCCCGAGGTCAAATCCGGCCCGGAACACCTCGAATACCTCCCGGTAGTCCAGCCCACGGGCAATCACAGCGCCGAACACCGCGGAGAACGTGTGCCGAGGCACCCCCAGCCAGTCCGCCCACGTCCCGTACTCCCGGGACTCATCCACGATCGTCTCGCCTACGTCGAAGAACACCGACCTGATCGGCACGCGGGTCCCTCCCATCTGGTCGGACTGCGGACGCCGCAATCGTTCACGATGAAGCTATCGGGCGCCGTTGCCTTCCGTCAGCGGCCGGTTGCCGTTGCCGTTCATACAGCGGCAGCCGCGCCTCCTGAGCGTGACGCAGCCCGGAGCGCTCGACCCACACCCCCTCCGCCGAGTGCAGGGCGCGTGCCGTCGAGGTCTACCGGAGCCAGGGCATCCCCGCCACGGTCCGCAGCCGCAGTGAGGTCGCGCGGTTCTTCGACGGCCTCGACCTGGTCGAGCCCGGGGTGCAGCCCGTGCACCGCTGGCGGCCCGACGACACCAGCGGGCCGGATCGCCCGACCGACGCCGAGGTCAACGTGTACGGCGCGCTTGCCCGCGTCCCGGAACACCGCGGGATGGTGCCCGCGGCACGCCGCGGGCACCCGGCCGGTGGGACCTATGGCGACGCAGGTCCGACGGCCGTGACCAGCCGCGTCCGCCCCGGGACCTCGGCCGGCCACAGCTGGCAGACGGTCACCCTGCTCTCCGCCGCCCACTGCCGAGCCGTCGTCTCACGGGCATGCCGTTCGATCCGGAGATGATCCGTTCACGGAAGGTCAACACCACGGCCTTCCTGCGCGGCCTACGGTGGTCAGGCGCCGGGCCACCGCGGGGGCTCGGCCCGGCGTACCTCCCTCTCACTCACGGCCGTGACCACGCCGGCCGGT
This sequence comes from Parafrankia sp. EAN1pec, assembly GCF_000018005.1. GTDB lineage: Bacteria > Actinomycetota > Actinomycetes > Frankiales > Frankiaceae > Parafrankia > Parafrankia soli. Next base: position 8,228,738 of record NC_009921.1, read on the forward strand.
CCGCCGGCGAACCGCATAACCCGCAGTTTCGGGGTCCGAGCGTCGCGTGGCGTCCTCGGGGTGATGCACAACCACCACCCCGAGCTGGCGTGTCTAGTGAGCCTGGTCGAATGCTTCGACGACGGTCGACGCGATACGACCCCGGTCGCTCACCGTGTAGCCGTTGCTGCGCGCCCACTCGCGGATCTCCGCGGTGCGCTCGGTAGACGCCGAGCGCGGCGAAGCGCCGCGCGGGCCGCGCCGTCCGCTGCCCGCGCGGCCACCGGAACGGCGGCTCGCCGACACGAACGAGGCCAGCGCCTCCCGCAGCTTTGTGGCGTTCGTCTCTGACAGGTCGATCTCGTACTGCGCGCCGTCCAACCCGAACCGGATCGTCTCGTCGGCGGTCTCTCCGCTGAGATCGTCGATCAGCGAAACGATGGTCTTCTGCGCCATGAGTATTCCCCGTTCTTACCCGCGGACCGTGTATCCACGATGTATTCCGTACCGTATCGGGTGACGGTCCGGACCGGTCCGCCGCAGCCGTCCAGCTCCGTTAAACATGACGGGAAGGCTTCCCCCGTGGGAGCACCACATCTGGATTGTGGAGAACCCTTGGGTGGCTCATGAGGCTGGACTGCCCCCAGAGTGAAACGACACCCTCGCCCACGAGTGACCGGCATCACCAAACGTTCCGCCCTTGAGGGAAGGCCCGCGCCGATCGTGGTCCCTGACCAGAGGAACCTGCGATGAGCAGAAGCCGATCACCACGAGCGTGACGGCGGCCCCGGAGGTCAGTCGATTTCGGTGACGGTCATCCCGATGGGGAAGTGGTCGGAGTAGCCGGTCTCATCGACAGCGGCGCCCATCCCACCGAAGGGGCGGGGTCGGGGGTAGTCGCCGGTGTGGACCAGCTCGGGGAACCGCAGGATCCGCACGCTGTCGGGGTTGGCGTGCAGGGGGCTGGTGGGGCGGGCCATGTTCGCGTTGACGAGGAACTGGTCGAGCAGGTTCGGTTCGTTCTGGAAGTAGAACGTGCCCTCCGGGGTGCCGGCGGCGGGCCACATCAGGTTCCAGAACCTTGGCGTGTCCGCGTTGATCACCCGGACGGCCTGCCGGGTCGAGAGGGCGTGGGCGACGAGGGAGGTGTCGAACGGTTCGTCGTTGAAGTCACCCATCGCCAGCGCGGCGGTGTCCTGGCCGTGTTCCTCACGGACCCGCTGGTGGAAGTAGGCCAGGGTCTCCCCGGCGATGGCCCGGTAGCCGGCGGACTCGTACTGCCCGCCGGACCGCGACGGCCAGTGGTTCCCGAACACCGCCCACGTCCGCCCGGTGTGGGTCTGGAAGTTGACCTGGACGATTTCGCGGGTGGCGTTGCGGCGCATCACCACGTGGAAGAAGACCTGCCCCGCCGGGGCGGTCAGCAGGGTCGGGTCGTAGAGGAACGCGACGTCGATCCCGCGGGCATCGTCGGTGTCGGCGTGCACGATCTCGTAGCGCCGCCCACCGAGCCGGTCGGCGACCGCGGCGGCGAGGAGCTCGAGGACGAACCGGTTCTCCACCTCGCACACCCCGAGCAGATCCGGGCCCGCACCGCCGTTCATCTGCGCGATCACCGACGCCAGCTGGGAGACCTTGCGGTCGCGGAGCTGCGGCGTCCAACCGGCGAGGTCGTCACCGAGGGTGCGGGTGAGTTTCTCGGTCCGCCGGGGTGAGTTCTCCTCGTCGAAGAGGTTCTCCAGGTTCCACCAGGCGAGGTAGTAGGTCGTCGGCATCGGACCCCCCAGTCCACACGTGCCCCAACGGCACGATCACCCTACCGCCCGCACCAGACCGACCACGAAAGACGCTATTACCAGTCGTTCGGTGTCTCCAGACGCCGTTCTGAGATCCTGCCTTTCGGGCTTTGGATTACCCCCCCGCGAGCGTGGGGAGGACTCCAGGTCATTCGGGTAGGCCCGGTAGGGCGCCGGATCACCCCCCACGAGCATGGGGAGGACTCGCCCACCGGCAGTAACACGCTGGCCCGTGTCGTAGAGCAAGCTGCTGTCCAAGTACCACAAAGTGGCAGTCCTGTCGCTGAAGGTATGAGATGGTGTTACCGGTTGAGTGATCCTGATACCTGAACGTGACGGGAGATCTCCTGGTGGCTGGTGGCCTGCGTTATGTGCCGATCCTGCTGGCGAGAAGTGGCGAGCGGGAAGCTCTCCGGGAGGTGCCCTCCCAGACGCGCTCGGGGATGTTCCCCATGCTGGTGGTCCCGCCGGTGCCGACAGAGTTCAAGACGAAGGAACCGAAGACGACTGTCGGCAAGCACCTTGATGGCCTGGTCCAGGGCATCGCTGACAGTTGGACCGGGCCGGTGTTCATCGATCTCCGGTACTTCCAGGACGAGCAGTCGGGTGCCGGCAGCCACCCGCTTGAGGCCTTTGTCGACGACCTCACGCAGTTCGGCCTTGATCCCATCCCCACGACGTCCCTGAAACGACCCGGTCTCTACAACGCGGCCGTCGCCGAGCTGCACCACCGACACGGGCTGGGCGTCTGCCTCCGACTGCCCCCGGACGAGTGGCCCTCCATCGACGGCGGGGCCAGACTGGCGGAGCTCCTAGCGCTTCTGCGGGTCCCACCTGGCGAGGTCGACCTCGTCTTGGACCTGGGCACACACAGCCAGGGCAGCCCTGGCCAACTATCGGCCGCGTTCAGATCCGAGCTGCTTGACCTTCCGTATCCCCACAGTTGGCGCAGTGCCACGGTCGCGGGCACGGCCTTCCCCGCGAGTCTGTCGCAAGCGCCCGACGGCCTCTCGCTCATCGAACGGACGGAGTGGGCTGCCTACCGCGAACTCGTGGCAAGCCTGCCCGACCTGCCTCCAGCATTCGGCGACTATGCCGTTGCCAACCCGGATGCGGACGCCGACCCACCTCCGCCATGGGCTCCCCAGAAGGCCTCACTGCGCTACACGAGTGACGGCCAGTGGATCATCGGCCGGAGCGCCGCGTTGTTCCGGGGCCGCAGCGGAGAGGGCATAGGTGCAGCCGCGATGAACCCGGTGGCCGACCTGCTTCATACCTCGCCCCACTTCGCCGGGCGGGAGCATTGTCCTGCCGACCTCTGGATCGAGGGGGTAGCCAAGGGCGCGAAGGGCGGGAACGGGAAGACCTGGCGCCGGTACGGAACCCTGCACCATTTGACGACGGTCAGCGAGCAGCTCGCCAGCCTGTTCGGCCCTTGAGTCGGGTGCGCACCGCGGTCTTCAGCTCCTCGAGAGGGACCTCGGCGGCGAGACGCTCCCAGATGATCCACCGGGGCTTGGACCGGACCCCGCGATCCAGGCCGCGCACCGCGAGCTCGGCGAGAGCCTCGTCCCGCCACAGCAGCTGTACGAGCGCTCCCGGATCGACCGTGTCGTTCGGTTGAGGTGGGCGCGCGCTGTCGAGACGCACCTGCTCGATTCCGGAGGCTATGCGGACGCCCCACCAGGCCGGAAGGAGATCCAGGGCGCGCTCGTAGTGGTTCTCGGCCACGACCAGCTCAGCGAAGTCGAGCACCCGAGAGTAGACGGCGACCTGGCCGGGCAGCCGACGCAGTGTGTCCGTGGAGCCCTTGATCTCGAAGCCAGACAGATGGCCGTTGATGACCGCGACATCTACCCGGGTCAGTCCGCACAAGTCGAGCTCGTCGACCACGAGGGTGTCCGCGTCGAGGTGAGGAGCGAGACCACCCAGAAGGACTCTTCGGACATCAGCATCCCGCAGCACCACGCCACCCCTGTGATCACATCTTCACCCACGGCGACCTACTCTGGCACCGGCTGGCACATCTCTCCAACAACGGACCGTCATGCGTCCGCGCGTTGGCGACACAGTCCCGCCGTCCAGCCCGAACCGGACCGTCTCGTCGGCTGTCGCGCCATCAATCTTCCGAAGAGTGGCCGATGCGCGCAGCAGTTCACTCGCGATCAGCTTTTTGTTGGGCTTTGAGTCAAGTGTGGTGATCCTGATGTCTGGGTCGCGGTAGTTTGAGATCCTGCTGTCGGCGCGAGCTTGCCTCCGCTATTGACGCGGGTGGGGCTGGTCGGGGGAGCGGCGCCTGGTGGGCGCGACAGGCGATCCCGCCTCGGGGAGATGGGGCGCGGGGCGTGCTCGCAGACGCGGTGGAACGGTTCCTGGAAGACGCCGATGCCGAGGAGCGGGAGTGGGCCGCGCCGGCCGGCGCACCGCGCGAGCTCGTCACCAAGCGGTTCCTGTTCGGAAACGGTGACGCGGCGCTTGAGGTAGCGGTCGCGGTCAGCCCTGCGGGTCCGCCGAGGATTCCAGACCTGCGCCTGCTGTGGAAGCTGCGGCAGGGCAGCCGGGCGTCACCGGTCCTGCTGGTTGCGCTCTACGATGAGGGCACCGCGACGAAAGCGGCCACCTGCGGGATCGTCGAGAACCCGCTCATGTCACTGGACCCCGGCCAACTCGACCGGGTGTGCGCGGCAGCGTTGCGGGAGCCCAACCGGCACGACGCCCAGCGCAAGCTCGAGCGGCTGCTGGCCGCGATCAGTGACGGGCAGGGAATTTCAGGGCTGGACAACCGCGGCCTGTTTGCGGAGCACCAACTCCGCAATGGTGTCCCGGAAGGTAAGTCGTGGGCTGAGGCCGGTCAGGTGGCCCGGCCGCTGCTCGGCCTGCGGGGTATGGCGCTGATCCGGGCGTTGGGTTACGGCACGACAGAGCGCGGTTCCACCGCGACGCTGTTGACGCATCAGGGGACGTCGCGGGCGATCGCGGTGCTCCTTGAAGCTGGGGAGATGTTCGACCGGCCGTCACCGCGGTTCGGCGCGGTCTCGCCGGTGTTACACGCGATCTCGGTGGCCGCACGGGAGAACCTGCCCTGGGTCATCGTGCTGCGTGGCAGCCAGATCCGGCTGCACCCGGTCAACCCGACCATCGGCGTCGGACGCAAGAGTCAGGGCGAGACCTTCACCGAGCTCGATCTGGACGTGCTCTCTGCCGAGCACGCCGCCTTCCTGTACCTGCTGTTCTCGCCGACAGCGCTCGCCTCCGAGGGCTCCGTCACCGAGATCCTTCGCGACTCGGCGAACTTCGCCGCCGATCTCGGCAGCCGCCTACGCGAGCGGGTCTACACGGAGGTCGTGCCCGGCCTCGCCGTCGCAATCGCCCGGCAGATGCGCGCGACCAGCGAGGCTGACCTTCAGGAGGCCTACCACCGCACCCTGATGGTCCTGTTCCGGCTGCTGTTCGTCGCATACGCCGAGGACCGGGCGCTGCTTCCGTACGGCCGGAACCGTAGCTACGACCGGCACGCTCTTAAGACGCTCGCGAAGATGTTCGCCGACGAGCCCAAGCTGGTCTTCGACCGCGAGGCGACCTCGCTCTGGGACGACATGCAGGCCGTTTGGAAAGCCGTCGACAGCGGCAACACCGGCTGGGACGTCCCGGCCTACAACGGCGGTCTGTTCACCCACGATCCGCGCACCAGCCCGTCCGGTGCCGCGCTGCGCAAGACGCAGCTGACCGACGCCGAGTTCGGCCCCGCCCTACGTGCTCTGCTCGTCGACACGGGACCGGACGGCACGCAAGGCCCGGTTGACTTCCGTTCCCTGTCCGTCCGCGAGTTCGGTACCCTTTACGAGGGCTTGCTTGAGTCGTCGCTGTCGATCGCGTCGTCGCCGCTCACGATCAACAGCGAGGGAAGCTACGTCCCAGCCGGTGAACGGGATCTCATAAGGGTCAAGGCCGGTGAGGTCTACTCCCACAATCGTTCGGGTAAGCGCAAGGCTACGGGCTCGTATTTCACCAAGTCGTTCGCAGTCGAGCATCTGCTGGACACCGCTCTCGAGCCTGCGATCAAGGAGCACCTCCACCGAGTCAGGACGCTCCTGGACGCTGGCGACGACGCGGCGGCCGGCGAGAGTTTCTTCGACTTCCGGGTCGCGGACCTGGCGATGGGATCGGGCCATTTCCTGATCGCGGCGATTGACCGGATCGAGACGCGGTTCACCGCCTTCCTCAGCGACAGGCCGATCGCCGCGGTTGGAGATGAGCTGGCGCGGTTGGCGCAGGCAGCCCGTGATGCGCTGGGAACCTCGGCCGTGGAGGTCGAAGTCGAGACGTCGTCGTTGTTGCGGCGGCAGATCGCCAGGCGTTGCATCTACGGACTGGACTTGAACCTGATGGCAGTCGAGCTGGCCAGGCTGGCTGTCTGGATCCACACCTTCGTTCCCGGACTGCCGATGTCGTCGCTCGACCACGGGCTGATTGTTGGCAACAGCCTCACGGGCATCGGCACGATCGACGAGGTGGTCGCCACCCTCGACCCGAGCGCCGAGGGTGTGGGGGTCAAGAGCTTCTATGAGGACGCGATTCGGGAGACGCTACATGAGGCGGGCGAGCAGCTGGCGCGGGTCGCGCGGACATTGGAGGCCACCAAGCAGGAGGTCCAAGAGGCCGCTCTCGCTTACGCCGCGGCGCTGAAGGCGGCGGCCGACGCCCAGGCTCTGTTCGACACGATGATCGCGGTCCGGCTGGGAATTGGAGTGTCCCTGGTAACGCCGGAGCAGGCGATCGAGATGGGCCACACCGACCAGGTCCGCGACGCGGTAGCGAAGCTCGGGGTCGCGCATTTCCCGCTGCGCTTCCCGGAGGTGTTCCTGCGGGAGCGGCCGGGGTTCGACGTGCTGATCGGCAACCCGCCGTGGGAGAAGGTCAAGGTCGAGCAGGACCAGTGGTGGGGCCTTCGGTTCCCCGGCCTCGCTTCGATGCCGCAGAAGCAGCGAGACGCCGCGATCGCCAAGTACCGGCGCGAGCGGCCGGATCTCCAGGCCGAGTACGAGACCGAGGTCACGGCCGTGCAGGACCTGAAGGATCTGCTGGCAAAGGGGCCGTTCCCCGGGCTGCGGGCCGCGACCGACACCGAACTGTCACTTGCCTTCGCTTGGCGATTCTGGCAGGTACTGCGGCCCGGCGGACGGGTCGGCGTCGTCCTGCCGCGCACGATCCTCGGTGGCAAAGGCGGCACTAAACTCCGGCACACAGTCCTTGAGAACGGCGCGTTTGCGACCGTCACGATGCTGGTCAACAGCCGCCGGTGGGTATTCGACGAGGTGCACCCGCAGTACACAATCGGGCTTACGACGCTGGTAAAGGGCCGAGCCCATCCTCGTACCGTGGAGCTGCGTGGCCCGTTCTTCTCGCTGACCGAGTTCGACGGTGCTGCTCACCGGACCGGGCATGTCATCGAGGCCGGTGCCTTCGTGTCCTGGTCCGAGGACGCCGCGTTCCCAGTGCTGCCGACGCCGGCCAGCCTCGATGTCTTCCTCACGCTGCGCTCCCACCCGCGGCTCGACACTCCGGGCGACTGGCACTTCGTGCCGCTCCGCGAGCTTCACTCGACCGGCAACAAGGAGCTGTTCGACTTCGACCTGGACCACCCGCGCGGTGACATGCCAGTGCTGACCGTGCGGTCGTTCCACCTGTGGGATCCCTACTTCGGTCTGCCGTACGCGTACGCGAAGTCCACCGACGTCTACGCCTACTTGCAACCACGGCGCCGGAAGCAGGTCAGGAAGTCCGACAGCGCCATGTTCGGGATGCCCACCGCCTGGGCTGCGGACCCCGAGACTCTGCCGGCCAAACACCCGCGCATAGTCTTCCGGGACACCGCCCGAGCCGTGGACTCTCGGACGGCAATCGTCGCGCTCGTGCCCGGTGGGACCACCACCGTTCACTCGGCCCCATACCTCCTCCGCCGTGCCGGGACCGCTGCCGATGAGGCTTACCTGCTGGGTGTCCTGTCCAGCCGGATCCTGGACTGGTACTCCCGCCGCTACGTCGAGTTGCACTTCACCGCGGGGATCATGTCGTCGCTGCCGATCCCGAGGCCCGCCGCCGACGATCCGCTACGCCGCCGCGCCGTCGAGATAGCGGGCAGGCTCGCGGCGGTGGATCACCGCTACGCCGCCTGGGCCAGAGAGGTCGGTGTACCAGTCGGGTCCGTACGTACGGCCAGCGAAAAGGTCGACCTCATCGCCGAACTAGACGCGGTTGTCGCGCTGCTCTACGGCCTCGGCCGGGCGGCCGTCGAGCACATCTTCGAGACGTTCCACCGGGGTTGGGGCCACGTGGACGCCCTCGCCGCGACGCTCCACCACTTCGACTCCTGGGCTACGAGGAAGGCCACGTGACCACACTGGGAGGTTTTCAGCCCACCTTCGCAACTAACCGACCTGGCGCCACGGAGCGGGTCGCCGATGCGATCAACACGCTCCTCGGCGGGATGCGGCAGCACCTCGTCCAGGTGCCCGGCGTGTCTATCGCGTCGGCCTACTTCAACCCGGGCGGGTTCGGCCTGCTGGCGGACGAACTGGAACAGTTCGGGCCGGTACGCCTACTGCTGGGCGCTGAGCCAGGTCAGGACCGCCCCACGGCGCGACCCCTCGGGACTCGGACAGGTCGTCGGGGTGAGCAACAGCGGATGCGCCGGGCGATGGAAGGGCATCTGCGTCGGCTGTCGCAGGACCGTGACCTGCTCGGCTTCACGATGGAGGCGGACACCCAGGCCCGCCGGCTGGTCCGCTGGCTGCGCACCGGAAACGTCGAGGTCCGCCGCTACGAAGCCGGGTTCCTGCACGGCAAGGCGTTCATCGTTGAGGGCCCGTATGCCGGCGTGATCGCCGGGTCGAGCAACTTCACCTATGCCGGGCTGGCGCTGAACAAGGAGCTCAACCTCGGCCAGTACCAGCCGGAGACCGTCGCGGCGGTGCGGGAATGGTTCGAGGAGGCATGGGCGGCGTCAGCGCCGTTCGACCTAGCGGCGATCTACGAGTCACGGTTCGAGCCGCACCGGCCATGGGATGTGTTCCTACGGATGCTCCACGAGCTCTATGGCGTGGACGTGGCCGCCGAGCAGTCCGATCCACGCCGGTCGAACCTGGGGCTGACGGACTTCCAGGCGGACGGGGTGTGGCGGGCACAGCGGATCCTCGACCACCTCCAAGGTGTGATCATTGCCGATGAGGTCGGCCTCGGGAAGACGTACATCGCTGGCGAACTGCTCCACGAAGCGGTGATCCTCAACCGGCAGAAGGCCCTGGTCGTCGCGCCGGCGACGCTGCGGGACTCGACCTGGAAACCGTTCCTGCGGGAGACGAACCTCCCGGCCGACACCGTCTCCTACGAGGAGCTCACCCGCGGCATGCCGGCCGCCGGCCAGCAGGGCGCGGCCCTGCAGCACCCGGACGCCTACGCGTTGGTCATCGTCGACGAGGCACACGCGCTACGCAGCCTCGGGACCCAGCGCGCCGAGGCGATGCGGTTGCTGCTGACGGGAAAAGTGCCCAAACGGCTGGTGCTGCTGACGGCGACACCGGTCAACAACAGCCTGTACGACCTGTACAACCTGATCTCGTACTTCGTCACGAACGACGCGACGTTCGCCGACAGCGGCGTGCCCTCGTTGAAGGCCTACTTCGATCGGGCGATGCGCATGAACCCAGACGATCTGTCACCGGAGCATCTGTTCGACGTGCTCGACAAGGTCGCGGTCCGCCGGACTCGCCGCTTCGTCCGCCATCACTACGTCGGCGACACCGTGCGGATCCGAGGCATTGAACGACAGATCGCCTTCCCGACTCCGCGGGTGCGCCGTGTCGACTACAACCTCGACGAGGCCCTGCCGGGGATGTTCGACCGGCTGGCAACCGCGCTGGGCGCCAACCTCCCCGACGACGAGGGCGAACCGCATGCGGTCTACCTCGACGACCCGGGCAAGGTCCTCACCCTGGCCCGCTATGTCCCGTCGCGATTCCGCCTCGGTGACGCGACGGAGGAGCAGTACGAGCAGCAGAACGCCGGTCTGCTTCGCTCCGCACTGCTCAAACGGTTCGAGTCGTCGGCCTACGCCTTCGGACGGACCGTCGACAAGATGATCAAGAGTCACCAGTTCTTCCTGCACGCGCTCGACCAGGGCAAGGTCATGACCGGCGAGGCGTTGCGTGAATGGGCGGCCTCGGACACCGACGACATCGACGAGTTCCTGGAGTCGCTCAGCGAGGAAGCGGCCGACCGCGTCGCCGACGCCACGCTCTACGACGTGGCCGCGCTGACCGCTGCCGTCGAGGCGGACCTGGCGCTGCTGGTCGCCTTTCATCAGGACGTCGCTGCCCACGCGACCGAGCCCGGCGCTGACGTCCCCTACCAGGCAGGCATCGACCCGAAGATTGACGTGCTCGTCGAACAGCTCGCTACGATCGCCGCCGAGGCGGCGGCGCAGGGCATCGGCGAACAGAACACCCGCGACAAGCGCAAGGTCCTGATCTTCTCCTACTACTCCGACACCGTCAGGCTCGTCCACGACCGGCTCACCGCCGCGATCGCCACGGATGACCGCCTCGCCGCCTACCGCGGCCGGGTCGCCACAGCCGCCGGCCCCGACCGAGTCGGCCGTGCCAGCGTCATCACCGGCTTCGCGCCGCGCACCGCCGGGACCGGCGGTGAGCCTGACCTCTACGACATGATTGTCGCCACCGATGTCCTCGCCGAGGGTGTCAACCTTCAGCAGGCCCGGAACATCATCAACTACGACCTGCCCTGGAACCCGATGCGCCTGGTCCAGCGCCACGGCCGCATCGACCGCATCGGTTCCGAACACGCCGAAGTCTTCCTGCGCTGCTTCTTCCCCGACGAACAACTCGAGCGGCTTCTCGGCCTGGAGGAACGTCTTCAGCGCAAGCTCAAGCAGGCCGCCGCGGCGACCGGCGTTGGTGAGGTCCTCCCCGGCTTCAAGGGCTACGAGGTCAACCTCACCGAGGCCCGCGACGAGATCGACCGCCTCCGCCACGAAGACGCCACCCTGTTCGAATCGGGTGGCGCATCCTCGCTCTCCGGTGAGGAATACCGCCGCCGCCTCCGAAAGGCCATGGCCAGCCCGACCTTCGCCGACGCCGTCCTCGGCCTCCCCTGGGGCAGCGGCACCGGCTTCATCCGGACTCAGGCGGCAGGCGGTGTGGCCACCGGAAGCAGCGGCGGACCTGCGGGTGGGACCCAGCCAGGTTTGATCTTCTGTGCCCGGATCGGAGACCATCCCCGCCCCTGGTTCCGCTACGTCCCCCTCACCGCCGCGCTCGACGTCCAGCGCGACCAGGACGGCAACGTTGAAATCGTCGACGACACCCTCTCCTGCCTCTCCGCCGCAGACCCCCTCGACGAGACCACGCCCGTCGACCTGCCCGAACCGCTGAGGCAGGCCGTCTTCGGTGCCTGGGAACACGCCCGCCGCCACATCTACGAGGCCTGGACCCGCAACACCGACCCCGCCAACTACCAGGTCAACATCCCCAAGCCCATGCGCGACGCCGCCGCCCTAGTCCGTCGCCACGGCACCCACCTCGACCACCAAGACGACCTGGTCGATCGCCTCGAAGCCCCCTACAGCCCTCGCATCCAAACCGAAATCCGCAAAGTCCTGATCAGCGACGCACACCCGAAGGCCCGCGTCGATCGCCTATCCGAACTAGCCGACCAGCTCGGCCTCACCAAGCAGCCTGCCCCGGAACCGCTACCCCAGATCGAAGAATCCGACATTCACCTGACCTGCTGGATCGCGACAACGTGACTCGACCCGGTGCCCGCTACTGTCGTCGGACCTTCCCAACACTGCTAGCGTAGTTGATCTTAAAGAGTGCTGGGCTGGCCGTCCGATGTGACGGAGGGGCGCTGGGTGCCGTTCCCCTCTCCGTCAGACTGGTGTGAGACAGCCATGTGGATGCGGGCTGGCTACGGCTGACGGGTCCCGCGGCCCGGAGGGTCCCGCTGGTTCCCTGACCAGCAGCGTCTCCGACGCATCGTTGGGCAGCGAGCCCTGACGTACACGCCGAGCACCGTGTGGGAGGTCGGTGACGACCGAGCCACGGTGATGACCAGACACGGCGGAGCCGCCGTCAGCGCCTCACGAAGTCACATCCCACAGCCGCATCGTGTGATCGTCACTGCCACTGGCGAGGGTACGCCCATCCGGGGCGAACGCCACCGAACGCACCCAACTGCTGTGGCCGGTCAAGGAGGCGCCGCGGGGATGGGCGTTGGCCGGATCAATGACGTCCCACAACCGCACTGTGTGATCGTCACTGCCACTGGCGAGGGTACGGCTGTCTGAGGAGAACGCCACCGAGCGCACTGTGCTGGTGTGGCCGGTGAGGGGAGCGCCAAGGGGATGGGCGTTGGCCGGATCGGTGACGTTCCACAGCCGCACCGTGTGGTCGTCGCCGGCGCTGGCAAGGGTATGCCCATTCGGCGAGAACGCCACTACCCACACCGTATTGGTGTGGCCGGCGAGGGGCGTGCCAAGAGGACGCGGGTTGGTTGGATCAGCGACGTTCCACAGGGACGCCGTCCCGTCATCGCCGGCGCTGGCGAGGATGCGTCCATCCGGCGAAAAGGCGACCGAGCGCACCGCACGAGTTTCACTGATGACGTCGAGAGGACGGGCCTGGGCTGGATCAGCGACGTCCCACAGGGTCACGGTCTCGTCATTGCCGGCGCTGGCGAGGATCCGTCCATCCGGGGAGAAGGCCACGGCCCACACCGTGCTGGTGTGGCCGGTGAGGGGAGCGCCAAGGGGATGAGCGTTGGCCGGATCGGTGACGTTCCACAGCCGCACCGTGTGGTCGTCGCCGGCGCTGGCAAGGGTATGCCCATCCGGCGAGAACGCCACCGAATGCACCCAGCCGCTGTGCCCGGTCAGGGATGCGTCGAGAGGACGGGCGTCGCCCGGGTCGGTGACGTCCCACAGTCGCACGGGCTCGTCGTCGCTGGCGCTGGCAAGGATGCGCCCATCCGGTGAGAACGCCACTGCACGCACGGTGCTGGTGTGACCGGCGAGCGGAGCGCCGAGAGTTCGGGAGTTCGTGGACGCTGTCGAGCCGGAACCTTCAGAAGCCGATGGGACACCGGGCTGCTTCCCGCTTCGGCTGAGAGCGAGGATGACGACGGTCACGAGGATCAGGAGTCCCACCGCGGCGAGGGGAAGACGTCGCCGCAGCCAGATCGGTACCGCCTGTCCGGCTCGCTGCGTCGGTCGGGCGGCACCCGCGTCTGCTCCCCTCTGGGAGGGCGCGGACGGTTGCGGGGCGGCCCACCGAGTGGGCAGCTCATCAATACTCGCCGGTGCCGGTGCCGGTGGTGCCGGCACTGGTGGTGGTGGTGATGTTGGCATTGTCGGGACCGCCACGGCGGGGGTGGTGGCTTCGGCAAGGGCTCGGATGTCGTCATCGAACCGTAGCGCAATCCCTGTCTGGCTGGTCCACCCCGGCCCGTAGGCCTCGGCGGCAGCCTGCGTCAACTCCCGAGCGAACGCCCGCGCGGAGCCGGGACGATCTGCGGGGTCCTTGGCCAGCGTGCGCATCACTACGTCGGCCAATGGGCCGGGCACCCCGGCTGGGGGTTCGGGGCGCACGTGGAGATGGTGGTGGATCAGTACGGGGGCGGGCAGCGCCAGCGCGAACGGCGGAGCTCCGGTGAGCAACTCGTAAAGCAGCACTCCCAGGGCGTACAGATCCGTGGCCGGGCCCAGGCGGGTGCCGAGGAGTTGTTCGGGGGCCATGTACCGGGGAGTGCCGATCACCGCGCTGGCGGTGGTCGCCGTCCCCTCCATCATCTTGGCGATCCCGAAGTCGGTGACCTTCAGCAGGCCGGTGGCATCGAACAGGATGTTGTCGGGTTTGATGTCCCGGTGCAGCACCCCCCGGGCGTGCGCGGCGGACAGAGCCGTAGCCACCGCCAGCCCGACCGCACAAGCCGTCTCGCCCGTCATGTCCGCCCGGCGGCGGGTGAGTGTCCCCCCTGCCAGCAGTTCCATCACGATCAGATGGAGATCGTCGGTAGCAACCGCGTGGTAGATCCGGACGATATGGGGATGGTCCAAGGCCGCGAGAAGCCGCGCCTCGGCACGGCCGTAACCAGCGGTCTCTTCCGGCCCACCGGAAAGAATCTTGATGGCGACATCGCGATGTAGTTCACGGTGCCGGCCCGCGAGCACCAGCCCGAACGCGCCCTGTCCCAGCTGGGCGCCCAGTTCGTAGTCGGGAAGCGCTGCCGCCACCCGACTCTCGTTGACGATCACACCGGGAGGCCCGGAGTACGTCGACCACGACAGCGAACACACATCACGTGGAATCCCCCCGATGCCCCCTGGACGCAGTGATACTAGCGATCTCAGGCCTGGTACAAGCGAGGGCTTCGCCTGCCGGTACGGTCACGCAGGCGTCGCGCCAGCCCTAATTATCGGGGAGGCACGCGCCTGGCTCGACAGAGCAATCGCCCGCGGAGCCGCAGGCGATCAGGCAGGGGTCTGGGACCCGCTCACGCCCGAGGACCAAGCCCTCATCGCACGGGATGGCTCCGTCGCCTACCAGCAGGCGTGTCACACGGACGCCCGTCAGGACACACCCTTCAAGATCATCTACGTTTGTCTCGAGGACCTGGACGCGGCCCTGGCGATCGGCAAAGGTCTGGGAGTCAGCCTGCCTGCGCACGCCTTCTACCGGGATGGGCAGTGGCTGACCCGGCTCGCCGACACCAACCGCACCGGCGTCACCGCTTGGAGAGCCACGCCCACCTGCCACCAGCACCCGGGACGGGGATTTTGCCGACCCGGCGGCCGAGGACGTGGACAGGCACCGTTGCCTGCCAACGGGTGAATCTGTGCGTGATTATGCTGATCGGTGGCACATCGAGCCTGGTTGGGGGGCACGGATCGGCGTGATCGTTGATCGGGGGCGGGTAGCTGCAGCGCTACCTGGATACGAACTGGGTGATCTGCTGGGATCGGGTGCTTTCGGGCTCGTACTCGCCGCGCAGCACCGTCGGATGGCCCGGCCTGTCGCCGTTAAGATCATGTCGGCGGCTGGGGCGGACGACCTGACGGACAGGTTTGCCGCCGAGGCCCGGGTACTCGCCGGACTCGATCATCCGCACATCGTCCGGGTCCATGACTATCTGGAAGCCGACGAACTCTGTCTGATCGTGATGGAGCACCTCGGCGGCGGTACGCTTACCCGCCGTCGTGCCAGCATGCTTCCAGAAGCCGCCTGCGCGATCGGACTCGCCGTCGCCGCGGCGCTGGCGCATGCCCACAGCAAAGGTGTGCTCCACCGCGATATCAAGGCTGACAACATCCTGTTCGACGACGACGGGGCGGTGAAGGTCACCGACTTCGGCATCGCCAAAATTTTCGAAGGCTCGGCAGCCACAGCCAGCGTACTCGCCGGAACACCGATGTACATGGCACCAGAAATCATCAACAACGGCCGAGTAGGACCAGGCACCGATCTCTACGCGCTGGGGATCGTTCTCTACCAGCTTCTCGCAGGCAGGCCGCCATTCGACCCGAAACTGCCGCTACCCACCCTGTGGCAACAGCATCTGACCGCACCACCCCCGCCGCTGCGAGGCGTGCCCGAACCCATCGCATCCGTGGTCTTGAAAGCATTGGCGAAGAACCCGATCGACCGCCATTCCTCCGCCCACATGTTTGCGCTCGAACTCGCCAACGCCGGCCGCGCCTATGGTCCAGACTGGCTTGCTAGGGCGACCGTTCCGGTCCGGATAGACGACAACATTCGACAGGCTGCCGGCCAGATCGCGCTGCCCGTCCACCGCCACGAACCCGTGCCCCCCGCCGCACCCCCGACAGCCCAGATAACGACAGCTGAAAACCCGTGGGCAACGGTACCCGATCTACCCGACCAGGCAGTCCGCTACGACGACCCGCTCGCGGTCTGGCGGCCTCCCCTAACACCACCGCTGGCGCCCCGCATCCCATCAGCCGCGCCACCGCAACGCCGGGTTCCGACTAGACGGCTACGTCTCGCCCTCGTAGCGGCCATCGGACTACTCGTCGTCGCCGGCACTACCCTCGCCGTCATGCTGACAGGCGACGGCACGCCGACCACGACGGCGACCAGTACCCCGCCACCGGCAGACCCAGCACCGACCAGCGTCCAAACCAGTCCTTCGCCGACCACCCAGGCACCTGCCAAGGACATCGGGCTCCACTACGACGAGACCATTCGCAGCAACTATCTGGACGCCTGCCTCGGCGTCAGCGATGGGAACCAGCCCTACTGCACCTGCACATTGGAGAAGCTGGAAGCCAATTACACGCAGGAAGAATACCTTCAGTACAACGCAAATGTGGATTCACCCGAGTCCCAACAGGTGACACGCACGATATACAATGCCTGCCGCGATCTGCAATGAGCCATCTGGCGCTGTTTCATCGGCAAAGTCGACCATCGCGGGGCGCCCGATCTTCCATGATCGGGTGACGCCTCGACGGGCTATGTTGCTTACGACCAGCGCACGCGTTCGCCCTAGTGGTCGGGCATGATCAGCTGATGGGTCGGGGGGCAGCCGTTCCACCAGTGCCGGTGTCGGAACCGGTGAACGGGCACGACGTCCACGCATCATCCGCTCATGACCGATCGGCGGCTACGTGAAGGCGGACATCACCGGAGCAACAGCGCCGCCCGACCCTCTACATCGGCACTTCGATCCTCAAAACGCGCACATTTGGTCGTTTGCGGCTATATCCTGACCCGTCATCGGGGGTCCGCAGCCAGCGAAGTACAAGCGCCGGCTGCGGCGTTGGACGGCACCGGGGGGTAGCCATGTCTATGGACGACGACGCTGGTCCAAGCCAAAGGATGGTTGCACGGCTTTATGATCTACTCGGCTGGGAAGTAGTCGCGGACTACAAGGCGAGCTGCTTGCTTGCTTTCACAGGCGACAAATCCGAGGTTCTCAATATGACTCATATAAATCTTGGCGCAGCGCTAACGGGACCCGGCGTACCCGTTATTCTTTTCGAGCCAAGTGTGGAAATTCGGGCATCCAGGCCTGACTCAAGCTCACGCGAAGTACTCACGGAGCTGATCATTAAAGAAGGGTTTTCCCGGCTGTCACCTCAGTCGCACATCGAATCACTGAACGGATGGCATGTAGCGCTAAAGGATGGACGCTTTACACTTTACAACGGCGCGAATATGTGGGTTTCGGGGGTGACGGTGGAAAATCCTCTCTGGAGCGCAGCAGCGCAGACGATGAAAAAGGTGCTGGTTATCTACGGCACAGAACTAGGTATTGCCCGCCCCCCGGACAAGCCCGGTCCGTATCGACTCGGGGAGCGAAAAGCGGAGTTCGACCGTTCGAGGGCTGAAGGGCGGATTGCAGCGGCGTTCGTAACATGGCGTGACGCGGAAAAGTCAACGAAAACCTAAGCAACGAGGACGATGTCGCGTATGCGCTTACCCTCGTTGATCTGGATCGTGTGCCCCTTTTGAGTTTCATCCTCAATGAGCTTTAGGATAGCGATCGCGCGACGAATTGCCTCGGTGTAGGAAATTCCCCTGCGATCCGCAATCTCCTTCAAAGCGGCAGCAGTCTCCGAGTTTATGTTCACAGTGAGTCGTGTGTAGTCTGGCATGAACTCTCCTTCCACCGCACTGGAAGACTTAATTGAAGCTGCAGAACATTTCTAATCCGCACCTCCCGCACGCAAGGAAACCCAATTTTCTTGCCAGCATCCATCAAGAATGAAGCAGAGTAGAACCAGGTGAGCCGATTGGGGAAAGCGACACGGAGGGCTGTGATACCAACGCCCATGCACCACTCCCCTCAATACTCTAAATAACCTAGAGGTTACTCTCGGCGATTATTCACTTGCGGCGGCACTTTAGCACACAGTGTCAGCGCAGCCTGTGCTACACGTCCTTCATAGTGTCATACGGCGTGTCGACTGTGCACCCCTGTTACGTGACGTTTGCCACCAAACTATCGTGGGGCTGTACTTACGATGGATGACAGATGTACGACGATGATGCGCTGACAGTGTGAGGCATCTGTCCGCATGTCCCCACCCAGTCAGAACCGCACCGCGCCGACTGGGACCCACCGCCGAGACAGAACCCTCGCGTAGGGAGCGCCCAGTGGCCACGCCAACCGATAGATCGACCGACCCGATCGTCGAAGACGAGGAGCCGGCCGGCGGGCTGGACGGGGTCTATGAGCTGCGAGATGCAAGCCGCTAACTGCCCCCGGCCGCGTGCTAGCTACCGTCCATGCCCTAGCGTGCGGTCGGGGACGCCTCGGAGGGAGATCAGGCCCTGGCGCCAGACCACGTGCGCCGCGCCACCTGGAGCTGCCTCGACCCGACTGCCCCACGGCGACACCAGAGTTCACGGCGAGAGCACGATGTTGCGAACGCGCTTGCCCTCATTGACTTGGACATTGTGACCCTTCTGGGTCTCGTCCTCGATCAGCTTGAGAAGTGAGACGGCTCTGCGGAGCGTCTCCGTGTAAGACGCGGTACGCCGTTGAGTGATCTCCTTCAACGCCGCCGCGCTCTCCGTGTTGATGTTGACGGCAAGCCGTATGTAGCCCGGCATCGGGCTTCTCCTCCGCTCGCTCGGCTGGCTCACCCGGCGTAGCTCAACGTCACCGAGTGAGCCGGCCACCCCCGAGGCCCGTCGGACCTCGCTCCCGGTGTTGGCGTACGCCTCACGCATCGAGGGCGGGGAGGGACACGGCGCTGGCAACGAAAGAGGCGGACCCCCGTCGCGCCAACTTGTAGTTCGGCACATCGCGCAACCTTAAGTAGCCGACCACGCGCCAGACGGCGTCGAGCGCGCCAGTTGGCACTCTCGACCTGCACGTCGAGCACTCCTAGCCTGTCATGGTGCCATACTTTTGCCGTACTGTACACCGATCATGTACGTCGTCAGGACGCTACTTGTGGTCTGTCCATGGGGGCGCTATACGACAGACGTACGACTGCTGCACGACACTTACACATCTACGGAGGCCGTCTGCCGGGGTACGCTTCGTCCAGCACGCGACGCGGCGTGCCGTCCCGGCAAAGGCCTAGCGGGACCCTCCCCCTCGCAGGAGCACCTGTGGCGCACACGGCCGACGAACGTCAAGCACCAACCACGATCGAGGAGGACGAGGAGCCAGCACCGAACGGTCTCGACGGGGTGTACGAGCTGAAGGACACCACTCCACCCCCGAACGACTCCCGGTAGATCATGGAGCGCCCGAGTGATGATGCGGGTCTGCCTGGGGGGACAGGCCCCGATGACAACGGAGAGATCACGGAGGACGAGGCGCCGCAATCGTCGACCGTCGCGTCCATCGGCCTGCCGAAACCTGTCGAGGCCACTCGGCGGTTCCTCGCACTCGGCGTACTCGCCCTGATCTGGGTCGTCACACTCACCCTGATCATTTTGGCGAGTATCCACTGGACAGACGAGACGCTGACGCTCCTCCTCGACCGCATCTTCGTCCCGATCGTGGCCTTCTCGGGGCCGGCTTTCGGGTTCTACTTCGCCGTCTCCGAGAACCAGCGAGACAGGTAGCGACTCTCTAGCGCCGTGAGGAAGGATCCTCAGGCCAGGTGCGGCTGACCGTCGTAGGACGCGCCCTACGAGACGCCAACCTCACCGATCGGCGCTGGTGCATCGCGCGACTGCGGGCACACGCCAGGGCCAGGCAATCGCGGTCAGACGGCCTGGGTGAGCTCGACGAACGCAGCCGGGAGCCACAGCTTCGGGTCGGTGTTGTTGACAGGCCGCCGCAGATCGGGAACCCAGCCCCACGCCGACCATCCCGGCTGAGCAGCCATCTCGCTCGTGCTGATCCGGTCAGATGACGGGGTCGCGCCCGGAAGCCTTGGCCACGCTCGAGGTGCCGGGCCGGGGATGCCCGGGGTGAGCTTGGTTCTCGGTATGGGTGGCTGGGTGGATGCTGAGCGCGATGGTCGGGGTCGTACAGTGTCCGTAGTGGTCCTGTCGTACGGGGTGGGCTGTGACCGGCGGTTTCGACGTGTTCGTTTCCTACGGGCATGACGATCAGGTGTGGGTGCGGGTTCTGGCGGAGAACCTGGAACGCGCCGGCCTGCACGTCTTCTACGACGAGTGGGAGATCGACGCCGGGGATGTACTCGCCCACCGCCTCGACGCGGGCATCCTGGGTTCGGCGTCGGGGATCCTGGTCGTCAGCCCGCAGGCGCTGTCGCGGCCGTGGGTGGGTGAGGAGTACGCGGCGATGCTGACCCGCGCGGTCGCCGGCCAGCAACGCCTCACAATCCCCGTCCTCCTCAAAGACGCTGACCTGCCGGCGTTTCTGGCGTCGCGGGTGTGGGTGGATTTCCGCGACACCCATGATCCGGCCACATACACGGCCCGGGTCGGGGAACTGGTCGCCTCCTTGCAGGGCCAGCGGCGGTCCCGGCCGGCCGCGGACGGGACTGTGCGCCCTCCACCGGGTCTGGCGTACCGGGCCGAAGGCCCCCGCGCCGCAACTTTGAGCATCTCCCCGAACCGGGCGGCCCTGAGCACCACCGAAGGCACGGTGGAGGGCCGGCCGGCCGGGGTGGACTGGTCCGCTGGCCAGGTGCTGCACGAACTGGACCGGGTCCGGGCCCGCAGGTCCACCGGCGGGCTGGTCCTGAAAGCGCCGGGTGCCGGTGGCGTCGCCGCGGATCCGTTGGATGGGGCGTTGCGGGCGGCGGGACGGATGCTGGGGGAACGATTCCTCCCCGCCGGCTCGGCGAGCTGGTACTGACGCCGCGCCCGCACGCAGGCCTGCTCGGCGCGTTCCAGCCGCTGCCGCCAGATGTGGTCCACCTCCTGCCGGCGCCGCTCGACGCACTCGGCGGCCTGCACCGACAGCTCCAGCCCGGCCGGGGTCAGCGCGGCCAGCACCTGGGCGACCACATGGGCATCCAGGAAAGCGCCGGCCATCTGCTGGCAGCGCCCCACCCCGTAGGTCAGATGGTTGCGCTGGCAGACGTAGCGGTGCACCACACCGGTGCGGCTGGCCTCGTAGGCCACGCCCATCCGCCGGCGGCAGACTCCGCAGACCACCAGGCCGGTCAGCAGCGCGGGGCCGTCCCGGACAGCGCCGAGGCTTTCCGCCCGGGCCCGGTTGGCCGCCATCCGGGCCAGGTTGGCCTGGTACTGCTCGACACTGATATAAGCGGGCAACAGCCCCGGGATCGTCACCAGCCACCCTTCGGGGCCGGTGTGGACCCGGCCGCCGCGCGGCGGCCCGCCGCGCACCGCGACGCGGCTGCGCCCATAGGCGTAGATCCCGGCATAGGCCGGGTTGCGCAGCATGTTGACCAGCCCGGTCTGGTGCGCGTGACGCCAGGCCACCTCGCCCTTGGCCGGCCCTGCCCGTTCCCGTATCCCGATCTGGATCTGGTGCTCGGTCAGGAAACGCAGCACCGCATGCACCGTGCCCAGCTCGGCGAACAGCGAGAACACCAGCCGGACGACGGCCTGGACCTGCTCGTCGGGGTCGAACGCCACCTCACCGGAGGGCCTGCGGACATACCCGGTCGGCAGCGGAACCGCCAGCTCTCCCCGGGCGGCCTTGGCCAGTCGCCCCGACGCCATCCGCTGCTTGATCAGATGGAGTTCGGCCTCGCTCATGGTCCCCTTCAGACCCAGCAACAGCCGGTCGTTGTACTCCTCCGGATCGTAAACCCCGTCGGTGTCCCCCAGCAGGGTCCCCGACAGCCCACACAGCTCGACCAGCTGATGCCAGTCCCGGCCCGCCCGGGCCAGCCGGGACATCTCCAACCCCAGCACCAGCCCCACCCGGCCCATCGAGATCTCGGTGACCAGACGCCGGAAACCCGGCCGGTCCTGCGCACCCGCCGCCGAGCGCCCCAGATCCTCATCGATCACCCGCACCCGGACCCGCGGCCAGCCCAGCGCCACCGCCCGCTCCACCAACCCGTACTGCAGCCGCGTGGACTCCCCATGATCGGCGACCTGCTGCCGGGAGGACTGACGCACGTACACCACCGCAAGGCGGTCACGGTGCCAGCCCTGCACCTTGCCCGGGCTACCCGCGACCAGCCCCAGCATCGCCCTCACCGCCGGGATCCCGGCCGGTCCGGTCCACCGTCCCGCCCGCGGTGGCCGTCACCACCCGATCGGCCAGCATGCTCAGCACCCGCAGCGCCGCCTGCCGGTTCACCTCCGGTAGCAGCTCCCACCACATCGCCCCCAGCCGATCCGCCCGGATCTGGGGCACGTGCTTTCGCCCTTGTCGTCCACGACCCGTCACCCTCGTCCACGCCCCGGGCCCGCAGCCGCGCCACCAGCTCGACCAACCGAAGCAGACCCTCCACACCGATGGTCGGCCCGCACCAGCTGCCCTGCCCACTTCTACCTGCACTGTGACAAGCAGATTGAAGGTGTCTGGTCGTATCTGAAACGCATTTTCCTGGTGCATCTGGCCGCTCGGGGTATCGACGATGTCTTTCGAGCTGTCAAGCACGGACTGAAACGTGTGCAGTACCGTCTCGATCTTCTTGTCGGGTTCTTTGTCGAGACCGGGCTCGCCTGGGAAGAGCTCGGATCAACATGACTTCTCACATTAATCATCAGTATAGGGTGTTTGAAAAGGGCTGTATCGGGTATGTGGGAAGGCTGCGTGAAGCCTCGTGTGGGGGAGGCTGGTGATGGCCGAGCGGCGCCGGTATCCGACTGATCTGTCCGATGCCGAGTGGGAGCTGATCGCTCCGTTGATTCCCGATCCCAAACCTGGTGGCCGGCCGGTGGCGCATGAACGCCGGGAAATCGTCAACGCGCTGGCGTACTGGATCCGGGCTGGATGTTCCTGGCGGCTGCTGCCGCATGATCTGCCGCCCTGGCAGACGGTCTACTACTACTGGCGCCGGTGGCGGATCGAGGGCCGCTGGGAGCAGATCCTGGCCCGGCTGCGTGAACGTGACCGCGCCGGTGGCGGCCGGGACCCGACCCCGGGAGCGGGGATCGTGGACAGCCAGAGCGTCCGGGCCACCGACGGGGGTGGGCTGCACGGCTACGACGGGGCCAAGAAAGTCCCTGGTATCAAGCGGCATCTGCTCGTCGACACCGCCGGCACCGTGCTGGTGGCCCGCGTCAGCCCGGCCAGCGTGGACGACCGTCAGGCCGCCATGGTGCTGCTGTCCCGGGCCGGCGACCTCTTCACCCGGCTCGGGCATGTGTGGGCCGACCAGGGCTACCGAGGGGAGTGGTTCCGCGACTGGGCCCAGAACGCGGTCGACATCGGTGTCCAGATCGTCTCCCGCCGCGACGGTGGATTCCGTTCCACCTGGGCCCGGATCGGGGACCCGCCGCGGCAGGTGCCGACGTTCGCGGTGGTACCCCGAAGGTGGGTGATCGAGCGGACGTTCGCCTGGCTGGTTAAGTACCGCCGCCTGTCCAGAGACTACGAATACCTGGCTGCCACCTCCGAGAACGCGATCTACCTGGCGATGAGCATGATCCTGCTGCACCGCCTCACCGGGAGATCACCCTGACACTTTTCAAACACCCTCTAGCAGGAAAGCTGTCTTACCGCGATATCGCCGCGAGCCAGCGGAGTCTCGGGTCAACCCCTACCACTAAATACCGGATGGCCGGGGTAATCCTCCGCTGCGGCAGTCAAAAGGCTGGCTGCTCCGCCCGGCGCGCGACCCAACTCCAACTGATGCCCCACCTCGGTCCAGAAACTGACCGCGAACGTTCCCTCCACGAAAGCCGCAAACAGTTCCGGTCGTAGCCCGGCCCGATGCATCAACGCCCCTGCGGCGGGCGGCGAACCGTACACCTCTGCCAGCGCCTCCACCTGTACCCGTGTCAATCCCTCACTCACCCCAACAGTATCAGCACCGTTCGACCCGTCCCTATCGGGAGCGGAGCCTGCCACCATCAGGGCCTCCAAGGCCTCGAAGAAGGACCGCAGCGCCGGGTTCTTCAACCCCTCGGAGCTCGTCGACACCTTCACACGCAGATCCCCCGCCCGGAGTTCGACCTGTATCTCCTGCCCTGACCTACGCGACCTTCCCCAGCTCGCCAACGCAAGATCCAAGGCTTGGACCGAGCGGAGGGCTGACGCCCGCAGACTCACCACCACGGCGGCGGGCCGCGGCCCCATCTCTCCCGGCCCCGGCGGTGCCTCCCTCAACGACACCCGGCCCCGAAGCTCTGGCTCCTCCAATAACCACGACCGCAAACTCCGCAGGTGGTCCCCGGCCGCGTCGCCGACCACGATCAGCTCCACGCCGGGAGGCCGCTGCCCGGGAAATACCGGCGCCCTCTTATCCACAGAGCCCTCCGAGACCGCACGACCACCCGGGAAGACCGGCCGAGTCGACGGCTTGCCGCGCTCACCTCTCGCTGCCGCCAGGAGCCGTCCGGCCGCGGCCTCCTGGCCAACCCCGAAGAGATCCACACTCACCAACTGGCCCAACAGTCCGGGCTGGGGGCAGTCCTCAACCCGGAAGACCAGCAGTTTCCCGATCCGGCCATCCGGATCATCTGCCCATGCCGCCTGCCACTCTGCAGCCCCGAACCGAGATCCCAGATACGCATCCGACAGCACAGCGACGGTGCGCTGCGCCTGCTGCGCCGCCTGATGCATCTGATCAACGAACCGGCTCCCCGGACCGAAATCCCACACCTGCAACCGCGTCGTATACCCAGCCTCCTCCAACACCCAGGCGATCCACTCCGCCCATGCCTCATCCACCCCCGTGTACGACACGAAGAAGTTCACGTCATCCGACATCGCCATCGCACGGCCCTCCGCTGGGGCCCCCGTGTCCATGCTCATACCTCATAGCCTGCCATCCGGCGTCACCGCCTCACCGACCGCGGCGAACCAAGCCGCCGTGACGTCTCCGGTTAGCCTGGCCGGTCGCGTCCGAACTCTGGTCAGCAGGTGGCGCGGTAGGGGAGGCCGGGTACGTACTGGGCCCATTCCGCTTCGTTAAGACCGCGTTCTGCCCGCTGACAGCTGATCTTGATCGCATCTTCTCGCACAGTGCGAAGTACCTTAGCGTCCCAGATTTGGATCCCTCCCTCGGGAAAGGCCGTGGCGGTGACGATTGCTCCGTCGCGCTGCACGATAGCGAGATCAGAGAGGTTGTTGGTGGGACTCACGTGAATTGTTCCGAGAGAGCGTGGCCTGGATGCCTCATCGAGGTTCCAGAGCCGGACCGAGCTGACAGCTTGGCCCATGTCGTACTGGCGGGTGCCTCCGACCGCCAACATCGACTCGCCCGGGCTGAACTCGATCTCGGTTATTACCTCCTGGTCTGGGTCGATCAATGGATCACCGACCCTATGAACAGCCTGCAGATCTGTGGCGTCCCAGAGCAGAACCTTGCCGTTAGAATTGCCGTTCCCGGTGGCGGCCAGCTTGCTGCGATCGTCGAAGTCAGTAGCAGCTACTTCGAAACTGTGCCCGGGAAGCTCGGTGACCATAGTTGTGGAGTTCGCTGGCAGCTGCCACAGTCGCGAGGTTCCTCCTTCAAAGCCGACCAGAATTGCATCTGAATCTGGAGAGAAGGAGAGTGACTGCGGGGCGTCCGAACCCCGGTAGAGCTCGATAGCGGATGGCTCCCGCTCGTTGACCCTCCACAGTGTCACGCTCGCGTCATCAACGCGGCTGCCGGTGGCAGACACTGCACCGATAGCGAGCAGGTCGCCGGGTTTGTTGAACTCTACCGCCGTGACTAGCCCGAGCCCGGAGCGTTTGGTGGTGATGAGTTCAGGGTGTTCCGCGTCACGGATGTTCCATAGCGCGACATCGCCGTTGACATGTCCAACCGCCAGCATGCCGCCATCACCGGTAAGTGCAAGGCTATTGACTTCCGATCCCGCGTTGATGGTCGTGATTTGACGCGGCTTATCCAAATGGGTGATATCCCACAAGAGGGTCGAGCCGTCGCTGCGTCCGCCAGCCAGGAGCGTACCGCTGCGGTTGGTCGCGAGCGCTCTGTAGCCAACTTCGGGCTCGGTCGTGATTCCTGCGACTTGTCGGGGCTCGGTCGGTTGGGCGATGTCCCACAAGATCGTTGTCCCATCAACACCGGCCGTCGCGAGGATCCTCCCATCCTCGGCCAAGTCCAGGCCGGAGATACTCTGGGTGTGCCCGGCGAACGACGACTGGACCGGGTACGGTACCTCCGAGTCGGAGACATTCCAGGCAACCAGTTCTCCGTTCTCGCTGGCAGCAAAAAGGAAATCTGATCCCTTGGCGGTGTCAAGACCCACGATCCGTTTGGTGAAATGGCGTAACGGATTATTTTCTATAACGATCGGGGCGCCAGGATTATCGATGTCCATCATGATGATATTTCCGTCGTATTTTCCTGCTCCCACGGCCAGGTGTTCGTCGTCCCCGACGAAAGCGAGACTGGTCACCGTCCCCTGCGGAGAAGGGAAGCGCCCCAGCGTCGCCACAGATCTCGGATCGCTGACGTCCATAACGAGCACATAGCCGATATTATCGCCGGTAGCGAGGAGTCGTCCGTCTGGCGAGAAGGTCACAGCCCATACAGCTCCACCATTGCCAACAACCGGCACACCTATCCGCTCCGGCTGGTCACGCACGGTCACATCCCACAATGATGTCATCCCCGGGGATGCGACGACCAGAATCTCACCAGAGGGGCTGAATTTGACAAAACTAAGGACATCTTCCTGGACTTGACCGAACGGCCGGGGCGCCGTCGGATTGCTGATGTCCCAGAGCGTCACCTTGTCGATCGTCACCACAGCCAGCGCGGACGACTGCGGGTCGAAGGTGATCTGAGTGATGGCTACTCCATCGCCGAGCCCGAACGGCCCGTACTGCTTCTTCGGTCGCCGCGGGTCGACGATGTTCCAGAGTTCGATTTTCCCACTAACTCCGCCGACGGCAACAAGATGGGAGTCCGGGCTGACGGCCACTTCCAGGAACGGGTCAGAGATAGCGAAGCTCGACGCGATGTAAGGGGAATCGGTAATCGTCTCAAGGAGGCCGGACTGGGTCCGTGTATTGTCTGCGACCGCTCGTGCTGCGATACCCAGCCGCAGAGACAGCAGCGGATCGACATCGCGGGCAGCATCGGCGCGGGCCACCAACCCGTCCGCGGTCGAGAGGATGCTTGCCTGGCTGGCGGCATCGCGCTCGGCGACGGCGTTCCCGCGCTGCACAATGGCTGCAGACGCGCCGGCGACCGCGAGGACCGTCAGAATGGCTAGGCCTGCCGTGAGTTGGCGCAGTCGTCGGCTGGTCCGGCGGTCCCCCCGCACCCGTGCTTCCGCTTCGGCGTCGAGCTCGGCCTGGTGAGCGACCGACGCGGCGAGGAACGACGGCCCAGGCTCGGGCAGATCCTCCTCGCTCGAGCTCGGTGTCGCGAGGCGTTCGCGGATGCGTCCCAGCTGGGCCCCTCGGTAAAGCCGTGAATCGTCGCGGCCCGACCGCTCCCATGCCTCCGCGTGCCCGACCAGCTCATCTCGCGCGCGAAGACGCTCCTGGTCACGACTGATCCAGTCGCGGAGCCTAGGCCATTCCCGCAGCAGCGCCTCGTGCACAATTTCGCAGGAGCCGCGATCGACGCTCACCAACCGGTCTTGCACAAGCCGTCCAAGAACGCGCTGGTGAGCCCCTGTCGGCGGGAGATCCGTCAGTGGGAGCCGTCGTCTGGTGGGCTCGTCGGTCGACTGAAGCCGCACCATTCGCAGGAAAATATTGCGAGCAACATCCTGTTCGAGATCGCCCATTCCGGCATAGCAGGATTCTGCAGTCGTGGCGATCGCGCGTCGCACTCCGCCTGACTCATGGTAGTCGGCGAAGAGTAGCGTGCTACGGTCACTATGGATCCAGGTTTGCCGCATTGCGTGCGACAAGAGTGGCAAGGTCCCAGCCTCGGACCGACCTCGTTCCAGAAACTCAGCGAGGATGTGTTCGATTAGCCCCGACTCCCAGCGCAGGCCGGCCACTTGGGCGGGACCTTCGAGAGTCCGTCGGATGTCTTCCTCAGACATCGGGCCCACCAAAAGTGGACGCCGCAGCGACTCGGCCAGCTCAGGATACCGTGAACAGGCACCGAAGACGTCGGCGCGAATGCCGAGTATCGTAGTGAATAAACATTCATCACGATCCGACATCGGTAGCTCAACTGGTTCCTCATTCTCGCAAGCTTGCGGACTGCCAGCTGTGATCGCCCTGATGAATAGTTTACGATCATCCTCGTCGTCACAAAGCAGAAAAAGTTCTTCAAACTGGTCTACTATGAGCAGGAGGCGGGCTTGCCGAGGCGGTTGACCTCCCGAGTCCACGAGAAGCTGATCAACCAGTCGCTCCAGGCCTGCTGGCGAAGACCGGAGAATCTGTTCAGCCTCATGGGAAGAAACTCCGACCGACATAGAGATTCTGGCCGCGAGATTACCGATCGGATTGGCACCCGGGGTTATCACCAGGTAAGGCCAGGAAGCCGCAGCAGGAACGCCCGGCTCGCCACTGGCCAGCGCGGGCAGCAGTCCCGCATGCAGCAGTGATGACTTGCCAGTTCCGGAGGCGCCTACCACGGCGATGGGCCCGGAGCGCTCCCGCACACCGCTGGTCACCCGCTCCATCAGTTCCTGCGTGAGGCGTTCGCGACCGAAGAACAGCTCCTGATCGGAAGATGAATAGAAGGCCAGACCGGGCCAGGGGCATACTTGCTTGCGCAGCTCCCCCTCTTCGGTGTTCCGATCAGTTGATCTCCTCCAGGTACGGCGTGCAGTGTCGAAGGCAACGTTCGGGGCGAGAATAAGGTCGCCGACCTCGTCAACCGCCCATCTCCGGGGCAGCGGACAATTCTGTTCAGGAAGTGCCTTGCGCAGATGCGTGTAGAGATCATCGAGTCGGATCACTGGGCCACCGGCAGCGTCGCCCGCAGTGAATAGGTCGATGGCTGATCCGGTGAAAGCGGTATGCGTTGAGCCTACCGGAGCGAGGGCATGCTCATTCCAGGCGGACGCAGTCAACAGGTAGACGCCGCTCAATCCGGCGCGGGCTATCTGTGCGCTGCTCTGCAGGCGTGACGGGACGGTGGCGCGCCCGCCGAAACAGCAATCTAGCACGATCGCGACAAGTGGTGCCGTGCACTCGACGATAGCCCGTTGAACCTCCGCAAATGGCAGCGCCTGGTACACAGCTCGGCCTTCGGTCAGGTCCTTCGTAGCGTACGTTGCCAGATAGAGCTCGTTGTCAAGATCGACAAGGCCGTGCCCAACATACCAGATGACGAGGCCTCGGCTCGCCTTACGTGCCGCCGCTTCGATCGACTCAACAAAAACAAGCGGGTTCTCCGGATCCAGCAGCACATCGATCTGCGTGCCGGGGACGCCGCACTGTTCGACCAAAGTCTCCTTCAGGTCCCACACGGATATCCGGACTTGCGGAAGGTCGTTTAGTAGCGATCCTTCCCGATGGCTTCCCGTCCCGACGAGGAGAATCTGCACACCTCGGTCGGAAATCCCAGTCACTGGCGTGAAGGACTGGCGAGGTTTTCCATCTTGCGTTGCAAAATATGCTTGTATTGCAACATTCGAACCTTACCCCCGTTACAACCGAACTATCTGGCGTGATCATAATTCTACAGGGTGCTGTTGAATTTTCGGACAGGAAACTGACGCCTCTGTGTCGTCAACTGCCCTGAGTGGCTGGTGGGTGCGGGAGTCGCAGCGCGGACGGGTGATGACAATGCGGTGGAGGGCTGCGTTGGCCTGGCGGTCGCCGCTGCGGTTGAGGCGGTGACGGCGGGTCTTGCCGGATGACGCCTCGATCGGGCTGACGTCGCGCAGGGCGGCGAAGGACGCATCGCTGGCCAGGCCCCGTTGCGGGTTGTCTCCTGCAGCGATGAGAAGAGCCGCAGCGGTGTCCGGCCCGACGCGGGCGAGCAGGGCGGGTGTGTGACGAGTGAGCAGGGTAGTCAGCCGTCGGTTGAGGTTGTCGGCCTCGTCGGTGAGCTGCAGGACCCGGGTTGGCCAGCCGGCGCAGCGTGTGGCGCGCGGGGGTGGGGGTGTCGATCGGTGCGCCGTCGTCGAGGGCAGCGCACCGGCGGACGAGGGTCATGCGGCCCAGTCCTGCGAGGGATTCACGCAGCTCCGGGTCGGCGCGGAGGCACTGTTGCGTTCGAGGTCACCACCGACAAGGCACCCGTCTATCCGAGGCTCCTCGACGAGCTGCTCCCCGAGACCTGCCACGTCGACGCTGCGAAAGAGAACAACCGGATCGAGACCGATCACGGCCGGTTGAAAGCCCGACTCCGGCCCATGCATGGGATGAAGCGGCTCCGCTCGGTCCAGACGATCAGCACCGGGCACGCCCTGGTCCAGAACATCCGCCGGGGCCACTACGAACTCGCCACCGACACCAACCCGCAGCTCCGGCTGGCAGCCGTGTTCACCGAACTCGCTGCTGCCATCTGACCGCCACTCACCGGACCGCTGGCCTGCCCCACTTCCCCAGAATACAATAGAACAATAGCGCCATCCCTTACCATGGTCACCGCCGACAGATAGCTGACATGTGCCGTCGACTAGGTCATGCGGCAACCTCGTGGTCGATACTTGATCGTCATGGCTGTCGAGGTCCTGGTTGGCCGGACGCACCGGAGCCGTGTTTCAGGATTGTGGGACTCGGGACGCGGCGAGGATGAGGACGGGTTCGGTGAGGGTGTTGATTCCCACGCGTAGTGAGGCCGCTATCGGGGCGGTGACCGCTGCGGGGAGCTGCCGGCAGACGCTGGATGTGTAGGGGAGGTTCAGCGTCCCGGTCGCCTTGTCGCCGATGACGGTCTGTAGGCCGGCGAGCACGGTGGCGGCTCCGTCGTAGCCGGTGCCGGGCATGCAACTCGCGTCTGTGATCACCGCTGTTGCGGATGTTTCGGAGTTTCGCCTGACGGCGATGCCGTAGCTCGGGAACCGGTCGGTGGTGTAGGTGACGCGAAGACCCGTCGATGTCGGGGTGGCGGTGATCGCGCCATCCAGTGACGGGGTGATCGGGATGGTGCTGGTCCACGAGGTTGGCACAGCGCAGATCGCTTTGAGACTGGCAGGTCCGGGCAGCGCGGACTGGCAGATGTCCTTGACTGCTTGGAGCATGGGTGCCGCGCTCGTGGGCGTGAGCGGGTCCGATCCCTTCACACCGATCGTCAGTGTCGCGGGTGAGCTGATCTTCGCGCCGGGGTTGACCGATGGGTCGGCGTGCCCGACCAGGCGGCAGGTGGCGCGCTTCCCGGTGTCGCCAACGATGGTGAACGTCCGTGTGGTGGTGCCGACCCCGAGCTTGGCGGACAGGCCCGTCAGTGCTTTCCCGTCCCAGTCGAGTTCCGCGGTGGTGATGATCCGGACGTCGGAGGCGCGTCCGGTGTCGTTCGCCGGGCCCGTCACGCCGTAGACCCGGTGGCCGTCACCGGCGAACTCGGAGCTGACGACTCTGACTGATCCGTTTGGGCTGCCGGAGCTGACCGCGGCGAAACAGCTACGCAGTGGCTGTCCCATCAACGGGATATAAGGGTTGGGAAACGAGACCGGGGCGAGCACGAACGGGTCCGCGGTGCTGCTCTGCGGAATCCACGACTTGAGTTCCACCCGATAATGATCAACGATGCGGATCGTTACATCGTCGTGGGCACTCAAGCCGGTCGGGCTGACGGCGGTGAGGCGCAGCGCGTAGGTGCCAAGGGTGGAGAAGGTCGCGACGGCGTTCGCCGAGCCCGCCGAGAAGGTGACCTGACCAGGGCCGGCGAGCTGGGTCCAGGCCGTGGCCGATGCTCCGGAGACCTTGCCCGCCAGCGTGACAGAACGCTGCCCGGCCACGGTCCTGTCAGCTCCCGCGGACACGGCCGGAGCAGTCGGGGTGGGCTTGGGTGTCGGAGAGGGGCTGGTGGGTGGGGTCGGTGACGGGGTGGGTGATGGCGAGCGGGTGGGTGACGGTGACGGCGTGGGTCCCTGGCAGTTGGTGGGGTTCGCGACCGCGGGGCTGTAGGCGCATCCGTCGCCATCGGGATCCGGGTAGAAGAGTCCTGCATAGCCACCCGCAAGCTGGTAGTACTGGCCTGAGCCGTCGTCCCAGTAGCGGTAGCTAATTCCCCAAACTTCAATGTTGTAGTGGATCTCGTCGACGAGTGCCGGCAGTTTGAAGGTCGCGGTCGATGCTTCGGACTGCACGGCGTACAGGAGGACATCAGGGGCCCCGAGCTGATGGAGCGTCGCGGAGAAATTGAAGAGATCACCGGTCGGGCAGTTGGTTCTGCCCTTCCAGGAAAGTGTGATCGAGGAACCGGCAGAGCCGTTTGACGTCGCTACACACGAGTCGACCTTGGGTATCCAGAGCCAGCCGGGTGACGCGGCACGTGCGGCAACGCCAGAACCGACTGTCAGAACTCCGATGGCCGCCAGGACAGCCAAACCCGCGGAAGCCAAAATTCTGGTAAGGCGCGCGCCCATGGCCATTCCCCCCGAAAGGACCCATAGATCAAAGTTCGCTCCACAAGCTACCACTAGGTGCACCAGCCGAGAACCCCGGACATGGGCAGCGACGAGCAGACATCACAGACGACAGGCACAGCCCAGGGCCGGTGACAACGGCGAGATCATCGTGGCTGTGGTGATGTCCTGCACCCAGGCAAGCCCTGCCTGGCGTCCAATGCTGATCATCTGGACGACGCAGAAGCGTTGCAGGCCGCGCTGGGGCTGACGGGCAAGGCTGTCTCACCCAAGCCCAGCGGGGAAGGACCGGCACTGCCTGACGAGGAGTACTCGGCGGGCAGTGCCGCCGCGAGTCGAAACCCACCCCACCAGCTGGGCGCCCTTCTTCCCTTCTGCTGATCCGGTCAGCTGGCGGGGTCGGATGCGGAGGCCTTCGCCAGGGTCGGTAGTGGCGGGCAGGGATGCCCGAGGCGGGCTGTCCGGGCTGGCTTGGGTAGTCCGGAGGTTCTCGGCATGGGTGGCCGGGTGGGTGCGGAGAGCGATGGTCAGGGTCGTACAGTGTACGTAGTGGTCCTGTCGTACGGGGGTGGGCTGTGACCGACAGCTTCGACGTGTTCGTTTCCTACGGGCATGACGATCAGGTGTGGGTGCGGGCGCTGGCGGAGAACCTGGAACGCGCCGGCCTGCACGTTTTCTACGACGAGTGGGAGATCCTCGCCGGGGATGTGCTGGCCCACCGGCTCGACGCCGGCGTTCTGGGCTCAACGTCAGGGATCCTGGTGGTCAGTCCGCATGCGCTGTCGCGGCCGTGGGTGCGCGAGGAGTATGCGGCGATGCTGACCCGGGCGGTCGCTGGCCAGCAGCGGCTGATCCCGGTGATCCTTGAGGATGCGGAGTTGCCGGCGTTTCTGGCGTCGCGGGTGTGGGTCGATTTCCGTGACACCCACGACCCGGCGACCTACACAGTCCGGGTCGGGGAGCTGGTGGCGTCGTTGCGTGGCCAGCGGCGGTCCCGGCCGGCTGCGGACGGCACCGTACGCCCTCCACCAGGGCAGGCGTATGTGGCCGAAGGGCCCCGCGTTGCAACGTTGCGGATCACCCCGGACCGGGTGGAACTGCATACCACCGGCGGGACCGTGGAAGGCCGCCCAGTCGGGATGGACTGGTCAGCAGGTCAGGTACTGGGCGAGCTGGAACGAGTCCGGACCCGCAGAACGGCCAGCGGGCTGGCCCTGAAAGCGCCAGCCGCTGGCGGTGTGGCCGCCGATCCCCTCGACGGGGCGCTGCGGGCTGTCGGGCGGATGCTCGGCGAACGGTTCCTGCCCGCCGACGTCGCGGCCGGCCTCGCGGGTGAGGTCGACGCGGCGGTACGCGGCGGGGTATCCCTGCAGCTGGCGGTGCAGACAGCTGATGGGGTGGCGGATCTGCCGTGGGAGACCCTCACCCTACCCGCGCACACCCGCCCGCTGGTGCTGCACCCGGGCGTGCAGCTGTACCGGGCGGTCGTCGGGTTGGGAGCGACACCGGCGATGGGGATCCGGGGGCCGCTACGGATCCTCGCGGTGATCGCCAGCCCCGACCACGGTGGCGGGGCGCTGCTGGACTACGAAGCTGAGCTCGCGCGGATCCTTGACGCCGTCGACCCGGCCCGCCGCAAAGGCGAGGCCTATGTGCGGATCTTGAACGGGGGTAGCCGGGAGGCGATCCGGGCAGCCCTGTTGCAGGAGCGGTTCCACGTCCTGCACCTGTCCTGCCACGCCGAGCCCGGCCGCCTCGTGTTGGAAGCCGAGGACGGCGCCGCCGACCTTGTCGACACCCAGAGGTTCGTCGAGGAGGTCCTCGTCGTCGGGCGGGGTGTGCCCCTGGTGGTGCTCGCTGGCTGCTCCACCGCACTGCATAGTGGCAGCGCCGTGGACCCGAACGAGGAACAAGCGGGGGGTGGCGCGGGGTTGCTGCCGGGGTTGGCCCGGGGGCTGCTCGCGCACGGGGTGCCCGCGGTGTTGGCGATGACCGCCCCGGTCAGCGATCTGTATGCCACGGATCTGGCCTCGCGGCTGTATGGCGAACTGGCCGGACGCGCGGTGGTCGCTCCCCTCGCCGCGCTGACGGACGCCCGCCAGGCGGTAGAAACCAGCCGGGTGGGCCTACCCGCCTCCGATCGGCGGGCGGGGCTTGCCGAATGGGCCACCCCCGCGCTGTTCCTCCGCGGCCCGGTACTGCCGTTGTATGACCCGGCTGCGGGTTTCGACACGATCACCGAACCGGTTACGCCGGTGCTGGCGGAAGGGATCGTGGTCCGCCGGGTCGGGGAGTTCGTCGGCCGCCGCACCGAACTCCGCACCCTGCACCGCGCCCTCCACGGCGAAGGCGCCGGGGTTGTCCTGCACGGCATCGGCGGCGTCGGGAAATCAACCCTCGCCGCACAACTCCTCACCGACCTCGGCGACGACGCAGGCCTGGTCGTATCGCTGACCGGGCCGGTCGCGGTCGATCAGATCCTCGCCGCGATCGCCGCCCGGCTGGCCTCCTGGTGCTTAAAGCACAACATCAACATCGACGATGTACGCCGGCGCCTGATCGATGCCCTCCGCTCCGGGGCCCCGTGGCAGGAACGCGTCGCGCTGCTCGCAGAGCATCTGCTGCCGACAGTGCCGGTCACGCTGTTCCTCGACAACGCCGAGGACACCCTCACCCCCCACGGTGTCGGTCACCGGTTCACCGACCCGCAGCTGAACGCGTTCCTGGCCGCGTGGGTCGGGCTGCCGGGGCGGGCCCGGCTGCTGGTCACCAGCCGCTACCCGCTGCCCGTCGACACCGCTACCGCCCACCGGCTGACCGTGCACCACCTCGGCCCGCTCTCGGTCGCGGAAGCCCGCAAACTGTTGTGGCGGCTCCCCGCCCTCGACGCACTCACCGCCAACGAACAGGCCCGCGCGATCGCGGACGTAGGCGGGCACCCCCGCACCCTGGAATACCTCGACGCGCTCCTCGCCGGCGGCCACGCCCACTTCCCCGAGATCGCCACCCGCCTCGAGAACACCCTGAAAACCCGCGGTGTCACCGACCCCGCCGCCTGGTACACCACCCTCGCCGGGAACATCGATCGGGCGCTGGCCGAAACCATCACCCTCGCCGTCGACGACATCGTCCTCGACACCCTCCTCACCCGCCTCGACACCATCCCCCTCGCCCGGCGGCTGCTGACCGGCGCGGCGGTCTACCGCCTACCCGTCGACCGCAACGGCCTCGCCTGGCAGATCTCCACAACCGTCGAACCGACACCCGACTCCGCCCAGGACCCGGACATCGCCAGGATTCTCAAGTTTCTCGCGGAGGCTCGTACCAGCGGGGTGACCGCCCTGGAAGACGCCGGCCTCACCGATACCCAGATCCAGAGGTATCAGCGGTGGGTGGAACAGCAGCGCCGGCCACCACTGGCCATCCCCCAAGAATTCGACACCGCCCTGACCAGCCTGCTCGAGCTCGGACTCCTCTCCCCCACCCGCGATACCGGCGGGCAGCTGGCGTTCACCGTGCACCGCTGGACCGCCACCGCCCTCCTGTCCCGCGCCACCCCCCACGACCACACCGACGCCCACCACCGGGCCGCCGCCTACTGGGAATGGCGGGTCGCAGTCTGGCCTCAGGACCAGTACACCGACGTCACCCAGCTGTTGGAGGCCGGCCATCACCATCTCACCACAGGCGCTCACGACCGCATCGACCAAACCACCGGCGCCGCCTGTCAGCAGCTACACACCTGGGGCCTGTGGGCTTGGGAAGAACAGATCTGCCGCCACTCCCTGAACCGCCTTCCCACCACCGACACCAGCCGGCTTACGGCCGCGTTCACCCAGCAACTCGGCATGATAGCTCAGCTATGGGGGGACTACACTACCGCCGAAAATCGCTACCACAAATCCCTCGCCATCTTCCAAGAGCTCGGAGACCAAGCTGGCATCGCCAACTGTTACCACCAGCTCGGCAGGATCACCCAAGAGCGGGCAGACTACACCACCGCCGAAAACCGCTACCAAAAATCCCTCACGATCCGCGAGGAGCTCGGAGACCGAGCCGGCATCGCCACTAGTCATCACCAGCTTGGCATTATTGCCCAAGACCGAGGGGACCACACCACCGCCGAAAACCGCTACCAGAAAGCCCTTACCATCTTTCAAGAGCTCGGGGACCGAGCTGGCATCGCCGGCAGCTATGGTCAACTCGGCATGATCGCCGAGCTTCGAGGGGACTACACCACCGCCGAAAACCGCTACCAGAAAGCCCTCACGATCCGCGAGGAGCTCGGAGACCGAGCCGGCATCGCCACTAGTCATCACCAGCTTGGCATTATTGCCCAAGACCGAGGGGACCACACCACCGCCGAAAACCGCTACCAGAAAGCCCTCACGATCCGCGAGGAGCTCGGAGACCGAGCCGGCATCGCCACTAGTCATCACCAGCTTGGCATTATTGCCCAAGACCGAGGGGACTACACCACCGCCGAAAACCGCTACCAGAAAGCCCTTACCATCTTTCAAGAGCTCGGGGACCGAGCTGGCATCGCCGGCAGCTATGGTCAACTCGGCATGATCGCCGAGCTTCGAGGGGACTACACCACCGCCGAAAACCTCTACCAACGGACCCTCACTATATTTAGAGAGCTCGGGAACCGGGTCGGAATTGCCACCAGCTATCAGAGGCTCGGCATCGTGGCCGAACTGGTAGAGGACTACGCGACCGCGGAAGAAAACCACCAGAAATCCCTAGCCATCTTCAAAGAGCTCGGACACCGGATGGGCATCTCCACTAGCCATCTCCAGATCGGCGTCATCGCCCAGAATCAGGGAGATTACACCACCGCCGAAAAACGCTACCAGAAAGCACTCACCATCTTCCAAGAGCTTGGGAAGCGAGCCGACATCGCAGCCACCGCCTCCCAAATCGGCGTTCTGTACACCACTCGGGACCGCATCGCCGATGCCATCCCGTACAACCTAACGGCACTATCCATTCGCCTCAGCATCAAATCACCCGAATCGGCCATCGACATCCATTGGCTGAAAAAGCAACGCGAAGCACTCACCGACGCCGGTTTTCGGGCAGCCCTTGCCAACCATGTATCCCACAATGATATCAACACCACCATCGATTTCCTCGACTCGATCCCCGAATAGTGAAAATCTTCCCTAACCCTCTGGATACCCCTGTTGCAACACCAATGAAGTTCGCGGAGGACATCGCCGGAACCGTCTCTCAATGATTCCGCCCTCGATAGGGTCGCCGGATTTCCGCCTGCACAGACCGGCGCCGGAGGAAGATCCGTACCAGCCACGAAGATCGTGAACCTCACGGTGTGCACATCGTGAACCCAGACGACGGAGCACTACCCGACAGTACCCGATACTTCGTGACACACGGCATCGGCCGTGACCTGCACAAACACCCACGCGGCAGCGCTACGCGACACCAGCCGACACGGCGACCTACGGGCTTTTAACCGGTGAGTTCAGGGTTCGAGTCCCTGACGGCCCACTTTTAGAGGGCATCTCCTGCACATTTTGATGGCATTCCCAAGAACACTTCGTGTCCGCTCTCGAGGACCCCGGATAGCCGGCCGATCTGGTTATTGCGACGCCCGTAAATCCTTGCGGTTTTTCACCGACTGCGGCGGCTGCGGTGGACTGCTCCGCCCCACTGCAACACGCCGCGTCCCACACCGCTGCCGTCGCTGCCGCCGTCAGGTCCAGTGACCCTGCCGCCGGTGGACCCCGACATCCACGAACCGCCCCGCCGAGCTGGCGGTCGAGCCGTCACGCGCCGACGAGCGCCTCCAACGCGACGGTGGCCGTTCGCCTCAATCGCGGCGGGACGCACCACGCGGAATGCTGTCGGCATTCGGCAGCGGTCCGTCTATGCCGAGCAGGACGCTGGCGCCGCCGTTCCAGTAGCGGACCCCGTCCCGCGCGATCAGAAGAGGAGGTGGTCGCGTTCGTCCTGGTCGAGGTCGTGCAGCAGGCTGGTCAGCAGGCTCACCGGGTAGCTCCTCGCGCGTTGGCCTGAGCCGGCGCATGATGTTCGCGGCGTTCGTTCGGGTACCCGGACAGCCCCGTCTCTCACCGCGCTGAGCCGCCGTACACCAGGCAGGCAGGTCTCACCCCACCCCGCGGGCGGCGGGTTACCGACATCGGAGCGGGTAGGCCCGAAAGGAGAAGTGAAAGCCGACACGGAGGGTGTTATGCGTACACCGGCCCACGGGCATCGGGAGGTAGAGACCAAATTCGACGTGAGTTCGACGTTCGTCGTCCCGGTCCTGACCGGTCTTGCCGGGGTCGCCTCGACCGCCGGGCCGACGGAGGAGCATCTCGACGCCGTCTACTACGACACCGAAGATCTGCGGCTTGCCCGCAACCGCATCACGCTGCGACGGCGCCAGGGCGGGCATGACGCCGGCTGGCATCTCAAGCTCCAGAGCTCGGGGGCCGGCCGGGACGAGATCAGCCGTCCGCTGGGCGCGATCGAGCGGGACCCCTCCGCCGAGGGCACTGTCCCGGGCGAGTTCGCCGACCTCGTGGCCGCCACCACCCGGGGCAGGCCCCTGGCCCCCGTCGCGCGGGTGCGGACCGTCCGCCGCGCGACCACTCTGCGCGCCCCCGACGGACGGGACCTGGCGGAACTAGCCGACGACGAGGTCCACGCCCAGACACTGGGCACGTCGACGACGCTGTCCCGCTGGCGGGAGATCGAGGTCGAGGCCCTCGGCGACGACCTCGACGTCCTGCCGGCGGCCGGGGCGGTGCTGTGTGAGGCCGGGGCCCGGCCGGCCGCCGGGCCGTCCAAGCTCGCCCGGGCACTCGGATCGCGGGCGGCGCGGCCGGAACTCCCCGAGCTCCCCGCCGACGGCGCCCCGGCCGGGGGAACCGCGGGTGAGGCCGTCCGCGGCTATCTGGCGACCCATACCCGGGCCCTGCTGGCCGCTGACGCCCGCGTGCGCCTCGGCGATCCCGAGTCTGTTCACGACATGCGGGTCGCCGCCCGCCGGCTGCGCAGCGCCCTGCGCACGTTCCAGCGGCTGTTCGACCCAGCACCGGCGCGCGTGCTCCAGGCCCGGCTGCGGGAACTGAACCTCCTGCTCAACGCCGCCCGCGACGGCGAGGTCCAGCTCGAGCGGTTCACCACCGAGATCGACGCGCTCGACGAACGGGACCTGCTGGGCCCCGTCGCCGCCCGCGTGCAGGGCCATCTGCGCGCACAGCACCTGCGCGGCCGGGAGCAGGCCCTGACCTGGATGCGCGACGCGCAGTACCTGGATTTCCTCGACGACCTGATCGCCTTCGTCGTCGGACCACCGTATTCCGCCCTTGGTCGCCGCCCGGCCGGGCCGGCCCTGCGCTCCCCGATCCGCAAAGCCGACCGCAAGCTGCGCCGCCGGGTCGATCGAGCCCTCCGCACCCCCGCCGGCGACAGCCAGGACGTCGCCCTGCACGCCGCGCGGAAGGCCGCGAAGCAGCTGCGCTACGCGAGCGAGGCGGCCACGCCGGTCTACGGGGAACACGCCGCGACGCACACCAGGCGAGCCAAGAAAATCCAGAACAGCCTGGGTGAGCACCAGGACTGCGTCGTCGCCCAGGGCGTCCTGCGCGAGTTCGCGATCGCCGCCAACCAGGCCGGCGAATCCTCGTTCACCTACGGCCTTCTCCTCGGCGGCGAGCGGGAACAGGCTCACCTGACCAGGGATGTCTTCGCCGCCCGCTGGCCGAAGCTCTCCCGCCGGCGCCACCGCCGCTGGCTGCACTGATACACCACCCCAGAACGGGGCACAGGTGTTTTTATCGCACTGATGGAGGTGGGGACGTGGGCCTGGTGACCCGGAAGGCCCGAACGGCTGTCGCTCCACCTGGCATGCGCCGTGCCCCAACCCCCGTCCCCGGGGCACGGCGCCCAGAGCGAACGCGGCGAACGGCGGAGCCGACGCGGACCGCCGCGCACGCCCTGCGGGAGACGACGGTGATCGCCTCCGACGGGGTGTCCCTGCATGTCGACGAGATCGGCCCGAGCGACGCGACGCTGACCCTCGTCTTCGTGCACGGCTTCTGCATGACCGCGGACGCCTGGTCCTCCCAGCGCCGGAATCTCGCCGACCTGGGACGCACGGTCTGCTACGACCAACGCGCGCACGGCCGGTCGGGCCCGTCCGACGCCGAGCACTGCACCCTCGCGCAGCTCGCCGATGACCTGCTCCGGGTCCTCGACGACCGGGTGCCGACCGGCCCGATCGCGCTCATCGGTCATTCGATGGGCGGGATGACCATCCTCGGGCTGGCCGAGACACACCCGGAGCTGTTCGGCGACCGGATCGTCGCCGTGGCCCTGCTGTCCACGAGCGCGGGTGGGCTGGCCCGGTCGGTACTCGGCCTCGGCCTGCCGGCCATGGTCGCCACCGCGGCACGCCGGACGCTGCCCGGTGTGGCCGCCGCGATGCGCCACTCCCCGTCGGTGCTGGAACGGGCCCGGTGGCGGGGCAGCGGCCTGTCGAGGGCGCTGGTCGAGGCCGTGCCGGCCGCCGAACTCTCCGTCGAGGCAGGTGCCGGGCACGCGGTGATCCTCGAACGCCCGAACGCGGTCAGTGCCCGCCTACGCGAGCTGATCGACAGGGCGCTTCCGGGCCGCCGGGTGTGCCGGCGCCCAAGCCTGCGTCCGATGACGCGGACCCGGCGCATCCCCACCGCCGGCGATCGACAGCCCTGAGACCCGAAGAAAGGAAGGACGGTACGGCTGTTGGGCGCGCAGGCGCACATCGGTACGTCCGGCTGGAGCTACGACCACTGGACCGGCGTGCTGTACCCGCCAGGCACGCCGGCGCGTCGACGGCTGGAGATCTACATCCGGGTGATCGGCGTGCCCTCGCCGCTCGCCGCTCGCCGACGTGGCATCGCCCCGGTTTGGGGCCGTCGGGCGGGGTAGGCCTGCGATGATGATGACTGCACTGGAATCCACTGCCCGCCAGGTCGTCGATCGGGTCACCGGGGTCGCGCGGCGGGAGGAAGCGGAGTACTCCGGCGGCGAACCGCGCCCGTTGGGCGGCTACCGGGCGA
Source organism: Parafrankia sp. EAN1pec (assembly GCF_000018005.1). Lineage (GTDB taxonomy): Bacteria > Actinomycetota > Actinomycetes > Frankiales > Frankiaceae > Parafrankia > Parafrankia soli. Next base: position 8,270,120 of record NC_009921.1, read on the forward strand.
CGCTGGTCACCTACGACGGCGTGTGCGCCTCGATGGTCGGGGTCGCCCGGCTGGTCGGGGCGAGCCCGCTGCGGGCGCCGTTCACCCGTTACCGCGGCCGGTCCGGCCCGGCCGAGCTGGCCGAGGACGTGCGCGAGTCAGGCGAGGCCCGGCACAGCACCGGCGACTTGCTCACCTGCCCGTTCTCCGCCGCGCAGTGGGAAGCCGCCTTGCGGCGATGACGGAGGGCGGAGCACCCGATGGGGCCGACGCCGCGAGAGCCCGCGGCGAGACCCAGGCCGAGCGGACCGACCGTAACTGGAGCGAGCTGCTCCAGGAACTGCGCGTCGCCCAGACCGGTGTGCAGCTGCTGACCGCCTTCTTGCTCTCACTGCCGTTCCAGCAACGGTTCACGACGCTGAACCACGAGCAGCGTTCGCTGTACCTGGCCATCGTCCTCCTGTCGGCCGGTGCGACCGGCCTGCTCGTGATGCCGGTCAGCATTCACCGGGCCGTGTTCGGTCACCGGGAGAAGCAGACGCTGGTCCGCGTCGCGAGCCGGGTCGCCCAGGCAGGGCTCGCGCTGCTCGCGCTTGCCCTCGCCGGCGTCGTGGCATTGATCTTCGACGTCGTCGAGGGGCGCATGGCCGCGATCGTCGCCGGTGCGGCGGCTCTCGCGCTGCTGGTGGTCCTGTGGGCGATCGTCCCGATGGCCGTCCGGCTGCGCGGCAATCGGGACACCGGCCGTTAGGCGGCCGGGGCCAGGGCTCGCAGCGGCGCCGCCAAGGTCGAGCGGAAGAAGTCGAAGAAGCCGTCCGGGTCAGGGCCGGCGTTCATCAGGACCAGCTGGTCGAAGCCGGCGTCGGTGAACTCGCGGGCGGCCGCCAGATGCCGCGCCGGGTCGGGACCACAGGCGAACTGCCCCCTCACGTCGTCCTCGGTGACCGTCGTCGTCGCGGCGGCGAAGTTGACCGGGTTGGGTAGCTCGCTCATCACTTTCCAGCCGGTCAGCGCCCACCGGTTGGTCGCGTGTACAGCCTTGGCCGCCTCAGCCTCGTCCGCCGCGTAGGCCAGCGGAACCTCGGCGTAACGCGCCCCGGTTCCACCCGCGGCCGCGTAGTCCTCGACGATCCCGGGCTTGGGCTCGGTGGCGAACAGGGCATCGCCGCACTCGGCCGCCAGCCGAACCGACGGCCCACCGCTGGCGGCGACGGCGATCTCCGGCAGCGGATCGGGCAGATCGAACACCCGCGCGTCCTCCAGCTGGAGGTAACGCCCGTCGTAGGACTGGTACCCACCCCGCCACAACAGCCGGATGATCTCGACAGCCTCCCGCAGCATCGCGTGCCGCCTGGCCACAGCGGGGAACCCGCGCCCGACGACATGCTCGTTGAGGCGCTCGCCCGACCCGAGCCCCAGCGTGAAACGCCCGTCGGACACGAGGGCGACGGTCGCCGCCGCCTGCGCGACCACCGCCGGGTGGTACCGGATCGTCGGGCACGTCACGCCGGTCACCAGCCCGACCCGGCCGGTGCGCTCGGCGATCGAGCCGAGCATCGTCCACGTGAACGCCGAATGCCCCTGGTTGTCCAGCCACGGGTGGAAGTGATCGCTCAGCTCCACGAAGTCGAAGCCGGCATCCTCGGCGGCGACCGCCTGACGGATGATCTCCCGGGGGCCGAACGCCTCGGTTGCCAGCTTGTAGCCGACCCGCATCTCTTCTCCTCTCCCTCGTCCGGGCCGCCGGCGATCGGTGCTGATGTCATCGGCTCTGTCAACGCGACGGGCCCGGCGGGTCTCGAACGCGGCGGTGCCGTTCTGGCGCCTGATGTCACCCGCCACCGCGCCCCGGTCAACGCGTGGTGTCCTTCAGGTTCTCGCCAGCCTGCTTGATGTTCCCACCGACCTTCTCCGCGGCACCTCGGGCTTCCAGCCCTCGGTCCCCGCTGGCCCGGCCTGCGGTCCGCTTGCCGCGTCCCGTGAACCGCTGCAGGGCATTCCTCGCCTTGTCCACCATGCTCATCGGAAATTCCTCCGTCGGGTGACCGCTCGTGCGTGGTTGCGGTGCGGCTATACCCAGCCCTGGCCCGGCGACCCGTGGGAGCAGGCACGTTCAAATGGAGGGGACTCCGCACGATAGCCACTGATCCGGGTCAGGTCAGGATCCCCGTTACAACCCGCCGTCGCCGGGTAAGACGGCCATATGACCGATCTGAACATTATCGGCACCCTTTCCGCGATCACGCTGATTGTGATTGGTGTCCTACTTGCTTTCACCTCCGCCATCTCCTGGGACACGCAGACGACGTTCGGGGCGTTCGGGATTCTTCTGGGCGCGATTGGCCTGTTTGGCGGCGGCGTAGGTTCGTTGATCCGTCGCCGGACCTGAGCCCGGGCGCTGCGCGGGTCCCCCACCAGCCAGCTCGAACCGCCTCCTAATCGGTTTTCCCGGCACGGGGATGGGTAGCCGACGGACAGGGGGTGGCTGTCGCGCGGTGCTGCCGTCCGACATCTGGTGACACGGAGCTCGTGATCGCCGAGGCCGGGATCGCGGTCCGGGACGGGTGCCGCGGCTGTCGACCGGGTGGGCAAGTCCCGCGATGTCAAATCCCGCGATGTTATGGAGTGAGTCGTGACCGTTCAGAAGCCTCGTCCGACGACGACCGATGCCGGAATACCCGTCGCCAGCGATGAGCACTCGCTGTCCGTGGGGCCGGACGGCCCGCTGCTGCTGCAGGATCACTACCTGATCGAGCAGATGGCGAACTTCAACCGGGAACGCATCCCGGAGCGTCAGCCGCACGCGAAGGGCGGTGGCGCGTTCGGCACCTTCCAGGTCACCCAGGACATGAGCGCGTTCACCCGGGCCGCGGTGTTCCAGCCCGGTACCGAGACGGATGTGATCATTCGGTTCTCGACGGTGGCCGGGGAGCGCGGCAGCCCCGACACCTGGCGCGACCCACGCGGTTTCGCGGTCAAGTTCTACACCAGCGAGGGCAATCTCGACATCGTCGGGAACAACACGCCGGTCTTCTTCATCAGGGATCCGCTGAAGTTCCAGCACTTCATCCGGTCCCAGAAGCGCCGGGCCGACAACAACCTGCGTGACCACGACATGCAGTGGGACTTCTGGACGCTGTCACCGGAGTCCGCGCACCAGGTCACGTGGCTGATGGGTGACCGCGGCATTCCGCGCACCTGGCGACACATGAACGGATACTCCAGCCACACGTACATGTGGATCAACGCCGCCGGCGAGCGGTTCTGGGTGAAGTACCACTTCAAGACCGATCAGGGCATCGAGTTCTTCACCCAGGACGAGGGTGACCAGATGGCCTCGGTAGACACCGACTACCACCAGCGCGACCTCTTCGAGCACATCGCCGCCGGGGACTTCCCGAGCTGGACGCTGAAGATGCAGATCATGCCGTTCGAGGAGGCCAAGACCTACCGGTTCAACCCCTTCGACCTGACCAAGGTCTGGCCGCACGGCGACTACCCGCTGCACGAGGTCGGCCGGCTGACACTCAACCGCAACATCACCGATTTTCACACGGAGATGGAGCAGGCCGCGTTCGAGCCGAACAACATCGTCGCGGGCACCGGGCTGTCGCCGGACAAGATGCTGCTCGCTCGCGGGTTCAGCTACGCCGACGCCCACCGGGCCCGCCTTGGTGTGAACTACAAGCAGATCCCGGTGAACTCCGCGAAGGTGCCCGTCCACAGCTACTCCAAGGACGGCGCGATGCGGGTGCAGAACGTCACCGACCCGGTGTACGCGCCGAACTCCTACAGCGGCCCGGTGGCCCAGCCGGAGCTGACCGACGACGGCGGCCACTGGTACTCCGACGGCGAGATGGTTCGCGCCGCTTACACCTCGCGCCCGGAGGACGACGACTGGGGGCAGGCCGGGACGATGGTCCGCGATGTCCTCGACGACGCCGCGCGGCAGCGGCTGGTCGACAACGTCGTCGGGCACCTGCTCGACGGTGTCAGCGAACCCGTGCTGGTCCGCGCCTTCGAGTACTGGCGCAATGTCGACAAGGACCTCGGCACCCGGATCGAGGCAGACGTACGGGCCAAGCAGGACGAGACCGATCCGAAGGCCGCGCAGCAGGCCAACCCGGCCCGGTCCAGCGCGCAGGCCAAGGCCTGACCGTCCGCCGGCCGTGGCCCGGGGCCCGCCCTCCCAGCCGGGCCCGAACCACGGCCGGCGGCGCCACCTCCGCCACTACCGCGAGTCCGCCACTACCGCGAGCACGCTGAGATCGCCGGTTGGGCCAATGACCTCCAGCTCGGCGAGATCATGCGGGGCCCAGGGTGTTGACCATGACGGCGAGCAGGGCGGTGTCGTCGTCGTGGCCGGCCAGCCGGCCGAGTACGGCCAGGGCCTGGTCGCACAGCTGGTCGGGGGAAGCTGCCGCGGTGGCAGGTGCCCGGCGGATGCCAGGGTGAGCCGCGCGTTCGCGGGGTCCAGCACGGCAAGCGCCGCCGTGGCGATCTGTCCCTGCTCGAGACGATTCGCTGCCTCATCGAGCCGGGCCAGTACGGCCGACGGACTGGGATCGGTGGTGATGTGTGCGCGGGCGGAGGCCCGCAGCTGGCCCACGGTCGCGGCGGCCTGGATGCCGTGCCCCATGACGTCCCCGATGACAAGCGCCACCCGACCGTCGTCCAGGGGAAGGACGTCGTACCAGTCGCCACCGACCAGGGCGCCGGCGCTGCCAGGAAGGTAGCGCCAGGCGAACGACAGCCCACCGATCGTCGGCAGTCGCTGCGGGAGAAGGCTGCGTTGCAGGGTGAGAGCGGTGCGCCGTTCCTGTTCGTACAGCTGAGCGTTGCCCACCGCGACGGCCGCACGCCGGGCGACCTCCTCGATGGCATCCTGCTCGTCGCGGGCGCGTGGGCTGTCCTCGTGACAGAGCACAGCGAGGACGGCGACCGTACGGCCGCCAACGGTGAGCGGAACAACCAGTACGGTCTCGTCGCCGTCGCCGTCGGTGGTGGTGGTGGTGGTCGTGGTTCCGGTCTGAGTAACCGCCCTCATCAGGGCAAGTTCCCTCGGGGAGGGATCGCCGATGGAGGTCATCGGCTCGTCCGTCAGGACCGCGACGGCCCGTTCGGCGTACCGGGGCACCAACAGGTCGGTGGTCTGCTCGAGGACGCGCCGTGGGTCCAGCGTGGTGGTGATCCGGTCGGCGAGCGTCGCGAGGAAAGCGCTGCGTTCGAGCGCACGGCGCTCGGCGGCGAACAGCCGGGCCCGTTCCACGGCCAGCGCGGTCTGCGCCGCCAGCGCCAGGACAAAGTCACGTTCGTCAGCGTCGAAAAGCCGGGGGTGGTCGAAGGAGAACCGCAACGCCCCGAGCACACGGTCACCGACGAGCAGCGGCAACGCACACATCGACACCACATTCGGTTCCCGCTCGGCCAGCTCCGGGTAGCGCGAGTCGCGGTCCTGGCGGGATTCCAACCAGACCGGCATACCGCCGCGGATCGCATCGGCGGCCGGCAGGCGGTCGTCGAGCCGTTCCGCACGCAGCATCGAGACCACCTCCTCGCGGTACCCGACGGTGCCGGGGACCGCGAGCCGCCCAGCGTCCCGCGCGACCAGCAGGCCGCCCCCGAACGCGCCCAGGGCGGTCACCCCTTCGGAAACCACCACCTCAGCGACTTTCTCCGGCGTCGTCGCCAGAGCGAGGGCCGCGGTGACCCCCTGCAGCCGCGCGGCCCGTTCGGCCGTGCGTTGGGTTCTGACCACCTCGTCGAGAGTGTCCAGCAGATACTGCTCGAAGGTACGCACCGGCTCGGGCACGCCGCCCCGGGCAGCGATCCGGAGCTGTGTCACCAGCGATCCCACGTACCAGCGACGGAAAGCCACCTGCTGCGGCGGCGATTCCAGGGTGAGCAGGCGGGCGGCACGGGCGTAGCTCTCGATCTCCTCCAACGCCGCCAGGTACTCCTCGCCGGCGTCCGCGGCATCCAGGGGCAACGCCAGCCACCCCAGCCGGCACACAAACGCAACCGTGCTACCTGGATTATCAGCACATCCCCTGGCCACAGGGTCGCCCAAGCAGACGACAGCCGCAGCCCCAATACGCGAACGCAGAAGGCACCGGTCGGATCACGCCAAGCCGGATCACGCCAAGCCGAAGATCGTCCTGGCTCCTGCAGCCTGTAGCGGTGCGGGCCGTGGTCGGCCGGCGGGGGCACCGATGAAACGGGCGACCCGAGCGTCATCGAGTAGCTGGAACGCGCCCTGGGGGAGGCCGGAACCGGTCTCGTCGCCCGCGTCCTCCGGCAGGTCGGTGACGGTGGCGGGCTTCGTCAGAGCGTGGCGCGTCTGATGAGATCGGCCGTCGCGGCGGGCTGAACGATCATCGCGACGTGCGAGGCACCGACCTCGACGGTGCGCGCGCCGGCCCGCCGCGCCATGAACCGCTGCGCCGCGGCGGGAAGCACGTTGTCGTTGCGGGCAACGAGGTACCAGGAAGGAACGGTCTTCCAGGCCGGGGCGCCGGACGGCTCCTGCAGCGTGCGCACGTCACTCGGCCGCTGGCCGGCCCACATCAGGTCGGTGGTCGCCCTCGGCACATCGCCGGCGAACACGTCGCGGAAGACCTCTTTCTTGATATATCCGTCGACGCCCGCACCGTGGGGACGGAGGTCCAGCGCCGTCTCGTTGAGCTTGCTTCCCGGGTACTTCGTCTGCAGGCCCAGCAGCGTCTCGCCCTGATCTGGTACGAACGCGGCCACGTAGACCAGCGCCTTCACGTTGGCGTTGCCGGTCGCGGCGTTCGTGACGACGATTCCGCCGTAGGAGTGGGCTGCGAGGACGAGCGGGCCGCTGAGGGTGGCGAGGATGCTGGCCAGGTAGGAGGAGTCGGCGGCAACGCCGCGCAGCGGGTTCGCCGGGGCGATGACCGGGTAGCCGTCGCGGATGAGCCGGGCGGCGACGTCGTTCCAGCCGGAGGCGTCGGCGAACGCGCCGTGCACGAGTACCACGGTGGGTTTCTGCCTGCCGTCGGGCTGGGTGCGTGCCTGCGCGGCGGGCGCTCCGAGCACTGCGCCGGCCGTGGTGCCGGTCGCGACCGCGGCTGATCCGGCCAGCAGCGTTCGGCGAGTTGTCGTCATCAATGTAGACCCTTCGATATCCGTTGCGCTCTCAGCCGCGATCGAGGGTTAGCGTAGAGTCAGATACTTGACGAGCACTGAACGAATCCGGACGCACACCGACGGCGGATCCACAAAGAGTTCGCGCCCCGTCAAGTACGTCGACCTAGCCTGCTCGAATGAAATCGAAGAAAAGTGAGACCGCCGAGAAGTGGGGCCTGCGGATTCATCTTCTGTGCTATGTCCTGGCCAATCTTGTCCAGGTCGTGCTGTGGGCGGTTCTCACCCCGGATCATTTCTTCTGGCCCCTGTGGTCGATACTGGCGTGGGGCATCGGGCTGGCGTTCCATGTCTGGGCTTTCCGCTCGCCGTCCACGTTGAACTCCAGGCACTGAGCCGTATCGTTCATCCGCTCCAGCGCGTCCGGGACCAGCAGGTGCAGTCGGGCCAACCGCCGCAACGGTGTGGTGTCGGCGACCGACTCTCGGACGAGGTCGTGCACGAAGCGGTAGGAGAACGGCTTCCCCGGCCGGGGTACGAGCAGGCCGAGTGCTTCCAGGGGTTCAAGGTGGTCGATGCAGGTCTGGACGTCGAGCTCGGAGGCGTGGGCGAGCAGGGCGAGGTCGACGTCCCGGCCGATCAGCGCGGCAATCTGTAACAGGTCTGTGGCGTCGTTGTCGAGGCCGGCCATCCGGTCACGGACGACGTCGCGGACGGTGGAGGGCACGCCGGCCTGTGCGGCGGCGGCGTCGGTGAGATCGCCGCTGTCGGCGAGATGCCGGGCCAGTTCCCGGATCAGGAAGGGGTTGCCGGCGGTGCGGGCGTGGATGCTGCGGGCGACGCCGGGGCTGGGAATCTGGCCGGTGTCGCGGCGGACGAGTTCAGCTGCCTCTGCCGGGTTGAGCGGGCCGAGTCGGATCCGGCGGTGCCGGGGTTGCCGGCTCGCGGCGGCGAGCATCCGGGCCAGCTCCGAGCCGGCTGCGGGTAACCGGTCGCGGATCGCGCCGATGATCACGGCGCTGACCGGCAGGCGGGCGGCCAGGTGGCTGAACATCTGCAGCGAGGCGACGTCGGCCCACTGGAGGTCGTCGACGACGATCACCACCGGGCGTCCCACCGAGATGTGGCTGATGAGGGCGACAGCTCGTTCGAACAGCCGGAACCGGGTGCCGCTGTCCGACAGCACCGGTGTGTCTGACAGTGCTGGTCTGGCCGACAGAACTGATTTGGCCGACAGCACTGGTTTGTCCTGCAGTGCCGGAGCCGCGGGGGTGACGCCGCGGGGCTCCACGAGACGGCTGAGCTCACCGGCGTGCCAGTCCTCCCGCGCAGCGGTGGGCAGGTTGTCGAGGAGCAGGCCGACCGCCTGTTCCCATGGCCACATCGCCGGTGTGCCGTCGCCTTCGAGGCAGCGGCCCCAGACGACGAGCGCGCCGTGCCCGTCCGCCTCCGCGCCGGCCTCCTCCAGCAGGCGCGTCTTGCCCACCCCCGGCTCACCCTCGACGACGACGAGCCCCGCGCCGCCGGCGAACGCCGAGTCCACTGCGCGGCGCAGCACCGCGAGCTCCTCGGCTCGGCCGATCATGCCGTCGGCGGACGTCGTCCCGAGGGCAGGCACCCGCAGAGGCACCCGCAGCCACTCGGAAGGCATTCCCTCGGCCGGTGCCGGCTCCAGCACACGCCGGTGCGCGGCCACCAGCGCCGGTCCGGGATCGATGCCGAGCTCCTCGGCGAGCCGGGCACGGACTGCCCGCAGGACGGACAGCGCTTCCGCCTGCTGACCGGCGGCGGCCAGGGCGATGACGAGACTCGCCTGCACGGTCTCGTGCAGCGGCGCCATCCCCGCGGCCAGGCGCAGCGGCGCGAGCACGCGCGCAGGCCGGCCCCGTGCCACCGCGAGCTCGGCCGCCGCCACGCACGCGTCAAGGAACTCACCGTCCAGTGCGGAGAACACGGACATCGCACTCGATCCGTGAGCCAGGCCGTCGCCTGCGGGGCCGTGCCAGAGCCCGAGTGCCTGCGCGTACCAGTCGAGCGCCGCGTCGGGCCGCTGCTCCGCGACGCCGGCCCTGGCCACCTCGACCAGTTCCCGGAAGGTGACGACGTCCAGCATGACGGGGCCGGCGGCGAACAGGTAACTGTCACCGCGGCGCTGCAGGTACGACCCGGTCGCACGCGCGGGCAGCGTGGGCTCCAGCAGCCGCCGCAGCGCACCGACGTACTTCTGGAGAATGTTGACAGCCGAGGCCGGGACGTCGTCGCCCCAGATCAGATCGATCAACTGGCTCATGCTGGTCGGCCTGCCCGCACGGGCGAGCAGCAGAGCGAGCAGGTACGCCTGCTGGCGAGGCCCGGCCTCCAGCTCGACGCCGCCCCGCCAGATCCGCAGCGGGCCGAGAATCTGAAGACACAGCTGTCCGCCGGAGGAAGCCGTGCCTGCTCCGGGGGTGGCGGTGGTACTCACTGCGGGCTCCTCCGTGCGGGCGATGCTCGCAGCATCGCCGGGCAGTCGGTGCCCGCTGATCTGTCAGATGACCTACGTCGTGTCAGCCGCTCTGGAGCGCGTCACGTAGCGAGGCCCGCGACGTGATGCCGAGCTTCGGGAAGACCTTGTACAGATGCGCACCGACCGTGCGCGGTGACAGGAACAGCCGGGCACCGATCTCCCGGTTGCTCAGCCCGGTCGCGGCCAGCTCGGCGATCTGCCGTTCCTGCGGGGTCAGCGCGGCCACCGCGGCGCGGTCCGCGCGGGTCGGCCTGCCGGCGGCGCGTAGTTCGGCTCGGGCCCGTTCGGCCCAGGTCGCGGCGCCGAGCAGGTCGAACGCGCCGAGTGCCTCGGTCAGCGTCTGGCGCGCCGAAGTCAGCTCGCGGGCGCGCCGCAGCCACGCGCCGTACGCCAGACGGATCCGCGCCAGCTCGAACGGGAACGCGCGACCAGCGGGATGCGCGACCGCGGCGGCGAACAGCGCACCGGCCTCCTCCCGCGGCGCGGTGATCGCCAGTGCCCCGGCGGTGAGCAGCGCCAGACGCGGCGACAGCGCCGGCAGGCCCGCATCCCGGGCGGCTTCGGCGTGCGCGAGGGCGGCGTCGTGCCGGCCGGTGTGCGCGGCGGCCTCGACCAGGTCGAGCAGCGTGCGGGTGGCCTGCTGCGAGTAGCGGGAGAACGTGCCCGGGGCGGTGATTCCAGCGGCGTAGGCGTACGCGGTCTCGTACTCGCCTTCGCTCAGTGCCGCGGCAGCGCCGATCGCCTCCGCGTACTCGGTCAGGAACCCCAGCCCGCGCGGCCGTCCCCAGGCGTCCACGGCCGCCTGCAGGTCACGGGCTCGGGCCAGATCACCGCGGTAGGCGGCCAGCAGGCCGAGGAACGCCCGGAACGACTGAGCGAACAGCGTGTACCCGTGCCCGGCGGTCAGGTCCAGGCCGCGACGGCCGGTGCGCTCAGCCTCCGCCCACGCGCCGGCGCCGATCTGGTCAAGCATGACCATCTGGAGCAGCACCATCACGCTGGTGACCGCGCCGGCCTCCGTCTCCCGGTCGACCGTCCGCAGCAGCAGCTCCCGGTGGTCGCCGAGAACGCCCACATAGTAGGCGGAGACGGTCAGCCGCATCACGTCCCACGGCGCGCGAGCGGCGGGATCGGCGAGGGCGTCAGCGATCCGTTCCGGTATGCCGTGACCGCGCTTCACCAGGTCGCCCCACGCGTCCCGGGCAATCGCCGTCGACGGGCCCATCCGGTCGCCGAACCGGTCGAACAGCGCGTCGGTGCGCTCCCAGCGGACCGGGTCGGCAGCGAACTGGCTGATCGCCAGCATCAGGCTCAGCGCACGTTCGGTCAGCTGTTCGTCGGCGACTCCGGACTCCAGCAGCGCGGTGATCCGCCGGTGATTCGCAACGACCTCGCCCTCGCGGTAAAGCGCCACGTACCCTGCGGTGATCTCCGCGGCTGGGCCGTCCAACGCGGCGTCCTCCGCGAGGCCCTGTGCGGTGTCGAGCAGACCGGCCTGCCCGGCGACGTACGCGGCGTCGGCCAGCCGCCGGGACCGGTCGGCGGGTCGGCGGCTGAGTTCCGCGGCGCGGGTCAGCCAGGTGATCGCGGTCGCCGCACCGCCGCGCCGCGAAGCCGAGACGGCCGCCTCTTCGAGGGCCGCGGCGACGTCGTCGTCCGGGTCGACGGTGGCGGCGGCCAGGTGCACGGCCCGCCGTTCCGGGCTGTCGCGGTGCAGCTCGGCGAGATCAGCGTGGGCGGCCCGGCGTTCGTGCGGGGTCGCGGCCTGCACGACGGCCGAGCGGACGAGGGGATGCCGGAACACCGGCTCCCCGGTGGCCGGGTCCGGGGCCAGCAGGCCCGCCTCGACCGCCCGGCCGACGCCGCGCATCCGGTACCGGGCCGCGCCGACCCTGCGCGCCGATCCGGCACCGGTGCCGTCCAGCGCCGCCAGCAGCAGCTCGCCGCGCTCGGTCGCCGGCAGGCCGCGCAGCCGCGTGCCGTAGATCTTCTCCAGCCGCCGCGGCAGCGCGATCGTGCCGGTGTCCAGCAGTTCCGCCCGGGGCAGCTCGATCAGCGCCAACGGGTTGCCAGCCGCGGTCTTCAGAATCATGTTCCGGTGGTACGGGCTGAGCCCGGCCTGCTGCAGGTCCAGCAACCGGGTGGAAACCTGCTCGGTCAGCGGCTCCAGGTTCAGCTCCGGCAGCCCAGCCCCGTCGAGCGGTGACGACGCCTCGGGGCGCACCGCGACTGCCACCCGCACGGCTGTACCCGCGAGGCGCCGCGCGGTGAACGCGAGGACCTGTGTGCTGGGTACGTCCAGCCACTGGCCGTCGTCGACGACCAGCAGCAGCGGGCTGGCCGCCGAGACGAGGGTCAGCAGGTCCAGCACGGCGATGCCGAGCGCCATCACCTGCGGCGCGGCGGCGGCCGTACCGGTGAACGCCGCGTCGATCACCGCCCGGTGCGCGGGATCCAGGCCTGCCGCGTCGGGCAGCAACGGAAAGACCAGCTGATGCAGCCCGGCGAACGCCAGGTCCCGCTCCGCCTCCGCCCCCGCGCAGCGCACGACCCGGAACCCGGCCGCCGCCGCGGCCAGCTCGTCCAGCAACGCCGTCTTGCCGAGGCCGGCCTCCCCCCGGAGCACCAGGACCGGCCCGGCCGCGTCGCCGAGCAACGCCAGGAGCCGGGACCGTTCCTCGTCCCGCCCGATGAGCTTCCCTTGGCCCACGCGGGAACCTTATCCGGCGACAAACCCCCAGAAGGCCCTACCGGGCACCGGGTGATGTGACGATCAGTGGCCGGCCGGCTCCGTCGCCAGCCCGGCCGACAATTCCTCGGCGCGGTGGGCGAACAGGTGAGCCTCGCGCTCGACGGACAGCGCGCGAGCCCGCTCGACGGCGGCCTGGACGGCGGCGGTGGGCTCGCCGCGTGCCTGCATCATCCGTGCCCGCAGCAGGAGTATCAGGCCTTCGGGGTAGCGCTGGCCGTAGGTGTCGAGGAACGAGTCGGCCCGGTCGAGGGTGGCGGTGGCCTCGGCCGGCATCCCGGCCGCCAGCCACATCTCGGCGAGCAGTCCGTACCAGGTGGCCAGGCCCGAGCGTGGCGGATCGAGCAGGGTCGCCGCGATGATCATTTTGGCCTCTGTCGCGGCGCCGGCCGGGTCTTCGCCGGTCACGGCCCGCGCCCAGCACCGGGCCAGTCGCTGGTAGCTGCCGAGGAAGACGAAGGAATGTTCCGGGTCCACCGCGATTCCCCGTTCCGCTGCGCGTAGTGCCCAGGCGGGGTCGCCGGCCAGCGCCGCTACCGTGACGGCGAAGGCGGCCCAGACCGTGATCGCGTAGGAGTCGCCACGCGCGGCGGCCTCCAGCCTGTCGAGCAGCGCCCGCGCCCCGTCGACGTCACCGTGCAGCGCGGTGTTCAACGCGAGCATCACGGGCGAGAGCAGCTGCAGGTCGTGCCGGAGCGGATCATCCTCGCGCTGGGCCAGGCCATCGAACATGATCGAGTTGGACTGGCTCAGATACCGGAACGCCTCGCCGATGTTACCGACGTCCCACTGGTGGATGCCCCAGGCGTGCCGGCCGTAGGCACGCACGACCGGGTCGGCGGACGCCTCGCCCTGATCGAGCAGCCGGCGCGCCAGCCGGCCGGCGCGGTCGAGCTGGATGCCCTGGGAGCACGCGGCCCAGCGGGAGAAGAGGAAGTCCGCGGCCTCCCGTTCCCGGCCGAGGTCACGAGCCAGCTCCTCGGCCCGCTCCAGCAGGTCGACCGCGGAGCCGACGTACCCGGACCGCATCCCGACGACCGCGGTGAGCTGCGACAGGGCGGACAGCTCCCGCTCCGACATGCTCGCTGTCCTCGCCACCTGCGCGGCCGACACCAGCTGCCGTGCGGCGGCCTCGAACGCGGACTTGGCCGCGGCGCGGCGCCCGGCGCGCTCCAGCGCGCTCGAGGTCCGGGCCGGGTCCGCGAGTGGGCCGGCGGCCCACAGGTGGTGGGCGAGGCGCTCGGCTACGGACTCGCCGCCGGTGTCGGAGCGCTCCAGCGCGTCGGCGACGCGCAGGTGCAGCCGGGTCGCGCGCAGCGGCGGCGTCGTCCGGACGACCGACTCCCGGACCAGGTCGTGCGCGAAGCGGAACGAGAACGGGTCCCCGGGCGTGGGCTCGAGCAGGCCGAGCGCCTCCAGGGGCTCGAGGCGCTCGCTGCAGGTCTGCGCGTCAAGGTCGGCCGCGCGTGCGAGCAGGCCGAGGTCGATCTCCCGGCCGATGAGCGCGGCGATCTGCAACAGGCCGCCGGTGTCGTCGTCAAGGCCCGCCATCCGGTCGCGGACGACATCCCGCACGGTGGACGGCACACCGGCCCGCGCCGCGGCATCCTCAGTGAGAACCCCACTGTCGGCGAGGAGCCGGGACAGCTCCCGCACGAAGAAGGGGTTGCCGGCAGTGCGGACATGGATGCTTTGGGTAACACCGACGTCGGGGGTCTGACCGGTCTCGCGGCGGACGAGCTCGGCCACCTCGGCCGCGTCGAGCGGGCCGAGCCGGATCCGGCGGTGCCGGGGCAGCCGGCTCGCGGCGGCGAGCATCCGCGCCAGCTCCGAGCCGGGCACGGGCACACGGTCGCGGAGCGCGCCGGTGATCACAGCGCCGCCCGGCGGGCGTGCCGCCAGGTGACTGAACATCTGCAGCGAGGCGACGTCCGCCCACTGGAGATCGTCGATCACGAGCACCACCGGCCGCCGCGCCGAGACCTGGCCGACGAGGGCGACAACCCGTTCGAACAGGCGGAACTGGGCGCCGCTGTCCGGCAGCACCGGCGTGGCGGGAACGCCGCCGCGCGGCTCCACGAGGCGGCCGAGTTCGCCGGCGTGCCACTCCTCCCGCGCCGCGGCGGGCAGGCTGTCGAGGACCGTGCCGACCGCCTGCACCCACGGCCACATCGACGGCGTCCCGTCGCCTTCCAGGCAGCGGCCCCAGACGACGAGCGCGCCGCGCCTGTCCGCCTCCGCGCCGGCCTCCTCCAGCAGGCGCGTCTTGCCCACCCCCGGCTCGCCCTCGACGACGACGAGCCCGGTGCCGCCGGCAAACACCGAGTCCACCGCGTGCCGCAGCACCGCGAGCTCCTCGGCTCGGCCGATCATGCCGTCGGCGGTAGGTGTCTCGAGGGAAGGAGCCCGCGGCTGCTCGGCGGACGGCTTCCCGGCGCTGCCGACGAGCGTGGGCAGCTCGGTCGGTGGTTGCCCTGGCAGCGGCCCGCCTGCGTGCCCGCCCGCCGGCGCGCCCGCCGTCGCCGCCGGCCCGTCGTCGTCCGCGCCGGCCGAGGCCGCCGAGGTCGGTGGATGGCCAAGGACCCGCAGGTGCGCGGCCCGCAGCGCGGGCCCAGGATCGATGCCGAGCTCCTCGGCGAGCCGGGCGCGGACCGTCCCGAACACTGACAGCGCCTCAGCCTGCTGACCGGCTGCGGCCAGGGTGAAGACAAGGCTTGCCTGCACGATTTCGTGCAACGGCGCCATCCAGGCGGCCAGGCGCAGGGGCTGGAGCACGAGCTCGGGTTGGCCCAGCGTCACCGCGAGCTCGGCCGCCGGTACGCATGCGTCGAAGAACTCGTCGTTGATCGCGGCGAAGAGCGACACGGCGGTCGATCCGTGGGTCAGCCCGCCACCCGCGGGGCCGTGCCAGAGCGCCAGCGCCTGTACGTAGCAGTCGAGCGCCGCATCGAGGCGCTGCTCCGCGAGGCATGTCCTGGCCTTTCCGGCGATTTCCCGGAAGGTGACGACGTCCAGCATGCCGGGGTCGGCCGAAAACAGGTAACCGTTGCCGCGGCGCTGCAGGTACGAGCCGGTTCCGCGGGCCGGCAGCGCGGGCTCCAGCAATCGCCGCAGCGTGCCGACGTATTTCTGGAGGATGTTGACAGCCGATGCCGGGACGTCGTCGTCCCAGATCAGGTCGATCAGCTCGCTCGTGCTGATCGGCCGGCCCGCCCGGATGAGGAGCAGAGCGAGCAGGCAGGCCTGTTGCCGGGGCCCGGCGTCCAGCTCGACGCCGCCCCGCCAGATCCGCAACGGACCGAGAATCTGGAGGCAAAGATTCCTGCCGGGAGACGGCTGTTCAGGGCTACCGGCACGGACAGGACGCAATGACATGGCCACGCCTGTTGCTACTCCCGAATCGATGAGGACAGATTGCCAGTCGTGCGGGTCCCGTTTGCTCGCAATGTCTGCAGGGCAAAGTTTACGTCCGGAACCAGCCCGCCGAGATCTGTTACTCGAGGTGGCCGCGGACCCGGTGCCCAAAGACACCAGCCCTGCGTACCGACCCGCGTCCCGGCGCTGGCACGGCTGACCATCCATCAGTCGGATTGCGTGTGGGCTGGTGCGGGACGGAGATCAGGCGCCGATGGAGGCGGGTCCACACCTTCGCGCAGGCCGTGGTGGGCGTAGAAGCGCCGCAGTGGCGCCGGCGCCCACCAGTTCGTGTTCCCGAGCAGGCGCATCGTGGCCGGTACGAGCAGCGCCCGGACGATCGTCGCGTCCACCAGGACGGCAATGATCATCGCTACCCCGATCAGCTTGATGAAGGTGATGCCGGAGGTCGAGAACAGCCCGATCACGACCAGGATGAGTAGCGCGGCACTGGTGATGATCCGGCCGCTGCGCTGCAGTCCGACTGCGACCGCCGTGGTGTTGTCGCCGGTCCGGTCGTACACCTCGCGGATCCGGGACATCAGGAAGACCTCGTAGTCCGTCGACAGCCCGAACACGATCGCGAGCACGAGGATCGGCTGGGTCGCCTCCAGCGTCCCGGTGGGTGTGAAGTTCAGCGGACCGGACAGGTGGCCGTCCTGGAAGATCAGGACCAGTGCGCCGAACGAGGCGCCGAGCGACAGGATGTTCATCACGATCGCCTTGATCGGCAGCACGACCGAGCCGAAGGCGAGGAACAGCAGGACGAACGTCGCGCCGACGATGATCAGCGCCATCCAGGGCAGCAGGTCGGCGGTGGTGTCGAGCTGGTCGGTCAGCTCCGCGGTGAAGCCACCCACCAGCACCTCGCCGCCAGGCGGTGCGGGGACGTTCCGAATCCGGCGCACCAGGTCCCGCGCCTGCGCCGAGATCGGGTCGTCCTGGTAACTGACGGCGACCCGGGTGACGCTCCCGGACTGGCCGGTGACCTCGGCTCCGGTCACGCCGTCGACGTCCCGGACCGCGGTGACGTATCGCTCCAGCCCGGCCTGTCGTTCCAGACCGGCGCGGCCGGATGAGGTCACGATCGCCTCGATCGGCAACTGGCTGTTGCGGACGAAGTCCCGGTCGACGGTCTCGGAGACGACGCGGCTCTCGGTACCCGCCGGGAGCACCCTGGGGTCGACACCGCCGAACTCCACCCGGAGAAACGGCGAACCGGCCAGCAGCAGGACCGCGAGCACCCCGACCGCGTAGATGACCGGGCGCCGCATGATGCTGTGCGCGAGGCGGTACCAGAACCCGTGCTCGACCTCGCCCGCTGTGGGAGCCGGGCGCGGAATGCGACGGAACCGCCGCACGGAGAGCGCGTCCACCCGGTGGCCCAGGACACCGAGCAGGGCGGGCAGCACGGTCAGCGCCGCCACCATCGCGACTACGACCGCGGACAGCCCGCCGAATCCCATCGAGCGGAGAAAGGGCATCGGGAAGATCAGCAGCCCGGACAACGAGACCGCGACGGTGACGCCGGAGACCGCGACGGTGTGGCCGGCGGTGGCCGTCGTCCGAACGATCGCGTCCTCGACGCCCAGCCCACGGGCGATCTCCTCCCGGAACCGTCCGGTCATGAACAGGCCGTAGTCGATCGCCAGACCAAGCCCGAGGATCGTCACCACGTTGATCGAGAAGACCGAGACGTCGGTCAGGTAGCTCAGCCCACGTAGCGCGGTGAAGGCCCCGAGGATGGCCAGACCACCGATCACGAGCGGCAGGCTCGCCGCGGCCACGCCACCGAAGACGACCACCAGCAGGACAAGCAGCACCGGTATGGAGATCGTCTCGGCACGGCCGATGTCTGCCGCCACCCGCTCGCCGATGTCGCGACTGACCGCGGTGTAGCCGCCGACCTGGGTCTGAAGGCCGGGAGCGGCCAGCCCGTCCTCGATCTCCTTCAGCCCGTCGACGCGTTGCACCTCGTCGCCGGTCACGGTCAGCACGGCGTAGGCGGAGCGCCGGTCGTCGCTGACCAGCGCCGGGCTGTTCGTGCCCCAGTAGGTGATCGTCCTGGTCACCACGTCGTCCGGGAGCGCGTCCAGTGTCTCGGTCACGGCCCGCCGGAACGCCGGGTCGTCGACCGTCGCGCTCGGGCTGCTGTAGAGAACGACCAGGTCATTGCCCGTTCGGCCAAGTGTCGCCTCGGCACGGTCGAGCGCATGGGCACTCTCGCTGGCCGGGTCGTCGAACCCACCGGTGGTCAGCGCGCCGAATACCCGCGTACCCCAGATGCCGCCGAACGCGGCGAAGACCACGGCCAGGCTGATGACCCACCGCCGCCGACTGAACATCGTCCGTCCCAGACGCTCGAACATCTCTGCTCCCCGGGCATTCTGTGCGACCTCTAGTCGCGGTACGGACACAGACGGCAACCTGCCGCACGCGGGACGAGAGTCACAGGCCTTTGACCGGAGCCGGAGAGATGGCCACCGCTGCCGCGGCCTCGCCGCGACTGAACAGCTTCTGGACGATCAGACCGCCGAAGGAATGCCCGATTACGATCGGCGGCCCGCCCAGCCCTGCCAGGACACGGCATGTATCCATAGGCCGTGGATGAAGACCACGGGCTTCTTGATGGTGAGACCTCGCCTTCAGCGCCATGGCTGGACAAACCAACAACAGCCGTGCCCGACCGCATGCACCTGCCTCTGATCACACTAGGTCGACTCTCTTGATGACCAGTGAACGCTTAGTGGATTCGGCGCCGCCTCTGCCCGGCCCGCCGGTCGCCGGACAGGGTTGGTGGGTGGCGGTCGCGGGGCAACGGCCGCTGCCGGGACCCGGAGGACACCGAGGTAGTGGCGCGCGGCATGGACGCGGAAGGCCCGGATCCCCGGGCGCGGAGGCTATACACAGATCGTCGACAGCCCGGTGGTGCGCTCGGGCCTCGCAACTCCCGTCAGGTCCCATCAGGAAAGGCCGACGAGCGTGTCTCAGCCCACTGTCGTCCTCGTCCACGGCGCCTTCGCCGACGCGTCCAGCTTCGCCAGGGTTGTTCCCGAACTGCTCGCCGACGGGGTCAGGGTGCTGGCACCCGCCGTCGGCGAACCGCTCACTCCTCGGCGACGCCGGGTACATCGGGTCGGTGCTCGCGGCCGTCGACGGTCCCTTTGTGCTCGTCGGCCACTCGTATGGCTGCGCGGTGAGCCAGCATGATCGAGTGACGGATCGAGATCGTCAGCTGTCGGTTCGCACGGACCCGTGGACCACGGGCTCAACACTGGCTCCAGCCATGCGACGCGGCCACACAACACGTGGGCCGCACCGTGGGGACATGTCAGCATCACAGGCCCAACGGATTCGTCCCGAGCGTCCGCGCCACGACCCGCGTCCTGCCCACGGACGAGGTCCGGTCATCGTCCGGTCCGACCCGCCCGCGAAGGTCGACGGGTCGCCGCAGCCGACAGAGGCGGTCGCCGCACCGGCCACCCCCGTCGTCGGCTGGCGGCGGCTGTGGGCCGCGGCGCTGCTCGCAGGGTTCGTGACCGTCGCGGCGATCCAGCCGCCCCGCGAGGCACGACCACCGACACAACCGCCGTGGGTGGACGTCGTCAGCGCCGGCGCCCTCGTCCTCCTGGCAGCCGCGTTCGTCGCCCTGCTGGCCGACCACCGATGGGGCTTCACCCTCGCCGTGTACGGCAGCGCCGGCTTCCTCCTCGTCTCAGCTGTGTGCCCGGCGTGGAACCACCACCAGGCGGGAACGTCGTGGATCGGTCAGACCGGAGTCGCCACAGCGATGCTCCTCGGCTCGCTGGTCGGGCGGGAGCGGACCGGCTCGGCCGGCCGAGCCGGTCCGCTCAGATCGGCAGGGATCCGGTGAACGGCGGCCGGGCGCCTGCGGTCAGGTGCAGCGGTCCGCCAGCATCCGGGCGGTGGTCCTCACCTCCGTCAGCAGAGCGGGGTCGTAGGTCCCGGAATCGACCCGCAGCCGGAGGAAGCCGACGGCCGTGGTGACCCGTTCGAGGTCGCCGGCGTACTCCCCGGCCGTACCGATCCGGCCGTAGAGCTTCTCCTGGGGCGGTGTGAGGTCGCGGGCGAGCGCCTTGATCTCGTCCGGTGCGCCGGGGTCCGCCTGGGTCAGCCGCAGGGTCGCTATCAGGTCCGGGGCCAGCGTCTGGCAGGCACCGGGGGCGAACGACCCGGCTTCGGGCAGTGGCGGAGGTCCCTCCCCGCCGCAGGAGGCCGCCACGCCGACGATGACGGCGACCGTAATGGCGGCCGAGGCGGCTCGCCGGAGTCTGGTCATGGTCGTGCCGCCCTGTCAGCTCGAACCCGAGGTGGGCAGGCCGACGTACGGGAACCATCCGCGGAACCGCACGTCGGGCCCGTCGACGCCGTCACCGAGGCCGGTGACCGCCGCCGGCGGGTTGGGCAGCAGGGCGCCTTCGACAGCCTGGAGCGAGATGTCGACGACGTCATCGCCCAGCCGTCGGCCGTTCGGGTACCCGCCGGTGTCGCCCCCGAGGACGCCGAGTCGGTTCGGTTCCGCGGTCGGCGGGATCGACATGTTCAGCCGAAGCTGCTCGGAGGGCGCGATCTTCGCCGGGTCGACGTCGGCGTTGAGCGCGTGTGCGTTCAGGTCGACACCGAGGTTGGCCTTGTTCACACCGGTCAGGTACACCGCGACGAGGTCGTTGCGCGGTGTCGCCGGCGCGGGGATCTTGTAGATCGCCTCGATCAGCTTCGGCAGTTCGGGCTTGGTGACGAAGTTCAGGAACTGGGCGTCCCGGGCGGGAGTGGAGGCGTTGAACCGGTCCTTCTGGCCGACCGGCACGACCACCTCGTTGACGAGCGGCGAACCGAGGCGCGAGACCTGCGACCAGTTACCGAAGGACATCCGCATGCCGGAGCCGTCGGTCGGCCCGTAGATCGAGGCGCTGCGCCGCTGGGTGCTGCTCCACACCCCGATCACCGGGTTGCGCGCCGGGTCGCCCTTGAGCGCCAGCTCGGTCTTGGGGACCTGCAGCACGACCGAGTTCACGTTGAACCCGGCGAGGCTGTCCTGCCCGACCTCGGACAGGTCGCCGCCATAGAGCAGGTCGAACACCCTCAGGTCGAGGAAGAACGGGTCGTCGGCCTGTCCGGCGAACGTCTTGGCGCCGCCGGGCAGCTCTTTCAGGGACGCCGTGCGCAGCGCCAGGTAGTCCGGCATGGACGCGTCGCCCACGAACGAGGGCGCGACGGGCACCTTGTCCGCCAGCACGGTGGTCTTGCCACCGGCTATCCGCTCCAGCTTGTAGGTCTGCCGGAAATTCAGGTCCGGGTCGTCGAGCGAGGTAACAGGCCCGGTGTTGTAGAGGAACGTGTTCTGGTTCTGATAGGTGCTGGCGAACGTCCAGCGGTAGGTGATGTCGGGCTTCGCGTCGCCGTTGCTGTCGACATTGATGTCGTACTGGGCGTCGGTCGCGAACGGGTAGAAGTTCGGTCCGCCGGAGGGTTCCTGGAAGGGCAGCCAGTTGGCGACGAGCGTCACCGAATCCGGGTCGTCCGGGCTGACGAAGGCGTAGGTGTCGGTGTTGTCGACCGTCGGGTCGCTGCTGATCAGCGGAGCCTCCCGGTGGCTGGACGCGTCAGCGGCCGTCGGTGCGAGGGTCACCGCGGCGCCCGTCGCACCGAAAAGCAGGGCGGTCGCGCCAGCCAGGGCACGCCGCCGGGGCAGCCGTCCCCGCCGTCGGCGGCCGGGCGTGCCGTCGCGTGCGGATGTCAGTCGGCTCATGGTTCTCCCTCAGGGATCGACGGACCGGACCGATGTGCCTGTCCGGTGAACGTCCGTGGTTCGGTGACGCGAGGAGCACGGATCGTGTCGGCTACCTGACATCATTTTTGGGTCCCAGGTGCAGTCCGTGACCGCTGCGGATCCGAATCGCTGGCGAACGACCGGCAGGACGGAAGCGGGGAGGACACGCATGAAGCGGCGACTGGGCGGGGGGGCGAGTCGAGCACGGGTGCTCGCCGGCCTGATCTGCGTGGCCGGCCTGGCAGGCGCGGCTGCGCTGGCCATGGTCGGCTCGCCGCTCGTCCGGGATGACTCGGGCCACGGTGTCACGCCGACGCCGACCGGAGCGGCGGCCGTGGACGAGGCGTGGTCCTCGGCGGGCAGGGCGGCGGCCGCACCCGTCGCGAGTCTGCGTGACCGGCTCGACCAGGTGCCGGGGGACTGGCCGGCCTGGGCCGAGCTCGGCCTCGCCTACGTCGAGCAGGCCAGAGTGACCGGTGATCCGACGTCCTACCCACGGGCCGACGGGGCGTTCGCCCGCTCGCTGGAACTGCGTCCGGTGGACAACGACGCCGCCCTCGCCGGGCAGGCGGCGCTCGCCGCCGCACGTCACGACTTCCCCGGTGCGCTGCGCGCCGCGAATGCCGCGGTTGCCGTCAACCCGTTCAACGCGACCGCGCACGGGGTGCGCTTCGACGCGCTCGTCGAACTCGGGCGCTATCCCGAAGCGTGGCAGGCGGCGCAGACCGCGGTCGACCTGCGTCCCGATGTCGCGTCGCTGGCCCGGGTCGCCTACGCGTTCGAGCTGCGCGGCGAGATCGACCAGGCGGCCGCGATGCTGCGGCGGGTAGCCGACGACGCGACGTCGGCAGCCGATGCCGCGTTCGCCTACTTCCATCTCGGTGAACTGGCGCGGCACTCGGGCGACCTCGTCGGGGCGGACGAAGCCTACCGGCGCGGGCAGGCGAGCGACCCGTCATCGGTGTCGCTGCTCGTCGGTCGTGCCCGCGTGGCCGCCGCCCGGGGCGAGAGCGAGGCGGCCCTGGCGGACTACGCCGTCGCGGCCACTCGGAGCCCACAGCCGTGGATCGTCGCCGAGTACGGAGAACTGCTCGAATCGTTGGGCCGGCCCGACGAGGCGAAGCGGCAGTACTCCCTGGTGCGTTCCACCGCGGAGCTGATGCGCGCGCAGGGAGTCGAGGTCGACGTCGAGCTGGCGCTGTTCGAGGCGGACCACGGCGACCCCGCCGCCGCGCTGGCCGCGCTGTCCCCGGCACCGGGCGGCGAACCGCACCGTGCCGGGGTCTTCGTGGACGACGCTCGCGCCTGGGTGCTGCACCAGCTCGGCAGAGACGACGAGGCTCTGCCGTCCGCCGAGTCGGCGCTCGGCCTCGGCACCCACCGAGCACTGTTCTCCTACCACCGGGGCGTCGTGCACGCCGCGCTCGGCCAGACCGACGCCGCGGTCGCGGACCTCCGGGCGGCGCTGGACACCGACCCGCACTTCTCACCGTTGCACGCGCCCCGGGCACAGGCCCTTCTCGCGTCCCTCGACGCGAGTGCCCGGTGACCTCGCTGCGTCGGGCAGCCGTCCTGGCCGTGACGGTGGCCGCGTTCGTCCTGGCGGCGGGCGGATCCGCATCGGCACATCCCCTCGGGAGTTTCACCGTCAACAGCGCGAGCGTGCTGAGGGTGGGCATCGAAGAGGTTCTCGTCGACGTGGTCGCCGACTTCGCCGAGATACCGGCGGCGCAGGTCCGGCCGGACGTCGACGCGCTGGGAGCCGCCCGCTGGCGGGAAGCGGAGTGCGCCCGCACGGCCGGACGGGCGACGCTGGCGATCGACGGCCGGGCCCGCCCGCTCGTCCCGATCGGCGGCTCGCTGTCGTTCCCACCGGGCGACGGCGGGCTGTCGACGATGCGGCTGGTCTGCCGATACTCCGCCGAGACCGCCGGGGCAGCGGACACGGACCCTGACACGACAATTCGGTACACGCTGGCCGCGTACGCCGACCGGGTCGGCTGGCGGGAGACGGTCGCGGTCGGGGACCGCACCACGGTGGTCTCCTCGGACGTACCGTCCCGCTCACCGACGAACCTGTTGACCCGGTACCCCGACGACCCGCTGGGCGGCGGTTCCGACGTCACGCGCGCGACGCTGACCGTTCGTCCGGGCGGACCGGCCGCGGCCGACCCGTTGTCGCAGGCGGGCGCCATCGGCGCTGGAACGCCTGGTAGCGGTGCGTCAGACGAGGCCCGGCAGGCGGCCGGCGGCCTCGCCGGTTGGGTGAACGGCCTGGTCGAGCGGGACTCCTTCTCACTCGGCCTGGGCGTGCTCGCACTGCTCGCCGCGGTCGTGTTGGGGACAGCGCACGCGTTCGCCCCCGGGCACGGCAAGACGGTGATGGCGGCCCGGGTCGTCGGCGGCTCGGCGACAGGACGGCAACTCGCCGCCACCGCCGGAGCGGTCACGCTCACCCACACCCTCGGCGTTCTCGTCCTCGCGGTCGTGCTGTCGGCGTCGAGCGGCTTCGCTCCGGAGAAGATCTATCCGTGGCTCGGTGTCGCGAGCGGGTTGCTGATGATCTGTCTCGGCGCCAGTCTGCTGCGGTCAAGACTGATCATGTCGCCGTATCGCCACCTGTTGTCCACAGGCGACGGCCACTCGAATCACCACCGCCATGAACACGACCGTGGACACAGCCACGCCCGTCCTCAACGCGACGACAGCCATCACCGCCACCATGGCAGCGGCATTCACAGCCATGGGCACCACGACCACGACCCTTCGCGCGATCATGGTCATGCGCACCAGCACGGTCACTCGCATGGCGGGCGCTGGCACGTGCACCCGCCCGTCACCGACCAACCGAGGCTACGCAGCCTGCTCGCCGCGGGACTCGTCGGCGGCATGGTGCCGACGCCGTCGGCCGTCGTCGTGCTGCTTGGAGCGGTCGCACTGGGGCGGGCATGGTTCGGGGTCCTGCTGGTTCTCGCCTACGGCGTGGGAATGGCGGCGACGCTGGTCGGCGTCGGGTTCCTGCTCGACCGCACACTCATCCCGCTGCTCCAGCGCACCCAGACGCTGGTGCCGGGGTTCGCCGCCGGCCTGCGTTGGACGCCGGTGGCGACAGCCGCCCTGGTCGTGCTCGTCGGCGCCGTCGTGGCGCTGCGTGCCGGCAGCCAGGTCACGATATGACTACAGGCGGATCACAGGGTGACAGAGTCTACGGCTTGCGTCCGATACCGCCCGCCACCAGCCTGACAGCCAGTGGGTACGGCTCGACGAGGTTCAGTCCGTCGAAGTAGGAGGTGATCTCGTCGACCGAGCGGAAGCGCCCCTGGTCAGTTCGTTGAGAAGCACCTGCTCGATGGGCGTGGTCTCCGCTCCGTGGTCGACGAAGTCGTCGTGGGAATCCGCATGTGGTGCGAACTCGATTCGGCCGGCCCGGTGGTTTCTCTCCTCCGGCGTCCGGATGGCTCCGACGGTGGTGAGGGCGGCCGGTCCGTGGCCGGCGGTCCGCTCGGGTCGATCCTCGTCCCGGCTTCGGGAGTGGTACCGGATCCGGCCGCGGAACCGGAGGTGGCTCCGGCGCCGGCCCCGCTGCCGGATGGCCACATCGACGCCTACAGTGGGCTTTCTTTCACGGTGCACGAGTTCGCCGAGCTCTCGGACGGCCGTGAGGTCACCCTCCTGGATGACCGGGGCTGGGGCATGTCGGGCGGGGGCAGGACCCCCGACGAGCGCCTGTCCGAGCTGACAAGCGAAGAGATCGAGCGCACGGTGTACATGGTCCTGCTGCCGGACTGGGCCGACGCCGACCACCCGCTGCCGCTGGACCTCGCAGCGGTCGAGGACAGCGGCGGGGCACAGGACTGGGGCCTGCTCGCGGAACGGCTCCGCGCGTTCGGGGTGGTCGTCACGCCGGCCGAGCTCATGCGGGTACCGCGCCGTCTCGACCTCGGCGACCGGCTTCGGGCGAGAATGATCGGATAGGGCGTGTCGACGTCCGACGACATTCGTCGCCGGGATCAGGGCAGCCGCACCGCGACCCGGAGCACGCGGGTCACCTGGGTGGCACCGAAGTTGTCGTCGCTGAGCACGTTGACGATCGCCGTACCGTGCCCGGGCCCCCGGGGTCGATCGCGAGTGCTTCGTAGTTGTCCATCAGCGGGTTGACCTGGATGCCCGGGTTGGTGGCGCCCAGGGTGGGGCAGGCGGTGAGGTCCGCGACGAGCCGCTTACCCACCAGCGCACGCTCCGGGAGCGCCGAAAGGTTGGGCACGGTGGTGACGTCCGCGCCGCGGCCGGCGGCCAGCTGCTCCAGAGCCGCCAGGTGAACGCCTCGGTCATCCCGTCGAGCGCGGGCACCGCCGAGGCGGCGGTACTGCAGGGCGGCGCCAACGCCACGCACCGTGGCGACCCGGCCCACGACACGGCCGACTTCGCCGACACCGCGCCGGGCAACCTGCGGGTCGACTACGTGCTGCCCTCCCGCGATCTGGCCACGGCGGGAGCGGGCGTGTTCTGGCCGGCGACCACCGATCCGCTTTCGCGGCTGACCGGGAAGTACCCGTTCCCCAGCTCCGACCACCGGCTCGTCTGGCTCGACATCAGGCCCCGTCGCGCCTGAGCCGAGTGGCGGTTCTGCCGGTCATCGCGGACTGCCGGAGCGGGATCGACCCGTTCCGGCACGTCCTCGCAGCGGGCGGATCGTGGCAGGCGCGGCACGCGGATCCGGCGCTACAGCGTCGAATAACGGAACACCGTCGTGGGGAGGAGCAGGAAGTTCAGCTCCCCCCGGCCGAGAACGAAGCCGCCGAGGGTGCCCCACAGCGACAGCACCTCGATCTGCAGGAAATTCGCCGGGTCGGCGGTCAGGACCACCATGACATGGTGCAGCGGCTGGCCCGCGTGTTCGACCATGATGACGTCGCCGGCCTGGATGTTGTTCGCGGGGGCGGCATTCGCGCAGTTGATCTGCTGCACACCGCCTGCCGTCAACAGGTTGTACACGGCGGTGTCGGGGTCCACGGCTCCGTACGCGTGGGTCAGTTGGGCGACCGTGACCAGACCGGCTTCTGCCGCGGCTACCAGTACCGCCTCCCAGCAGTTGATGGTCGCGTTGTCGCCGATGGGATTCGCCAGTGGCGCCGCGCCGTTGATCCAGGCGTTGAAGGCCACACTGCGGCCTTCTCTCCAGGTGTACGCGCCGCGCCGGGCTTGCATCCGTGCCCGCAGGGCGGCCCGCCGCGCTCCCGCCGGTGCTCCTGCGGCCACTGCCGCGACCGGCGCGGCGGCCGGAGCCGTGTTGGGGATGACCAGGGCGGCTTCCTGATTACTGATCTCGATCCGGACGACGCTGGGCGTGATACGCGGGTGGGCGTTGATCGCCGCGATCGACGGGTTGATTAGGTTCGCGGGTGGCCCGGCGGGATACCTCAGCAGAAGCTCCGCCAGGAACATGTTCGTGTGCTCACGGTCCTGGATCTGCTGGCTGGTCACCCTGGCCGGAACGAGCCAGCTGACCGGCTGACCATAATTGAGAACGATCTCAACGTCGTCTCCTATGATTGTCACGCGCCCCCCTTTGGTCACCAAGGAATGAATGCCGTCCGCGGCTTCGCCCCGATAGTCGAGGAAGGTGCCATACGGCGGCCTTCGCCACCTTCGCCGATCTGGGATTCCCTACGTGACGAAAGCGCGACTCAGGTTCACTTGGGTAAGCAGATGTCCACTTTGACTGGAATAACCTATCTTGCCGATGGAGACCGCGAAGACCAGAGACCGCACAGCGCCGGCTCGGCGCCCGCAACGGGGCCACCCCCAACAACACAACATCGCCACAACTCACACATGACGTAGGTGTCAGAGATCTAGCCTGGGCTCGCGCGCCGCAGCATTCTTCCCGATGAGAGGTTCGTCCGATGAGGGCCATTTCGGCTCCGACTCTTCTACCGCTCGGCCATCCGGTCGACGCTGCCGACGTCCGGACACTCGTCGACGCCGTCGCGGACGCGGGGTTCGACGGGGCGCAGATGACGAGTTCGCACCTCGCTGGCGCCGTCGCTGACGGTATGACTCCGGAGGAGTTCTTCGGTTACCACCGGGACAGGGGGCTGGCGATCCCCACTGTCGAGGTTCTGATGGAATGGGTCACCGCCGACCGACAGGAGATAGCCGAGCAGGCCCGACCACTTCTCGACATCGCGCAGTGGGCCGGCTCCCCGACGGTTATCGCGACGACGCTGGAGGCCGAGGTACCGTCGATCGCCGGCGTGGCGGAGCGGCTGGCGTACCTGTGCGATCTCGCGGCGGAGCGGGGTCTGCGGATCAGTTTCGAGTTCCTGCCGTGGTCGGTGGTGCCGAACATCAGGGCGGCGATGCGGCTCCTGGATGCGGTGGACCGCGACAACCTCGGCCTGGTAGTCGACATGTGGCATTGGTTCCGCCAGCCTGGTGGGCCCGATTACGACACCCTGCGTGACGTGCCGACGGAGCGGATCCATGTCCTTCAGCTGTGTGACGCGCCTACGCGGCCGGCCGACGACCTGAGGACGGAGACGATCATCGCCCGCCTGCTACCCGGGGACGGCGACGCCGACATCGAGGCTGTCCTGGATGTTCTCGTCGCGACCGGAGCCGATCCCCTCGTGGCGACGGAGGTGTACTCCGCCTCGCTCGCGGGCCTGGGGCCAGCCGAGATGGCACGGCGCGCGTTCGCCGCCACGGAGACAGTTCTCGGCGGACGTTTTCCGTCCCACGGCACGAGTGGTTGAAGGCGCGGCGCACGCGGCGCACGCGGCGCACGGCGCGCGCAGGTTGGGATCGTCGATCGTTGATCGGGTGACAGCGCGGTCGGGTTGCCGGCCGTGCTCACGGCCCGGCGTCCCCGTGTCCCCGCGTCCCGGTGCCGAGCGGATCACCTGATGGAACACTGACCGGCCGCGGGCAATCCGGCACAGCCGGTCCCCATGGCCCGGCTTCACCCTATTTCGCACGCTGGCCCACTGATCTGATGTAGCACTGGGTTCGTGCAGCCTCTTTCGGTCGTAATCGTTCACCGTGACCAGCCGAAGCGACTCGTCGACACCATCGACGCGTTCCGCGCGCAGGACGTTCCCGTCGCGATCACGATCGTCGACAACGGATCGGCGGTCATGCCGCCGGTCGAGGCCGCCGATGTCACGGTGGTGCTCGCCGGCAGCAACCTGGGGTTCGGACCGGCGGCCAACGTCGGCTACCGCGCGTTCCTCGCCGACGCGGACGCGGGAGAGTGGGTGGTGCTCGCGCCGCACGACGCGCTGCCCGAGCCCACCTGCCTGAGTCACATGCTGGGCGTGCTGGCGCAGCAGCCGCGAGCGGGCCTGGCCTGTGCGGACGTCGGCGACGGAGCGACGCCGGTCATCGACCCCTACTTCGGCGGAATTCTCATGCCCGCGAGCGTGGACGAGGGCTGGGAGCCCGCCGGGCACCCGCACGGCACGCTGATGTTCGCCCGCCGTGTCTGCCTCGACGAGATCGGAATCTTCGACGAACGCTACTTCGCGTACTGCGAGGAGGCGGACCTCGCGCTGCGGGCGAGGTCCGCCGGCTGGGAATCCGGACTCGTGCGTGGCGCGATGGTCAAGAACCCGAACATCGGCTCCACCGCCGCGGCGATCGACTACCTGCAGCTCCGCAACACCCTGCTGCTCGTGCGGGACCACTCCGGCCGCTACCACGCGTTCATCCGGTTCTGCATCGCGCTGTGGCATCTCGCCTCGGGCGCGGTCGTCCCGGCCCGGCGCGGCCCCTACTGGAACCTCGAAGGACGTGTCCGCGGGCTTCTGGACTTCGTCCGCGGGCGTTTCGGCCCTCCCCCGCCGCATCTACTCGTCAAGCGCTGACTCGCGCGATACGGGCCCGTTCGCCAGGCGCGGTCAGGACAGGCGCGGTCAGGACAGGTAGGTCGCGCCGAACGCCTCGAGGAACTCGAGCGTGGCCGCGGACGACACCGATGGGCTCGACACCACCACGGCGGTCACGCCGGCCTTCTCGATCTCGGCGATCGCCTCACGGTGGCGATCGGGCTCGACGGTCGGCGTCGCGATGGAGCGGTCCTTGTAGGAGTACTGCACATCGATCGTGTCCGGCCGCCCGGCGGCCGCGGCGGCGTCCCGGATCTCGTTGATCATGACGGCCAGCTCCCCCAGCGAACCGATGGAGGTCGTCCGCACCGCCGCGCTGAGCTCCGGCGGGCCCACCAGCGGCATCCAGCCCTGCGCCCGCTGCGCGATGCGGCGCCGGCTCAGCTTCGAGTTACCGCCGATCCAGATGGGAATCGGGTCCTGCACCGGTCGGGGCCGGGCGATGACGTTCCGGGCGTCGAAGTGCAGGCCCTTGTAACTGAACGGCTCACCGCTCCAGTGCATCGGCAGCACGTCGAGGATCTCGTCGAACAGGGTGTTGCGCTCGTCCATGTCGACTCCGAGCGCGAAGAACTCGGTCTTCATGTACCCGGTGCCGAGCCCGAGCACGATCCGTCCACCGGAGAGCTTGTCGACGGTCGCCGCCGCCTTGGCAAGCAGGAACGGGTTCCGGTAGGGCGCGACGGAAAGGTTCGTGTGCAGCCGCAACCGCTGGGTCACGGCGGCGACGTGGCCGAGCGCGACGAACGGATCGAGGCTCTGGTGCCCGCCGGAGGCCAGCCATCGGGCACTCGGGGCCGGGTGCTCGCTGAGGCAGAATCCGTAGAATCCCGCCCGCTCGGCTGCTGCCGCGACCTCGGCCAGCGCGCCGGCGTCGAGCATGTCGCGGTCGGTGCCGTTGGTCTCGGGGTAATGGTAGATGAAGCGCATTTTCACCTCGTCGAGAGGAACTGTCGGGAGCAGGTGACTCGGGAGATCCACCGGGGTGGATTCAAAACACACCGGTTGACCCGACATGGGAGAGCACGATCGCCCGGGGCCGGGCGCGAGCCTACTCAGGTCGCTCGGCCTAGATGCTGAGGAGGAACTTGACGGTCGCCGTGGCGTTCGGGAACGACTCGGTGATTCCGGTGGCACCCCCGACCACGAGCACGCGCCTGCCGTCGTACCTGAATGCGTCGAACAAGGTCATCCGCATTTTCCCTCCGTACATTCTCAGCTGTGATTGTTGGCATGCCGAACGGCGTGGAACTCTGACGTGCTTGACGGTGGAGGGGTGTGCCGGCGCGCTGATCGAGCGCTACCGCGGCGCGATGACGCGCTTCGCGCCGGAGACCGCCCTTCCCGAGCAGCAGTTCGCCATGTTCGCGTACATCTACACCGACCTCTTTCTCCAGGGACTTCGGCTGGCGGGCACCTGCCCCACCCGCGAGGGCTTCATCAGCTCACTACTCAAGGTCGCGGACTACAATGCCGGTGGGCTGATCGAGCAGGTCGACCTGCGCAACAACATCGGGAAGGTCCCCGACTGCAACGCCTTCGTTCAGATCGATTCGACCGGTAGCGCCTACCAGGTCACCCATGAGCGTCTCTGTGGGGACGGCAGCGGCGCCTGATACCCGCGACGGGTGTCGACGATTCTGGACTTGCGGGTCCAAAAATTGCTGCCTAGCCTCCCCGGGCATGGCTCAACGACTCCAGAACAGGACCGCGCTCGTCACCGGTTCCACGAGCAACATCGACCGGGCCATCGCCGTGGCGTTCGCCGCTGAAGGGGCCCACGTCGTCGTCTCCGGTCGGGAGGAGGCGACCCGCCGCCTCGGCGGCCGTCTCGACATTCTCGTCAACAACGCCGGCATCTTTCCCCCGAACACCACGCTGACCACCGACGATCGCACCTTCGATCAGGTTTACGCCGTCAACGTCAAGGCTCCGTTCTTCCTCACCCAGGCCGTGGCCCCCGCCATGGTCGCCGCGGGCGAGGGCGTGATCATCAACCTCGGTTCCTGGGTCGCACGGCTGGGCCTGCCGGTGGGCTCGCTCTACAGCTCCACGAAAGGAGCGCTGGAGACGCTCACCCGGGCCTGGGCCGCCGAGTTCGGACCGCTGGGTGTGCGCGTCAACGCCGTCTCGCCCGGCGTTATCCGCACCCTGACCTGGACACCGCCGTCGAGCATCCGGCCGAGGCCATGATGCGGGGTCCTCCCGCCGGCGGCTCCGGTCATCCCGACGCGATCGCAGCCGCGGCCGTCTACCTCGCCTCGGACGACGCGGCGTTCATCCACGGAACGGTCCTCGACGTGGACGGCGGCCGGATGGCGGTAGCCGTCATCGACAGCGCTGCCTGAGCATCGGCGACGCTGACATTTGTCATGGGCGAGCCGTGCGCGCCGCACGGAAACCGATGACACCGTCACCATCGGTGACACGGATGGTGACGGATGCTCGAGGTCATGGGCAAGGACAAGGGCAAGGGCAAGGGCAGTGGCGGGAGCGGCGACGGAGGCGGCAGTGACAGCGACGGGAGTGGGAGCGGAGGCGGAGGTGGCGGCGGCTGCGGAAGCGGGGTCCTGCTGACCACCGCGGATCTCCAGCGGACCCTCACGATGCTGCTGGCCTGGGGCGACCGGAACGGGGTGCGGTTGCGCAACCTCAATGCCCGGTCGGCGTCGCTCGAGGAGGTGTTTCTCGCCGTGGCCCGTTCCGAGTTCGCTGTGGACGGTTCCGGCGGTTCGCTCCCCGGCGAGGTCGACCAGCCCGGCCGACAGGCCCGACCGGATGCGGCGGCGGCGTGAGCGGCGTGAGCGGCGTGAGCGAGGGTGCCGCGCCGGCACGCCCGCTCCCGGGGACGGGCGGCTCCGGTGCGGCGCGTCGGGTCAGGTCGCTGGGCCGCGCCGAGGTGACCCGCAGCGTCGAGATGGCCCAGGTGACGACGATGCCGGTGCTGGTCGTGCCGCTCGTCCTGTCCGGGCTGCTCGTCCCGCTCGACGCGCTGGCCGCGCCGTGGGAGCTGGCCGCCCAGATGCTGCCACTGACCCCGGTGGTCGATCTGATGCGGCATGACACCGTGGGCTCCATGACCGGGTGGTGGCGCTGGTGGCGCGAGCGCGGCAGCGCCGAGCGCATGGACGCCATCACCCGGTGGCCGCTGTACCTGTTCTCCGCCACCGAGCCGGGGCTGGTGCTGCTGGCGATCAGCTCCCGGCCGGGTGCCTGGGGGCTGGCCGCCGGTGGGCTCCTCGTCGTGTCCGCGCTACACGCCGTGGCCTGTGTGGTGCTGCTGCGCGCCGGGCTCGCGGCCCATCTGGGCGGGCGGCGGGCGGCGGCCCCGCTGGTCGCCGGGGTGGCCGCGGGCGCGGTCGTCCTGGCCGCGATGGGCACCGCCATCCCCGGGTTCGACGCCGATCCCGGCGGCGGTGGCATGCCGGTCACGCTCATCGTGACGATGATCGCCGGTGGCGCGTCGACCGCGGCGGTCGCGCCACTGCTGCGGACACCGTCGCTGCTCGCCTGCGTGGTGGTGGGGGCCGCCGGCTGCGCCCTGATCCAGGCCATGGTGGACGCCGTGGCGCCGGCGGCCGACGTGGGCCTCGAAGTCACACCGCTCCAGGCGGCCGGGTACTACGCGTACCCGATTGTGCTGGTGGCGCTGACCTACCGGGTCTCGACCTGGATGCTCGGCGTGGTGTGGGAGATAGACCGGTCCCGGCGGTCCACACCAGCCTCGCCGTGGCCGAGGAGCGGCTGCGGTTCGCCCGGGACCTGCACGACGTGCTGGGCCGGAACCTGTCGCTGATGGCCGTCCAGAGCGAGCTCGCCGCACGCCTGGTCGAGCACGGAGACGCTGCCGCGGCGGAACGCATGCTGGAGGTTCGCCAGGTCGCCCACGACTCGCTGCGCGAGATGCGCGCGGTTGTCGACGGCTACCGCCGGGCCGACCTGGGCGCGGAGCTCGCCGGCGCCCGGGCGATGCGCGCCGAGGTCCCCGGATGCGCCAACGTGATCGTGACCAGCCACGGACGTCCCGGTTATCTCAAGCAGGCGCTCGCGGCGGGGGCGTGCGGCTTCCTTCCGAAGACCGTCTCCGCGCAGGTCCTCGCCGACGTGGTCCGGGCGGTGCACGGCGGCGGCCGCTACGTGGACCCGGAGCTGGCCGCGGAGGCGATCGCGGCCGGAGAGAGCCCGTTGACCTCGCGTGAGGCCGAGGTCCTCGAGCTGGGCGCCGTCAACCGGCACGAGGCCGTCCAGCTCGCCCGCGCCCGCGGCTGGATCTGACCCGAGGCACCGCCGGCCGGCCGGGGATGAGCATCGAGGGAGTGGGTGGCCTGCCGCCTACGGGGCCGCAACGGGGCCCGCTCGGCCAGCGGCTATTTCGGCGCCAATCTCCAGGCCAGTCGCTCGACGCGCGCCGAATGGCAAGGATACCGCGACGCCGGTATGCGGGCAGCGGGTCCGAGAACGCGCCGGGCGGACGTCTGCCGGGCTCGCACAGTTGCCCCGCGTGCCAATGGCAAAGGCGCCGGGTTCCACGTGATCCCGGTGACGGATGTCCGCCACCGAAGCAGGACGGCGACGGTCTGTCTGGTGCTGGGCCTGGCATGCGCGAGCGCGTGGGCTATGGGAATCACACCCGGACCAGCGCCTGTAGTGTGCTGTCAGTGGTCTCGATATGGCCACGGGTTTCACATCAGATGGGCGGAGATCCTCGCCCTGTATCGATCGCGGAGGTCGTCATGGCGGAAGCGCCTGAGCGGCGGCGTTGGAGTGCGGCCGACGTTCCCGACCTGAACGGGCGGACGGCCGTCGTCACCGGCGCGAACTCCGGAATCGGCTTCGAGGCCGCCAAGCTGCTCGCCGGGCGCGGCGCGACAGTGGTGATGGCCTGCCGTAACCCGGTCAAGGCACAGGACGCCCTGGACACCATCCGGATCGCCGTACCCGAGGCGGACGTCTCAGTACTGCAGATGGATCTCAGCTCGCTCACCTCGGTCCGCAAGGCCGCAGACGCGCTGGTCACGGAGCGCCCCGTCATCGACCTGCTCATCAACAACGCGGGCGTCATGTTACTGCCCCAGGGCAAGACCGAGGACGGCTTCGAACAGCACTTCGGTATCAACCACCTCGGCCACTTCGCCTTTACCGGGCTCGTCCTGGAAGCCGTGACGGCCTCCGACGCCGGCCGCATAGTGACGGTCAGCAGCAACGGGCACCGGATGGGAAAGATCGACTTCGACGACCTCGACCTGGCCCAGAAGTACCGGCCGTTCCGGGCCTACGCCCGGTCGAAACTCGCGAACCTGCTGTTCACCTATGAGCTGCAGCGCCGGCTGACGGCGGCGGGAGGATCGGCACGGTCCGTCGCCGCGCATCCTGGTGGCGCGAACACGGAGGTCGGGGGCAACCCCAGCCCGGTCCAGCGGAAACTCAAGAAGGTCGTCGACCACATCCCCAACCCCATCGTCCACTCGGCGTTCAAAGGCTCCCTGCCCCTTCTGCGCGCGGCGGTTGATCCATCGACGAGGGGTGGCGAGTACTACGGGCCGTCCGGGCTGCTGAAGATGACCGGCCACCCGGTGCTGGTCACCTCCAACGCCGCGTCGCGGGACACCGGGACCGCCGAACGTCTGTGGGAACTGTCCGAGCGGCTGACCATGGTGACCTACCCGCTCTGAGCGGCGCCGCGGCACCCACCGGCAGCGGGCGACGGCGCGGCGGGCCCACTTCGCCAGGTTGCGACGTTTTTATACTTGGTATAAATTCGTAGCAGCCTACGGCGAGGAGCTCACATGTCGACTGACAGTGCGGCGTCGAGCACGGTGCCCGAGTCGGGGAATCCCATGGAGAACCCTGCGTTCCTGACGGCTCCAAGGCCGTCTTCCCCTGGTTACACGCCCAGCGCGCGATTTCGCTGGGCGAAAGGGGGGTACTGGTCACCCGGAGCGCGGACATCGCAACACTGCTCACAAACCCCGAGGTCTTCTCCTCCGGAGTCGGCGTGGCCCAGACGGGCACCGAGCGGCCGTTGATCCCCCTGCAGATCGACCCGCCGAAACACCGTGAGTACCGCAGGATCCTTGACCCGCTCTTCTCCCCGCAGCGCATGAAGGAGATGGAAGGGCCGATCACCGAGCTGGCCCGCGGCCTCGTCGATTGGGAGTCGCCGGTGATGATGGTGGCGCGATTCGCGACCCAGGACACCGAGATCGCCGGCTGCCCGGTGCGCAAGGGCCAGGTAGTGACCGATCTGCTCGGCGCCGCCAACACCGACGAACGGGAGATCCCCGAGCCTGAGGCCGTCCGGTTCAACCGCGACGCGAACCGGCACATCGCGTTCGGGCGGGGGCCGCATCGCTGCCTGGGCTCACACCTGGCTCGGCTTGAGCTGCGCATCGCCCTGCGCGAATGGCACGCCCGCATCCCCGACTACCGCGTTCCGGACGGCTTCCAGCCAGCCTTCACGACGACGATCCGCTCGCTTGTCGCACTCCCGCTCCAGCTCGACCCGTCCGCCTGAACCGGCGGTCCTGATCGTTACGACCCAGCTGCGGGCCCCGTCCGGTCGTCGACCGCGGCGTCCCGCCAGCCAGTCCGGTCGGCGGTCGACGGTCGGGCATGCTGAGGGAATGCGTGAAGTGAGCATCGACGGCGACGTTATCCGGCTCGGCCAGTTCCTCAAGCTCGCCGACGTCGTCGAGGCGGGTTCGGCCGTCAAGGCGGTGCTGGCCAGCGGGAGCGTCAGCGTCAACGGCGAGGTCGAGACCCGCCGGGGCCGCCAGCTGCGGCCAGGCGACGAGGTGACGCTGCCCGGCGAGCAGCTGCGCGTCGGCTGATCCATCCCCGGCGCGACCCCGGCGCGGCCTGTTCGGATCGGCTGGCGCGCCCCGTCGATGCCGGTCGTCAGGGCCCCGCGCCGGTGACAGACCCTCGCGGGCAACGGGCCCCACTGCCGGCCCGCTGCCCGCCTGCTGTCCTGGTCCGCGCCCGTCGGCGGCTCCCGTTCCACCGGAGATCCCGCCGAAATTCACATTCCCGCCATTGGTGACACAGGTCACCAATGGCCGGCCCGAATGTGAGCGGCGCAACCCTGTAGTCGCGATCTTGCGACACCTTTCGGCCGCATTGTGTTCCAGGACACGGGCGTCGGTCACATTTTTACGGTTCCCTGCCGAGTGCGTCCGAGGTCACGTCGATCGGGCCCACAAGAACTCCGTGGTGCATGCACTATTAATTACGGCGGCTGAGATTCGACCGCCTCATCACCTGCCCCTTCTCTGCACCCGGGAGCCCGCCGTGCTGAACGCCATCCATGCCGCCACTCACTCCAGCGGGTACGAGAAGCCGGCCACCCGTCGCTCGGACAACCCCTGGCACTTCGGTTCCGAGGAGACCTTCCTGTCCCTTGGCACCACCACCGCGCAGCCGGAGCGGCGGACGGTCCGCACCCGCCTCGGCCTGGCCGGCGAGGCTGTCGAGCAGCGGCGTCCCATCCGTCGCCGGGTCCTGCGCTGGGCGCACTCGCACAGCTGATCGAGGCCGTACCCATCGGCACCAGATCACCGCTGTGTGCACCACGGCCCCCTGGCCGTGGGCATGAGGGCCGGCGGGAAAAACCATCAGCCGGGCATGTCGATAAACGACCGACGATGTGAAGAAAACGCTGGAGGAAGTCCTCCACAGAGGACGGCTGTTCATCCGGGAACTCATCGTGCAGCGTCCGAGAGTTCCCGGCGGCGTGACGCGCCGGAGCAGCGTTACGTAGGCAACCTACGATCGCCGACATCACCGCTCGCGCCTGAACACCTGGCCGGCGAAGAGACCCGGATACCGACGGGCATCAAGCAGAACAACCGGCCGCGGCTACGACGGCGGCGGCGAGGCCACCGCCCGCGATGGCGGCGGACTGACCTTTACGGTGGACAGCGTCAGCTGCGGATCCGTCAGGCCAGGACCGTCACCGCGGGCCGACGCGTCAACCGTGCCGGGCTGGCCGAGCGAGCTCGGGGCGATGCCGGTCGACCCGCTGCCGGCGGCGGGCGAGGAGCACGTCCGCGAGAGCGTCCGCACGCTCCATGTCGTCGAGGGTCGCCCGCGATCGCCCGTCGACGGTGAGGATGGCGGCGAGCAGTTCGGCGGACAGTCTCGTCCGCGCCGCGACCCGGGCCACGCTCGGCGGCAGGCCGCTCGACGCCCGAGCGGACAGCGGGCGGGAATCATCGGCTACTCGCTGTGACGGAAACTGCTCGCCCGGCGCGACGGAGTCATCCTGGACGGTGCGAGGGCGTGGCCGGACTCCGAGGAGATCGAACATACATTCGATCCTGGCCACGATAGATCATCCTGTCAAGTGCCGCGGCGCTGATCGGCCCGAATCGGTGCCGGCGCGGACGCTCGCCCCGACAACGCGCCCGACACGTCACCCATCACTCACGGTCGACACCACCTCGATGGCTGCCGACCACGGTTGGCGCAGCGCGTGCGAGGCCGCGGTAGGCGCGCAGCACGGACAGCCCGGCCGCCGTGGCCCAGAAGCTGGCCGCGGCAGGAGCCAACGCCCTGGTCGGCTTCACCGCCCCGCAGGATCTCGCCGCCAGCATGCAGGCCGTGCGCGCCGCGCATCTGAGTTTCGCCACGAGCGTCTCGCTCACGGGGTACGACCGGACCATCCTGCCGACTCTGGGCCAGAGCCTGGCGGGAGTCTCGTTCACCGTGTACTTCCGGCCCTTCGAGGCGGGCGGGCCGGCGGTCAGCGGCCAGGTGGGGAAAGCCAGCGGATGCCCCGAGAATCACGAGGAATGGTTCGCGGCCACCGCACGCGGCATGATCTCGACATTGGCGGGCGCCGCGAACATCGCCGCGATCTCGGCCTGGTATTTCGCCGCGATCTGATCGCGGCGGAGTTTCGCGGTGGGCGTGAGCTCGTCGGAGTCGAGCGGCCACTCGTGGCGCAGCACGTGAAACCGCCGGACCTTCTCCTGGCGCACGAGCAGGTCGTTGGCCCGGGCGATCTGCCGCCCGACCTCGGCCAGCACCCGCGGATCGGCCGCGAGCTCGTCGACGTGCGTGAACGGGATCCCGTTCACGCCGGCCCAGACCGCGGCGGCCTGGGGGTCCAGGACGACGAGAGCACCCAGCGCCGGCTGGCCGTCGCCGAGCACGCACACCTGCCCCACCAGCAGCTGCGCCGCGAGCGCGAACTCGACCGCCACAGGTGAGACGTTCTCGCCTCCGGCGGTGATGATGAGCTCCTTCTTACGTCCCCGCAGCCGGACGTAGCCGTCGTCGATGGTGGCCAGGTCACCGGTGCGCACCCAGCCCTCCGCATCGATGGCGGCGGTGGTCTGCTCGGGGTCGTCCAGGTAGCTCCGGAACGCGCTGCCGGCGCGGAAGTGCAGCTCGCCGTCCGGCGCGACGCGCAGCTCGACGCCGGGCATCGGGCGGCCGACGCTGCCGAGGCGGTAGGCGAACGGGTCGACCGTGAGCATGCCGGTCGACTCGCTCAGCCCGTAGCCCTCGAACATCGGCACGCCGAGGCCGATCCACGCCGCGGTGAGCTGGGGGTTCGCGGGCGCGGCCCCGATCGCCCCGGTCAGCAGGTTGCCGAGCCCGAGGCGGGTGCGCAGCTCCCGGGTGGCGGGCCGCAGCTCCTCCCGTTCCCGGGCGAGCCGGGGTGGCACGTCCCCGCCGGTGAGCTCGAGCAGCGCCGCCTCCTCGCCGACTCGCATGGCGCGGGTGAGCCGCGTCGCGCGGGCCGGGTCGTCCATGGCGCCGATCCACTCCCGCAGGGAGATCAGGTATTTCTCCCACAGCCGCGGCGGCGCGAAGAAGAGGTGCGGCGGCCGGTCGATCAGCACCGATTCGACGTCCGCCGGGTTCGGGCAGGTGATGTCCTCCAGGCCCGCGTAGACGTGGAAGTACTGCGCGTAGAACCGGGTCGCGATGTGTGCCACCGGTAGGTAGCTGACCCAGCGGGCACCGGTCAGGTCACGGTCGAGCCGGCGCAGATAGCTCTCGCACTGCCAGATCACCGCCCTGTGATCCAGCATGACGCCCTTCGGGACGCCGGTCGTCCCCGAGGTGTAGATCACGGTGCACGGGTC
This sequence comes from Parafrankia sp. EAN1pec, assembly GCF_000018005.1. Classification (GTDB taxonomy): domain Bacteria; phylum Actinomycetota; class Actinomycetes; order Frankiales; family Frankiaceae; genus Parafrankia; species Parafrankia soli. The sequence goes on from NC_009921.1 coordinate 8,309,655, forward strand.
GTCGGGGCCGGCGGTCGCGGCCCGCGCCTCGAGGTCGACCGGGTCGGCCGCGAGCAGGTCGTCCCAGCGGAGCACACCCGGCGGCACGTCACCGGCGGCCCCGCCGCCGAGGTTCTCGCCGCCGGCGGCCTCACTGCCGGTACCGCCGCTGCCGGTGGGAGCCGGGTCGATGACGACGACGTGCCGCAGGTCGGGCAGCTCGGCGCGCACGGCCAGCACCCGGGCAAGCAGCTCGCGTCCCTCGACGACGACGAGGCTGGCCCGGCAGTGCGCGGCGAGGTAACGCACCCGCTCCGCCGGCGACGAGTTGTAGATCGAGATCGGGCAGCCGCCAAGCAGGAGCACGGCGGAGTCGATGACGTGGAACTCCGGCCGCGGGCACGTCATCAGCAGCGCCCGGTCACCGCGGCCGAACCCGAGACGCTCCAGCGCGCCGGCCATCCGCGCGACCTGCGCGCCGTACTGGCGCCACGTCCACGCCTGCCACTCGCCGTCGCGCATCCAGTGGATGCTCACCGCGTCCGGGCGGGAGCGGCACTGGCGGGCCAACAGCATGGGGACGGTCAGGCCGGCGACCGCGGCCCGGATGTCCGCCGCCTCGTCGGCCGAGCCGACCACCTCGAAGGATGTCGTCGTGTCAGCCGCCATGTGGCACCCGCTCCCCTCGGTATGCACCCTTGCTCATGGCCCCGGTGACATCGTCAGGTCGCCGTTCGGCCGACCATTGTTCGCGCCGCCGCCGGCGACCGCACGTTCGACGAAGAGCCACCCGCCGCCAGCAGTAGCAGGAGTGCCGGGGCCGACCAGAGCCCTGCCCGCTTCAACACCGTGTTCCTCCTGGACCTCGACGCCCAACCGCCCGAAGGAAAACAGATCTCCCCACCCTTGTCAATGAACGCTCACAAACCTGGAACGCTAATTTGATGCAGTCAGGGTTATTCTGGCGGTACGCCCCGGATTACGATGCTTTCTTCCCCGTCAATCCGATAGGCTGCGCGGGTCTCCGCCCTGCCGGCCGGCGCCACCGAACAGCATGCCGGTCCCGGCCGGGGCAGCACGACCGGAGGCCGGGCCGCCCGGCCCTCCGTCCGACGGCAGGGCCCTGGACCAGGGCACGAAGCGCCGCAGGCGCCGGCGGACACCCCTTGACGAGCCGCCCGGTCCGGTAGGTGACTTCTTCTCCCCGCCGCCGCGCGCACCAATGCCGAAACCGATTCCCGGCGGTCACCGAAACGTCACCGCAACGGGGAACGTCACCGCGACAGCCATCGTCGACCGCATTTCGCAATCGCACTGTTCGACTGTATTTCGCGACCGCATGACGGCATTTTTCGGCCCCTTGAACAGCAGGTCTCCACCGATTCATCGGCAGCCATATGGCGGCGGTCGTCATCTGGACCGTCGACCCGGCCGGCACCACGATCTCCAGCGGCCGCTACTGCTCAGAGGCCGTCCGGCGGGAGGGCCCGGGCATCACCGGGTTCATCCGCGGTCTCGGCCAGCCCTCGTAGGCGCCCCGGCGGCAGCGCGGCACGCAATTCCCGAGGTCAGACAATCCCGACACGCTTAACCTGATGGAAACCCTGCGCGCGGCTGAATCGGGGCATCTGAAACACCGGTCCGGGGCAGCGGCGGCGCCCCGGACACCATCGCGGAACTCCTGGCAGAATTTGCTGGAACCGTTCGCGCACGCGGACTGGAACCGGCGCCACGCGAGTGGCGCCACACGGCGGATCGCCGGGTCGGCGAACCGCCGGTCCGCGCAGCGGGAGGAGGTGAGCGGTGACCGGGGCCGAGCGGGCCGACGCCGCCCGTAATCGCGCGGCGATCCTGGCCGCGGCAGCGGACCTGTTCGACCGCGAGGGGGCCGAGGAGGTGTCGATGAACGACATCGCCGAGGCCGCCAGGGTCGGCAAGGGCACCGTCTTCCGAAGGTTCGGCGACCGCACCGCCCTGGTCGAGGCCGTCCTGCAGCCCCGGGTGAACGCGCTGAGCCAGCGCGTCGAGCACGGGCCGGCGCCGCTCGGCCCCGGTGGCAGCCCGACCGAGGCGCTGAGCGCCTACCTCGACGCCCTGCTCGACTTCGTGGTGGCCAACCGGACCCTCATCCGGGCACTCGAGCACCGCGGGCCGAACGCCTACTACTCGAACTCGTCCAGCCGGTACTGGATCGCCGAGCTCGCCCGGCGCCTCGCGGCCGTGCGCCCCGGGGAGGACACCGACTATCTGGCGCACGTCCTGTTCACCGCGCTGCGTGCCGACGTCGTCGACTACCTCGTCGCGGCCCGCGAGATGCCCCTCGATCGCGTCCGCGCCGGTCTCCACAACCTGGCCGGAGTGTGACGTCCGAGCTGTCGATGATCACCCGGAGAGGACGGGCCCATGACCCGGAAGTCGAAACTGCCGATGTTCGGGAGACGCACGAGACGCCGCGATCCCGGGAAACGCGCGCTGAACGCCGCCGGCGGCCAGTTAGCCGGCGTTTTATCCGGTCGGAGGTGCCCCTCGGGGCACCTCCGGGGGCGGGCTGACGGCCGCCAGGTTCACCGCGCTGGTCACCGTGGGCGCGGTGGCGGCGCTGACCGCCTGCTCGGCGTCCACCACCGGTGACGGCAGGCCCACCGGGGAGACCGAGGCCTCCGCCGGCGGCCTCCGCCCGCAGACGGCCCCGCCGACCGCGACCGGCCCGCTCTCGGCCGCGACGCAGGCCTGGTGGGCGTACACCCGGCAGCCGACCTTCGAGTCGGTCCGCACCACGGTGCCGGTGCCGGTGCCGGTGCCGGTGCCGGTGCCGGACGGCACCCTCCTCGGCTGCTCGCTCGTGCGGCCGGCGAAGGACGGCACCGCCGCCCCCGGGCGCTTCCCCGGCCTGGTGATCGAGTTCACCCCGTACGCGGTGATCCGCTCGACGTTCGAGAGCGAGGCCGCCTACTTCGCCACCCGTGGCTACAACGGTCTGGTGTGCAACGTCCGGGGCACCGGGCCGTCCGGGGGCACCTGGCAGAACGCCATGTCGGCGCAGGACGGCCGGGACGCCCGTGACCTCGTCGAATGGCTGGCGACCCAGCCGTTCTCGAACGGGCGCATCGGCATGTTCGGGGAGAGCTACGGCGGTCAGACCACCTACGGCGCCGCCGTCGAGCAGGCGCCGCACCTGCTGGCCGCCGCGCCCCTGCAGTCCCCGGCCAACCTCTATGACGACGTCATCTACCCGGGCGGCATCAAGGCGACCGAGCGCGGGAAGATCGACAACTGGCCGCCCACCGGGCAGTTGCCCAGCCAGGACCGCATCAACGCCGACGCCGAGTTCGCCACCAACCGCCAGCATCCGACCTTCGATTCCTACTGGCAGGAACGCGCGCTGCCCGACCGGGTCGACGCGATCAAGGTTCCCGTTCTCGCTCTCGGCGGGTACCAGGACGGCTACTTCCGCGCCGGCACGCTCGCCAACATCGAGGGCGCCCTCGACCGGACGTGGGCGGTCTACGGCCCCTGGCCGCACCTGTCACCCATCGCGTTTCCGGACTGCCCTGGCCTGTGTAATCCGAAAGGGCTCGCGCCGGGCCTGCTGCTCGCCTGGTTCGACCGCTGGGTGATGGATCTGCCGGACACCCCCGTGCCGGACCACCCGACGTTCGTGAGTTACGAGGGCCCCGAAGGCACCGGCGCCGGCTGGCGTGAGGTCTCGAACTACGACCCGGCCGCCCGCGGCCGCACCGGGACACTGCTCCTCGGCAAGGACGGCGTCCTCACCGAGGCGGGCGCCAACTTCTACGTGGAGCTGCTCGACGTAGCCCCGGACGGCGCGTCCACGGTGGTGAACGATGGTTTCCTGCGGGCCAGCCACCGCGAGTCGCACACGTCACCGACGCCGGTGACCGCCGGGGAGCCCACCGCCTTCGAGATCGGCATCCGGCCGGTCCACCACCGCTTCGCCGCCGGCCACCGCATCGGTGTCCGGGTCTCCGGCGGCGCCGCCGACGTCCTCACTCCCAACGCGAGCCCGGTCGACGTGACCGTCAGCACCGGCCCTGGAACCTCCACCCTGGTCATCCCTACCGTGCCCGAGTAGGACGGTCTCCGCGGCGGTGGCCGGCACCGCCGCGGGTGGGCGCATGGTGGGGGCGGCGTCGGCGTCCCGAACGCGCAGCGCGGCGAGGAGCCCGAGGGCGGCCAGTGCCGCGGCGACGGCGAACGCCCACCGGAAGGAGCCGGTGTCGCCGACGACCGACCCGCCGCCGGGCCCCGTGGCGGCGGGCCCCGTGGCGGCGGGTCGCGCCAGGCTGAGCGCGGTGGAGACCAGCGCGACCCCGATCGCGGAGGCGAGCTGGCGCTGCGCGTTGAACAGCGCGGAGGCCTGGGCCGTCTGCTGCGTGGAGATGGTGGCGAAGGCCGCGGTCTGGGCCGGCATCATCACGAAGCCGATACCGAAGCCGACCCCGAACAGCAGCGCGCGCAGCGGCCAGAGGGATCCGGCCGAGTCGAGAAAGCCGAGGGCGAGCATCGAGGCGGCCGCGAAGACCAGGCCGCCGGCCATCAGCCGGCGCGGCCCGATCCTCGGGTAGAGGCGCCCGGCGATCTGGGTGGCGGTCAGCACACCCAGGGCCTCAGGGAAGACGACGAGCCCGGACGTCGTCGCGCTGACGCCCCGCACCGTCTGCATGAACAGCGGGACGAGGAACAGCACGCCCATGAACGCCATGAACGCGATCGACAGGGTCAGGCTGACGGTGCGGAACAGGTCGTTGCCGAGTAGCCGCAGGGCCAGCAGCGGCTGGGTGCGGCGCAGCTCCCACCACACGGTGGCCCCGGTCGCCAGGAGCCCGACCCCGGCGGCCGTGAGGGTCCCGGCCGACAGCCAGCCGTGGTTCGGCCCGACGGACAGCGCGTAGAGGACGAGGGCGAAGCCACTCGCCGAGAGCACGAAGCCCAGCGCGTCGAAGCGGCCGGCACCCGGCACCCGGGAGCCGGCCAGGAACGCCAGGCCGAAGCCGAACGCGGCGATCCCGATCGGCACGTTGACCAGGAACACCCAGTGCCAGGACGCCTGGTCGGTCAGCACCCCGCCGAGGATCGGGCCGACGGCCGGCGCGACGACGGTGGGCACGATGAGAATCCGGGCCGCCCGGGCCCGCTCCGCCGGTGGGTAGACCCGGTAGAGCATCGCCATGCCAACCGGGGTGAGCAGGCCACCGCCGACGCCCTGCAGCACCCGGAAGACCACCAGCGCGGTGAGGCTGCCGGCGAGCCCGCACAGGGCGGAGGCCGCCGTGAACACGCCCAGCGCGGCGAGAAACACCGGCCGGCTGCCGAACCTGTCCGCGAGCCAGCCCGACGCCGGGATGGAGACGGCCAGGCTGACCAGGTAGGCGATCACGACCTCGTCGATCGACCCGGAGCTCACGCCCAGGTCGGCCGCGATGGAGGGGAGCGCCACGTTGACGATCGTGGTGTCCATGATCGTGATGAACATCGTCGCGACGAACAGCGTGGCGACGACGGCGCGTTGGCTCGGGCGGCGGTTGAGGGGGACGTCCATGCCGACTCCTTCCGTCCCGCCGCGGCCGAGGTGGGACAGGGCTCCGGCGTCGGACGTTCACGGGCCGGCATCGTCCGACCCTCATAGTGAGGCAACCTCACTATGAGGGCGTACGGGAGAGTCGTCAACCGAGGCGGCGGGTGGGGCCGCTCACCACCACCCGCCGCCTGAGGGCTCAGTTCCCCTGGCCGTTGGCGCAGAGTCGCTCGCGCACCACCTGGAACGCGTCACCGGCCGGATTGACCTGGACGAACGCGGCGCACTGGAGCGGGGTGGTCGCGTTGGTGCGCAGGTCGGTCGGCTCGATGAGCCCGCCGGCGTCGTAGTCGGTCACTTTCCGCAGCGCGCTGATGAAGCCCTCGCGGGTCGGGCAGTCGCCGGCCAGCTCAAGTCCGCGCAGGAACATGTCCGCATAGATGTATCCGTACACAGCGAACTTCTCTTCGGGCTGGACGGCCTGCGGCGCGAAACGGGTCATCGCGTCGCGGTAGCGGTCGATGGCCGGCCCGCCCGCCTCGAAGGGGCGGAAATAGACCGGGAAGGAGACCCCGCTGAGCGACGACCCCAGCGAGGTCAGCACGCCGCGGTCGTACCCGCTGGTCGAGACGCTCGCGGCGAGGCGCAGGTTCGCCTGGCGGGTGGCCCGCACGATGGCGGCCAGGTCGTCCACGGTGGTGAAGCCCATGAGCACGTCCGCGCCGCTGCCGGCGATCTGCTGGGCCACCCGCGCCGGGCTGTCGACGCTGGCCGCGAAGGGAATCAGCGCGGCCACCTGCAGGCCGACGGCCTCGAACGCGCTGCGGTACCGCCCGGCGACCTCCTGCGTGAACGCTGACGCCCCGGTGCTCACCATGGCGACCTTCGTCCCGCCGTTGGCCTGGAAGTAGCGGCCGATCGTCTCCGGCGCCGCCTCGTACAGGTGCGCGAAGACATTCGGGTACTTGGCGTAGGAGGGCTGGACGAGACCGACGTATGGAACTCCCTCCTTCTCGAGGTTGTCGAGGGAGTCACCGACAGCGGAGGTCACTCCCACCAGGCCGAAGGTGGAACTGCTGAGATCCTGGGTCACCCGCACGTTCGTGGACGAGGAGGCCGCGTCGTCCCGCCAGTCGTAGGTGACGCGGCGGCCGTTGACCCCTCCCGTCTCGTTGGCCAGCCCGATCCTGGCGTCAACTCCCAGACGGGCCGACGAGAGCGCCTCGCTGCCCGTGCCCGTGTCGGAGAAGACGAAGCCGAACTTGACCTGGTCGGCCGTGACTCCGGGACTGTCGCAGGGGCCGTTCGCCCCGGCTCCTGCTCCCGATGCCGAGCACCCTGTCAGGGCACCCACGACGATCGCGGCTACCAGGGATAACGGTCCGACCACTCCAGTCTTACGCATACAGGGCCCCCTATGAGCGCGTGGACGAACGCACGCGGCGATGTCGTGTGCCGCGGCAGGCCTTCCTTCACTGGGCCGCCCACGGCACCCAACCCTCGCGCATAAGCATTTCATTAGCGAAGTTTGAGGATCGTATCCGCTACCCCCAGGACGCCAAATATGGACCCTGACCTGCGCAGACATCGTCACGCAAAGCACAGTTCGCAGCCCTGGGCCGGCGTCGGCGCGATGTGCGCACAAGATGATTCCGGCCGTGTCGAATCATCCCCAATCCGCCCGAAACGGTCGGAAACAATCACGATCACAAGGCGTCGATCTTGCGCCTGGTAACGGGACGACTACCGGCCACCTGACACCGCGGTCCGTCCGGCCTGCCTCGGGTCTCGTGACGTGACTCGGGCCGACGACCGCGGTTCAGGGGATCTGTCAGCGGCCGGAGCCCGCCGTCGCGGCCTGCTCCCAGATCTGGCGGGACACCGCCTGCGGATCGGCCGCGAGGCGGGACGGCACGTCCCAGATGCGGGTGATCGCCTTGCCCGCCCGGTAGACCGGCCATCCGGGGTCGCCGGTCGCGGCGAACGAGATCCAGGCCGAGCGCATCTGCTCCGACAGGTCGACAACCCCGGCCGGGACGGGATTGCCGAGCAGCATCGACGACATCGTCCCGACGAAGTTGCCGAACGTGAGTGGGGTGTCGATGCCGTGGCAGGCGCCGAGCGCGCCCGCGAAGGCGGGGCTCTGCCAGGCGAACTCGTAGCAGTAGGCGCGGCCGGGATGGTTGCCGACGCACCACAGCGAGGGCATCCGGAAGGCGCCGTCGGAGAGGATCATCGCGTTCAGGTCGGCATCGGACAGATCCGGGTGGGCCGCCCGGTAGGCACCGGCCGCCGAGGGCGGCAGGCCGACCGTCACCGCGGTCGCCGCCAGATCGGCGTCCGCCACGCCCGCCGCGATGGCGAACAGCCGGTACTCGTCACGGGTGGAGCCGGCCACGAGATCGACCTCGCCGCGCAGCCGCCGCCACGGCAGACCGGGGACGAGCTCCCCACCCAGGATCGGCCCGTACGGCGTGATCTGGCCTTCCTCATGCTGAACTGCGTGGATGGCCTCGGGGCGCACGGCTGCCAGGTCGCTGGCGGTGGCGCGCACCCCGAGGGCCGCGGCGATGCGCTCGGAGGTCGCCCGGGCGCGCTCCGGGGTGAGGAAGCCACCGGCGACGCTCTGGGCGATCGCGCGGTTGAACAGCCCCCGCCCCTCGTCCGCCGCCACCAGCACGGCCACCGAGGTACCGCCCGCAGACTGGCCCATGATCGTCACATTGCCAGGGTCGCCGCCGAACTGCGCGATGTTGTCCCGCACCCAGTGCAGCGCGGCCAGCTGGTCGAGCAGGCCGCGGTTGAGCGGCGCGTCGGGCAGCCAGCCGAACCCCTCGAAGCCGACCCGGTAGTTCACGGTCACCACGACCGCTCCCCCGCGGGCGAGCGTCGCGCCGTCGTACTCCGGCTGGCTGGCGGAGCCGATCAGGAACGCGCCGCCGTAGAACCACACCAGCACCGGAAGACCACGGCCGGTGGGATCGGGCGTCCACACGTTCACGCTCAGGCAGTCGGTGCCGTCGCCGGGATGCCACAGCGACTCCGACCCTCCCATCCACGAGGTCTGCGGCGGGCTGGGGCTGAACCTGGTGGCGTCCAGGGTGCCCGTCCACCGCTCGGGTAAGCGGGGGGCGGCGAAGCGGGCGGGGCCGTCCAGCGGGGCGGCGTAGGGGATCCCGCTGAATACCGCGATGCCATCGAGATAGTCGCCCCGGACGTGACCGGCCGCCAGGCGCCTTACAAGGTTCATGTGAAGCCCCCCAGGACGTAGCAGGTGCGCCCGGGAGACGGCTGTTCCACCCGGGACATCGGAAGTCTCGCGCGTGACCTGCACCTTTGCGCTTATTGCCCTGGTGTCAACGCAATCGGCCAGCACCAAATATGGGCAAACAGCACGAAAAGCTCAGCCGACGGCGGGGATGACGACCTCTCTGCCCGAGGTGTGACCAAGAACCCACCGGCCGTACACGGACATCACGTCGATGTGCGTGATACACATAGTTGTACTGTACAGCTAATCTTGGGGTGCACATGGACGCCAGCGAAGTCTCGAACGGAGCGAGCCCGGACTCCGGCCCGGGCTCCGGAGCCGGGACGGACGCTCCGTCACGAGCCAGCGCCATCGTCGCCGTCCTGGCCGCGGTCGGCGTCCTGGTCTCGCTCATGCAGACGCTGATGGTGCCGCTGATCCCGGTACTGCCGAAGCTCCTGCACTCCAACGCGAGCGACGCGTCCTGGGCCATCACGGCGACCCTGCTCACCGGGGCCGTCGCGAACCCGGTCTTCGGCCGGCTCGGCGACCTGTTCGGCAAGCGGCGGATGCTCCTGCTCTCCGGCTACATCCTCGTGGCGGGCTCGCTGGTCTGTGCCCTGACCGACTCCCTGGTGCCGATCGTGGCAGGCCGGGCCCTGCAGGGCCTCGGCCTGGCGATCATCCCGCTGGGCATCAGCATCATGCGTGACCTTCTCCCGCCGAAGCGGCTGATCCCGGCCATGGCCCTGATGAGCTCGTCGCTCGGCATCGGCGGCGCGCTGGGACTGCCGATCGCGGCGATCGTCGCGCAGAACCTCGACTGGCATGTGCTGTTCTGGGGTTCGGCCATCGCCACCCTGATCCTCGTGGCGCTGGTCACGGTCGTGGTCCCCGAGTCCCCCGTCCGGGGTTCCGGCAGCTTCGACCTGCCCGGAGCAGTGGCCCTCTCCGCGGGCCTCGTCGCGCTGCTGCTCGCCGTGTCGAAGGGAAGCACCTGGGGCTGGTCCAGCGCCACCACCCTGGGGCTGTTCGGAGCCGCGGTCGCCGTCCTGCTGGCCTGGGGCCGGTGGGAGACCCGCGCGAAGGCCCCGCTGGTCGACCTGCGCACCTCGACCCGGCGCCCGGTGCTCCTGACGAACCTGTCCTCCACCGTGCTGGGCTTCGCGATGTACGCGATGTCGCTGATCTGCCCGCAGATCATGCAGCTACCCAGGGCCACCGGGCACGGCCTCGGCCAGTCACTGCTCGCCACCGGCCTGTGGATGGCGCCGGCGGGGCTGATGATGATGGTCGTCTCGCCCTTCGCTGGACGCCTGATCACCGCCCGCGGGCCGAAGGTCGCCCTCCTCTCCGGCACAGCTGTGATGACCGTCGGATACGTCGCCGCGCTCGGGCTGATGGGCAGCCCCGTGGGCGTCCTGGTCATCGCCTGTTCGATCAGCGGCGGCGTGGGGCTCGCCTACGCGGCGATGCCAACCCTGATCATGGCCTCGGTGCCCGCTTCCGAAGGCGCCGCCGCCAACGGCCTCAACACCCTGATGCGCTCCATCGGGACGTCGACGGCCAGTGCCGTGATCGGCGTCGTGCTGGCGAACATGACCATCTCCTTCGGGACGACGCAGGTCCCGTCACTGACCGGCCTGCGCGTCGGCTTCCTGATCGGCGCCGGCGCCGCACTGGTGGCCTTCCTGGTAGCCCTCGCCATCCCGGCCCGCAAGTCGGCCGCACCCGCCTCCGTCGTTCCCGACCAGCGCAGCCCGCACGACCGGTCGACCGGGGCCGCTGGGGCCGCCGCCGGTTCCGTGGCGGAGGGCGCCGCAGCGACGGACGCGGTCGAGGCAAGGGCCTGAGCGACTGACTGCCCCGGCCCATACCCGGCGGAGCCCCGCGCGGACGGGGCCCCACTGCCCGGAGACGTGTGGCCGCTAACCCGCCGTGGGAAGCTCCACGGGCTCCGGCCTGGGCCGCCAACGTTGACCAGAAGGCCGAACCTTTCCCTGGCTGCACCAGTCTCGCCAGCTCCACACCCAGTGGGAACGCCGGGTCGACATCCACCAGGCGTTTCTCGGCCTCACCTGCTCGATTTCCTCGGTTCTGGTACCGCTGCTGCGCCAAAACCGTTCCCACTCGGATCGCCCACTGGCCGTCCGCGAAATCGGTACCGGTGACTCTTGACAACCATCCTGCGCCAGACAATCGCCAGGACATCTGGGGTGACCCGGTCACCGCCCTGCCTCGGCCTGACCCGCCTCGCTTATCATCATCAATCGGGTACATCGGGCAGATGTTTGAGGGGTGGCCGTGCCAGGAGATGCACCGCTTCCCTCCCAGCTAAGCCTGCGAGGTGACGGCAGATCCGGCCGATCCCGGCGCGGGCGCGTTCTCGGTGGGCGGTTTGGTGCCGCACTTGCGGCCGGGCTCTCCGTCACCGTGCTGCTGTTCAGTGTGGGTGGCTGGTCGCTGTACGCCTATGCCAACGGCAACGTCACGCATATTGACCTTGATCTGGGCGGCGATCGTCCGCCCGCGGAGCACGACGTCGCGAACTATCTACTCGTCGGCACGGACAGCCGCGCGGGCACCGGCGACGAGTACGGCGGCTCCTCGCTCGTCGCCGGCCAGCGCTCTGACACCACGATGCTGATCCATGTGGCCGAGGACGGGGCCACCACCATGGTTTCGTTCCCGCGCGACACCCTCGTCGTCATTCCCGAGTACACCGACACGGCCGGAAAGGTCCACAAGAAGCACCGGGGCAAGTTCAACTCGGCGATCACCGACGGCGGCCCGTCGCTGCTGGTGAAGATGATCGAGAGCCTGACCGGGATGCGGGTCGACCACTACGTGTCGGTCGACCTCGCGGGCTTCAAACAGATCACCGACGCGATCGGCGGCGTCGACGTCTGCGTGCTGCCCTCGGACTTCAAGGACCGCTTCCAGGACGACAACAAGCGGTGGCGGGTGAGCACCAACACCAACGACACGATGAGCGGCTGGTCCGGCGGCCCGGGTACCCTGCACGTCAACGGCGAGCAGGCACTCGCGTTCGTCCGGCAGCGGCACGGCTTCATGCAGGGCGACATCGCCCGGATCAACCGCCAGCAGCAGTTCCTCGGCGCCGTGCTCCGCAAGGCCACCAGCGGCGACGTCCTGACAAACCCACTCAAGTCGTCGGCGCTGCTCCGGGCCGCGACCGACGCGGTCACCCTCGGTAACACCACACTCGACGAGCTCATGGCCCTCGGACTGTCGATGAAGGGCATGGCGGCCGGCACGATGCACGTCGAGACACTGCTGACCCGCGCGCCCGGCCTCGCCGACGGCGGAAACCCGAACGACGGAACGCTGCCCGGCTTCGGCGCGGTGCAGCTCTACGACCCGGTCGACCTCGCGAAGATCGTCGTTCCGCTGGGCGGCCAGGTCGACGGCGTCACGCCTGAGGACCTGACCGCCTCGGCCACGCCCGGTCCGGTGACCGTCCCGCCCGCGCAGATCGCTGTCGCCGTCTACAACGGCTCCGGCACGTCCGGCCTGGCGGCGAAGGTGACCACGGCGCTGGTGCGGGAGGGGTTCCAGGCGACCAGCGCCGGCAACGCCGACCCCCGCGCGGCGTCACAGGTGCTCTACGGCTCTGGTCAGCAGCAGGCCGCGTGGACGGTGCAGGCGGCGGTACCCGGCTCGATCGCCCGCGCAGACTCGACCATCACCGGGATCCACCTCATCCTCGGCAGCGGGTACACCGGCGTCGTCGCCCCGGCGATGGCGGATGCCACACCCGCCGCCGGCACGACGCCCGCAGCCCCGGCGGCCGTCGCACCGCAGGGCCCGCCGCCACCGCCCTGCACTCTGTGAAAACCACCCGATCCGAGGAGACCAGACCCCGTCGGTCCGGGAGACGTCTGGCCGGCGCCACCAACATCGCCGGACGAGTGGTGAGGTGCGTTCCGCTGACCAGGACATCCAAGGGTGCTTATGCTCTGAGCTGAATATTGATTAACGACTATGTATGGCGGTGGCTGCATGGACGCGGAGTCTGGCCCGGGCAGGGCATGGGCACGCTTCGGTGGCGGGCGCTGTCTCGCCCCGGAACTCGGGCGGTGCACCCTGGTGTTCGGACGGCTCACCCCGGCCCTTATACGGGCGGCGTCATGACTCGGCGGCCGCTTGCGGGACTGCAGGTCGTGGAGTGTGCGAGCTTCGTCGCCGGGCCCACCGGCGGGATGACGCTCGCGCAGCTCGGGGCCGACGTGATCCGGGTCGACCCGATCGGCGGCGGCAGCGACTACCAGCGCTGGCCGGTGGCACCCACCGGCGAGAGCTACTACTGGACGTCCCTCAACAAGGGGAAGCGGTCCGTCGCGGTCGACCTGCGTTCCGGCGCAGGCAAGGAGCTGGTCACAGCTTTGATCACCGCGCCGGGGCCGGATCGCGGTGTCCTCGTCGACAACGTCGTCGGGCGGCGCTGGATGTCCTACGACGCCCTGACCGCCCGCCGGCCGGACCTGATCCACATTCGCGTCCAGGGATATCCGGACGGGCGGCCCGCCGTCGACTACACGGTCAACGCCGAGGTCGGCCTGCCGGGTATCACCGGGCGGGAGGAGGGCGGCGCTCCGGTCAACCACGTGCTGCCGGCCTGGGATTTCATCACCGGGCTGACCGTGTCGACGGCGGTTCTCGCCGCGTTGCGCGACCGCGACCGCACCGGGGCCGGCGCGTTCGTCGAGCTGGCGCTGGCAGACGTCGCGCTCAGCGGTGTGGCGAATCTCGGCTGGCTGTCGGAGGCCGCGGCCCGCGGGACCGAGCGGCCCAGGCACGGCAACCACGTCTACGGCAGTTTCGGCGTCGATTTCACCTGCAGCGACGGCAACCGGGTGATGGTGGTGGCGCTCACCGAGGGCCAGTGGGCGGCGCTGTGCTCGGTGACCAAGACCGGCGAGGTGTTCGCCGCCCTCGAGACGGCACTGGACGCCGACCTGGCCCACGAGGCCGACCGGTACCGGCTGCGCGAGACCATCGCCGCGGTGCTGCGTCCTTGGTTCGCCGCCCGCGACTACCAGCAGGTCAGCAACGAGCTCGACGCCGCCCGCGTGCTGTGGGGCCGGTACCGGGGCATGTCCGACGTCGTCGCAGCGCACGCCGCGGACCCGATTCCGCTGCTCGCGGAGGTCCAGTTGCCGGCTCACGGGCCGTCCTCGGGAACCGTCACGGCGATCACGGCGCGCTCGCCGATGCGCTGGGACGGCGAGTACGGCGCGCCCGGTGAGGCACCGCGCCTCGGCCAGGACACCGCGCCCGTCCTGGGCGAGATACTCGGCCTGACGGATGCCGAGATCGGCCGGCTGATCGACACCGGCGTGATCGCGAGTGAGACGACGGGACGGACAGGATGACGATCGGATCGGTCGCCGAGGGGCCGTACTTCGACGAGCTGGCCGTCGGGCAGCGGTTCCGCTCCGCGCCGGGGGTCACGCTGACCGCCGGCCTCGCGGACGTCCACCGCTCGATCGTCGGCGGCCGGCTCGCCCTGGCCCTCGACACCGCGCTGTGCGCCGAGGTGACCGGCGCCGCGGCGCTCGCCCCGCCGAACGTCGTCTGGGACGTCGCCATCGGGCAGTCCACGGTGGTCACCCATCACGTGAAGGCCAACCTGTTCTACCGCGGGCTGGTCTTCCGCCGGGCGCCCGAGATCGGGGACACGCTGCGGACGTCCACCGAGGTCGTCGCGCTGCGGCAGAACAACGTCCGGGCCGGGCGCCGGCCGACCGGGCTGGCGGTGCTGCGCATCACCACCGTCGACCAGCGGGACCGGCCCGTCCTGGACTTCTGGCGGTGCGCGATGCTCCCGCTGCGCGACCCCGACCGGGCCACCGGGCACCGGGACGACATCGAGGCCATCGGGACCGTCGAGACGGCCGGGACGGCGGAGCTCGGGGCCGTCGTCGAGGGCTGGGACCTCGAGCGCTTCGCGGCCGCGACCGAGGGCGCGGGCTTCGCCGATCTCAAGGTCGGGCAGAGCTGGCGGGTCGGCGGCGGCGACGTCGTGTCCAGCGCGCCCGAGCTGGCCCGGCTCACCCTGAACATCGCCCAGGTGCACCACGACACCCGGGCCGGCGGCGGGCGGCGGCTGGTCTACGGCGGCCACACCATCGGCCTCGCGTTCGCGCAGGTCACGCGGGCGCTGCCACGGCTGGTCACCGTCGCGGGCTGGCACGGGTGCGACCATGTCGGCCCGGTGTACGAGGGCGACACCCTGCGCAGCGACATCACGGTGGAGGACCTCACACCGCTCGCCACGGGTGGAGGCCTCGTCAGCCTGCGTTCGCGGGTACGCGCCGACGGCGGACCCGGCGACGGCGAGCCCGGCCAGGAACCCGACCGGGACGTCCTCGACTGGCGCTTCGTCGCGGTCCTGCCCTGATCGACGCGTCGGTGCGGTCATGAGGGCCCGCCGGGCGCAGCGGCGGCTGTCTCGACCGAGCAGACATTCAGAGCGATCGCGCAGTAGGTGCCACGGGTGAGCCTCCAGCCGTCCGCCGTGTGGACGACCAGGCGGCCGTGGAGTACAAGCGGGGTCCGTCCCGCCGCCCGGCAACCCGCAGCGAGACGGTCGGGGCGGTGAAGCTCAGCGTGAACGTCGCGACGGCGTGCTCCGGGTCCGGCAGCGCCACGTCGTGCACGGTACCCGCAGGGTGCTCGCCAGCCCGGGAAAGCGCGCGGGGTAGCGCAGCCTGCCTTCGGCGAGGGCTGATCCGCCCTCGATCGCCGCGAGTGCGCGGTCCGCGGGCCCGTCCGTGGCGAACGCCCGCATGACGGTCTCGCGGACGGCCCGCTCGGTGTTCGGGTCGAGCGTCGGCCGGGCTCCCACTTCCAGCCCTTCCGCGACGCGGCGCAGTTCGTCCTCCGTCACCGGAGTGCCCGCGGCGATCTCAAGGAGCACGCCGTCCCGCTCGGCCCAGACGAGGGCGAGCTCCTGCTTGGGGTCCATCCGGGTGAACAAGGTCCTCGCGCCGCAGTGATCCTGCGGTAACCGCAAGCCGGCCCGCCGGGACGGAACAGCGTCGTTCCGTCCCGGCGGGCGAACCGGGGGCGGTCAGCCCCCGTCGCGAAGCGACTGCTACCAAGCCGCGGGCCAGTGCTCCGGTTTTCAGGGCGGAGAGGATGTCAATCCGGGATGGCGCGCAGGTACTGCGCCATCGACAGCGGCGTGATGCTGAGGACTCCGGAGTCCACCGGCATGGTGATGCCGGTGATCCAGCGTGCCTCGTCGGAGGCGAGGAAGGCCGCGGCCCAGCCGACGTCCCAGCCGGTGCCCGGGGTGCCGAGCAGGCCGGCCTCGTTGCGCAGCTTCGTGCGGAAGTCGGCCCGCGGGTCCTGCCCCGACACGGAGTTCACCATCGGGGTGGTGATGTGCCCGGGGGCGATCGCGTTGACCCGGATGCCCTGCCGGCCGTGCGAGTAGGCCATGTCGACGGTCATGGCAAGCATCGCGCCCTTGGCCGCCGAGTAGGCGATCGTGCCGTCGCCGCGCAGCGCGGAGATCGACGAGATGTTGACGATCGAGCCGGAGCCCTGCGCGGCCATCACCGGCACGGCGTACTTCGACGCCAGGAAGACCGTGCGCAGGTTGACGTCGAGGGCGCGGTCCCAGGCCTCCTCCGAGAGGTCCACGACGGTGCCCAGCGAGGCCAGCCCGATGTTGTTGACGAGGATGTCGACCGTGCCGAAGTTCTCGACGGCCGCCGCGACCATCGCCTCGCACTGGGCCGCCTGGGTGACGTCGGCGGCGAACACCTTCGCCTTGCCGCCCTCCTCCTCAATCATCTTTAAGGTCAGCTCGGCGCGTTCGGGGTACAGGTCGACGAGCAGGACGCTCGCGCCCTCCCGGGCGAGCACCACTGCGCTGGCCTTGCCGGTGCCTATCCCGTCGCCCGGCGTGGAGCCGGCTCCGGTGACGATGGCGACCTTTCCCTCGACCCGTCCAGAACTTCGTGCCATCCGACGTCTCCTCTCTCAGCCATGCCAGCGCGTCAGAAGGGCCGCGCCCGCCTCGTATCCGCCGACGTTGGTCACCGCGGCGACCTCCGCGCCGACCACCTGCCGGGCCCCGGCCTCGCCGCGGAGCTGACGGATCGCCTCGGCGGTGTGGCCGAAGGAGGCGTGCAGACGCCCGCCGGAGAGCTGCCCGCCCCAGGTGTTGAGCGGCAGGTCGCCGCCGAGCGCGATCCGCTTGCCGCCCTCGACGAAGGCGCCCGCCTCGCCGGCGCCGCAGAATCCCATCGCCTCGAGCCACCAGACGGCCTCGATGGTGAAGCCGTCGTAGAGCTGGGCGACGTCGACGTCGGCGGGCCGCAGACCGGTCCGGTTCCACAGGGCCGCCGCGGTGGCGTGGCCGACCCGGCCCATGTCCTCCCACTGCTCCCACGAGGGACGTCCGTCCACGACCCCGGCCATCGCCTCGATGGCGACCGGTGCCCGCAGGTCGGGGGCCGTCTCCGCCGCCGAGACGACGATCGCGGTGGCCCCGTCGACGGGAACGTCGCAGTCGTACAGGCAGATCGGCGTGGAGATCATGCGTGACGCCAGGTAGTCGTCGACGGTCAGCGGGTCGCGGTAGACGGCGTCCGGGTTGAGGGCGGCGTGCGCGCGCTGGGTCACCGGGATCCAGGCGAGCTGCTCGCGGGTGACGCCGTACTCGTGCATGTACCGGGTGGCGTAGGGGGCCACCTGGCACACCGGGGAGAGCGCGCCGATCGGCAGCAGCCAGGC
Organism: Parafrankia sp. EAN1pec; assembly: GCF_000018005.1. Lineage (GTDB taxonomy): Bacteria > Actinomycetota > Actinomycetes > Frankiales > Frankiaceae > Parafrankia > Parafrankia soli. The sequence continues at coordinate 8,327,192 of NC_009921.1, forward strand.
CAGCGGCCCCTCGGCCGCCGGGTGGATCGACCCGTAGGCGGGGCGGCCGCCGGCGTTGCGCGCGGCGCTGCCCTCCTTCACCGTCCGCCAGATGACGACGTGGCGGGCCTGGCCGGTCGCGATCGCCTGCGCCGGGCCGTAGAAGGGCAGGCTCATGCCCTCGACCTGGCCCTGCCGCCAGGTGGTGGTGAGGCGCAGGGCGTCCTGGATCTCGTACAGGTTGCCGTTGGCGTAGCCGGGCAGGTTGGCCTTGCCGCCGCCGGGGAACATGGCCAGGCCGTCGATGTCGTCGACCTGCAGGCCGGCGTCCTCGATCGCGGCGTAAACGGCGTCGAGGGTCAGCTGGAACCCGGAGCGGTCGATGCGCCGCCCGACGGCCGACTGGCCGACGCCGGAGAGCACGACCCGCTTCTCGAAGTGCTCGGTGCCCGTCACGCGGTCGCCCCGGCACCGCTCTCGGAGGCGCGGTCGACGGCGACGAAGCTCGGGACGGCGAAGTCGCCGGGCCCCGGCTCGAAGCCGACCTCGACCGCCATCCCGATCTCCACGGCCTCCGGGGGGCAGCCGCGCAGCCGGCCGGCCACCCGCACGCCCGGATGGCCCGGGAACTCGACGAGGACGATCGCGTAGGGCACCTCGAGACCGGGCATCCAGCGCTGGTGGTTGACCGTGAAGCTGTACACCCGGCCGCGCTCGGTGATCTCCACGAACTCGACCGGACGGCTCCGGCACACCCGGCAGGCCCCGTACGGCGGGAAGGAGTCGGACCCGCAGGCCGGGCAGTGTTCGACGAGCAACCGGCCTTCGCGAGCCGCCGTCCAGAACGGCTCGGTCTCCTCGGTCACGGCCGGGGGTATACCCACGATCGCGGTCAAGCCTCTCCCCCTTGCTTCCCTACTCAGCTTCCCTTCACGGCGAAGAGGAGTGTACGCTCACTCCGCTATTCTGCCACGCAAGCCCGGACACGCGCGCGGACAGCCGCCGAGTCTGCTCCCCGACCCGGACGGCCTCGTCGCGCCGTCCGGCCGGTCGTCCGTTAAGGAGCCCTGGTTGCCAGGCAATCGCATCGTCTTCGGAGCAGCGGCCCTCCCCGAGCCGGACCGGGCGTGGCTCGCCGCCGCAGAGCGCCTCCCGATCGAGTCCGTCTGGCAGGGCGGCCACATCCTCCCCCGGACGGGCACCGGAGAGGTGATCACCCGGCTGGCGCTGATGACCGCGTGGACGGAGCGCGTCCGCGTCGGCACCTCGATCCTGCTCGCCCCGCTCTACCCCCCGGTGATCATCGCCAAGCAGCTCGCCGACCTGGACGTCCACAGCGGCGGCCGGATCTCGGTCGGGGTTGGCGTCGGCGGCGAGTTCCCCCAGGAGTTCGACGCCGTCGGCGTGCCCGTCGCCGAGCGCGGGGCGCGCACCGACGAGACCCTGGACATCCTCCGGGCGCTGTGGTCCGGCGAGCCGGTGACCCACCACGGGAAGTTCTTCCACCTCGACGAGGCGAAGCTCGTCCCGGTCGAGCTGCGCGGCGCGGACCGGCCGGGCGGGCGCCCCGGCGGCCCGCCGCTGCTGATCTCCGGCCGCAAGGGGCCCGCCATGCGCCGCGCCGCCCGCGTCGGCGACGGCTGGATGCCCTACCTGATGTCACCGGACGCCTACGCCCGCACGGTCGGCACCGTCCGCGAGCACGCCGCCACGGCCGGCCGCGACCTGGAGAAGTCCGGCTTCGAGTGGATGATGTACGTCTACTGCTCGATCCGCCCCGACGGCGACCGCGCCCGCGACGACGTCGCGTCGTTCCTCGGCGGCGCCTACGGGAACAAGCCCGGCGGCATGCTCGAGCGGGTCGCCCCGGCCGGCACACCCGAGGAGGTCACCGCCCGCTTCCAGCAGTACGTGGACGCGGGGGTGCGCCACTTCATCATCTCCCCGGCGGCGCACGAGGACACCCTCGAGGTGATCACTCTCGCGGCCAGGGAGGTACTGCCCCGCCTCACGCTGCCGGCGGACGGGCTGCCGGCGGACGAGGTCGCACCGTGAGCACCGCCCCCGCCGGACGTCCCTGCGAGGGCCTGTCGGTCGTCGAGGTCGCGGTCGGCACCAGCGACCTCGGCCTGGGCCTGGCGGGCGGCGTGCCCGGCATGATCTTCGCCGACCTGGGCGCGCGGGTCGTCCGGGCGGTCGGGACGTCGGCGCCGGCGATCGACGAGCACGTGGCCTGGGGCGAGGTCTGGCACCGCGACAAGCAGCTCGTCGTCACCGACGACGCGGCCGAGGTGCGCGCGCTGCTCCGGGGCGCGGACGTCGCGTTCGTCTACGGACCCGAGGCGCTCGTCGAGCGGCGCGGCCTGGGCCACCTCGACCTCCAGGCGGCCAACCCGGGCCTGGTGTACGCCCGCTGCCGGCCCAGCCGGACGTCCAAGGGCCTCGGGGAGGACTTCGGGCTGCTGGTGGAGGCGCGGGCCGGGTTCTGCACCCAGCTCGCCGGGCACCGGCCGGGCCCGATCTTCGTCGACGCGCAGGCGTCCGGCAGCGGCACGGCCTTCCTGCTCACGGCGTCCGCGCTCGCACTGCTGCGCCGCCGGGTCGGGACGGGCACCGGCGGCTGGGCCGAGACGTCGCTCTACGACGGGCTGCTCTCCACCCTCGGGTGCATGATCGGGCGCTCCGAGCGCGCCGCGACGGAGATCGAGTCCTACTGGGAGAAGGGATCGACCTTCCCGAACTTCCTGTACCGCTGCGCCGACGGCGAGCTGCTGCAGGTCTGGTTCGGTGGGAAGGGGATGTACTCCCGTCTCATCGACGTTCTCGGCGACACCCCCAGCGACGAGGGCTACTACGCCGACCAGATGACCGGGGCGCTCAACGAGCGTGCCCGCCGCTGGCGCTCGCCGTTCGCGCTGCGGCCGCGCGAGGACTGGCTGAACCGGCTGCGCGAGGCGGGCATCGCCTGCGAGCCGGTGCTGCGCCCCGGCGACGCGCTGGCCGACCCGCACCTGGCCGAGGTCGGCCTGGCGGTGACCCGCTCGGAGTCCGGCCGGCGGGACGTCGTCGTCGGCTCGCCGATCTCCGTCCGCCCCGTCCGACCCGTCCGCCCCGCGCCCGCGAGCGCCGCCGGGACGTCCGGCCGTCTCCTGCGGGGGGTTCGCGTCCTGGACTTCTCGGCGTTCGTGGCCGGTCCGCTGGGCGCCCAGATCCTCGCCGACCTGGGCGCGGAGGTCGTCAAGGTCGAGCCGCCCGAGGGCGAGGCCATGCGGGCCGCCGCCTACGCGGTGGCTGCCTGCCAGCGCGGCAAGCGCAGCCTGGCGATGGACCTGGGCGCCCCCGAAGCCCGGCCTGTCGTGGAACGGCTGATCCGGTGGGCCGACGTCGTCGTGCACAACTTCCGGGTCGGAGTGGCCGAACGGCTCCGGATCGACGCGGAGACCGTCGCCCGGCTCAACCCGCGCGCCGTGTACTGCCACGCCAGCGCCTTCGGCCCGACGGGGCCGCGGGCGAAGTACCCCGGCAACGACGCCCTGATGCAGGCGCTGACCGGCCTGGAACAGGCCGTCGGCGGCACCGGCAACGATCCGGTCGCCCCCACCTGGATTCCGCTGGACGTCAGCGGCGGCTGGGTGGCCGCGACCGGCATACTGGCCGGCCTGTACGCCCGGGAGTCGACCGGGTGCGGGCAGCGGGTGGCGACGAGCCTGCTGGGCGCGGGGATGCTCCTGCAGAGCGGGGTGTTCCAGCGCGACGGCGAGCGCGTCCCGACCCCCTCGCTCGACTCGACCCAGACCGGATACGGCCCGGGCTACCGCATCTACGCCGGCGGCGACGACCGCTGGTTCGCGCTCGTCCTGCCCGACCGCGCCGCGTGGGCCCGCCTGCGCGAGCTGACGGCACCCGCCGCGACGCCCGTCACCGGCGACGCGGCCACCGGCCTGCCGGAGTCCTACGCGCCGCTGCGTGGGGGCTCGGACGACGCGAGCGCCCGCCGGGCCGAGTCCGTCCTGGAGGCCGTGTTCGCCGCCGCGCCGGCGGCCGAGTGGGTGGCCCGTCTGCGCGCGGCCGGCCTGCTCGCCGACCTCATCGAACCGCTCGACCGGGACGGCTTCCGCCGCGCGGTGCTGGACGACCCGGTCAACCGCCAGCTCGGCCGGGTCGCCTCGTACGAGGTCGCCGACTGGGGCTGGTTCGAGCAGATCGGGGCCCTGCCGCGGTACGGCCCGACCGGCGTCGACGCGGACCCGGTCACGCCGATGCTGCCGGGCGTCGGTGAGCACAGCGTCGCCGTGCTCACCGACCTCGGCTTCCCCCCGGCAGAGATCGACGCCCTCCTGGCCGCCAAAGCCGTCCGCCAGACCTGACCCCCTCGCGGACAGACCTGCTGGCGGACAGACCTGACCCTCACGGATCCCGGAAGCACTGCGGAATCCCCTCGGACGCCGGCCGTCCTGGCCTGCGTCCGCATTCATCACCCGCCTTTCGGGGCGGCACCGCCGTAGATCCCGGAGAACTGCCTGGGCGGCGTTCCGGGCGTTACCGGTGAGAACGAGATCGCCCGCCTTCGGGAAGGCGGGCATTCAGCCTGCCACCCGCAAACTCCCCTGCGCCCGACAGGGAAAAAGTGTATGCTCACTTACCATGGCTGAGGCCATGCGAACCGGCCCGCGATCTGTGCGGCAGGCCGCCGAGCGACACGGAACCGCGACAGGCGACAGAACCGCGACAGGCGGAGGAGGCAGCCAGGTGACCGCGACGATCCGTCTCGTGGCCCGCCCGGCGCCCGGAGATGACCCGCACCTCGTGGCCCGCCAGTGCACCGCGCGCAAGTCCCGGCACTTCGACCGGCGCAGCGAGTATTCACTGAATCGTTTTCCCGGAGGTGGCACGCGGTGGACTACCAGCTGATCGATGCCGATGGCCACTACTACGAGCCCGACGACTGCTTCTCCCGGCATATCGAGGCCGGTTTCAAGGAGCACACCGTACGGGTCGAGCGCGGGGCCGACGGCCTGGGCCGGGTCTATCTGGGCGACCGCCGCACATTCATGAGCGTGATGCCCGGGGACTACGCGTCCGCCCCCGGCGCGCTGCAGGGGCTGTTCGTCGGCGAGGTGGCGGACGGCTTCACCCACCGCGAGGTCCTGAACGCGAAGGACCACCCCGCGTTCATCGAACGGCCCGCGCGGCTGGACCTGATGGACGACCAGGGTGTCGAGGCGACCATCATGCTGCCCACCCTCGGCGTGGCCGTCGAGCAGGACATGGCGGACGACGTCGAGCTGACCTACGCCAGCCTGCGCGCGTTCAACCGGTGGCTCGAGGAGGACTGGGGCTACGCCGAGCAGGACCGGATCTTCGCCGTTCCGATGCTCTCCCTGCTCGACATCGACCACGCCGTGGCCGAGCTGAAGCGGGTGCTGGACGCCGACGCGCGCCTGGTGCACCTGCGCCCCGGGCCGATCGGCGGCCGCTCCCCCGCGCACCCCGACTTCGACCGGTTCTGGGCGATGGCGGCCGAGGCCGGGGTCGGGGTCGTGTTCCACGTCTCCAACAGCGGTTACAACGCGGCGTACGGCCAGCTCTGGTCCGAGGACGCGGGCAACCCGTCGCACCTGCAGTCGCCGCTGCAGTGGGCGCTGTGCAACACCGAGCGGCCGATCGTCGACACGCTCAGCGCGCTCGCCCTGCACAACCTCTTCGGCCGACACCCCAACATCAAGATCATCTCGATCGAGAACGGCAGCAACTGGGTGCGACCGCTGCTGAAGACGGTCGACAAGGCCGCCGCGCTCGGCCGGCGCGGCCCGATGATCGGCGGCACGCTCTCGGCGAAGCCCAGCGAGATGCTCGCCGAGCACCTGTGGGTCTGCCCGTTCCCCGAGGACGACGTGCACGACCTCATCAGCGTGCTCGGCCCGGACCAGGTCCTCTTCGGTTCGGACTACCCGCACCCCGAGGGGCTCCGCCAGCCCATGGACTACGTCGAGCGCCTCGACGACTGCGACCCGGTCACGCGGCGCAAGGTGCTGCGCAGCAACACCGCCGACCTGCTCCGGATCCCCGACAAGGAGACCGCCAAGTCCGCGTAGGACACCAACCCCGGCCCCCGAGCCGGGCCCGGCTCGGCCCTGAGCGGCAGAGACAGAGAGCCCACGGACGCGGAAGCGCCCGGGTGGCCACCGCGGAATGGCTACCCGGGCGCGGGGTTGGTGCGGTGGTCAGGACTGCGGGGTGTCCTCCCCGGTGCCCCGGGCGCGCAGCAGGCGGCCGGGCGTGGCGCCGGGGATGTCCTTACCGTACGAACGGGTGGCTACGCCGTTGACCCACACGTGCTCGATGCCGGTGCTGCGCACCACCAGGCGGTCGGCGCCGCCGGGCTGGTCGTACACCCGCTCGACCGGGGTCGTGCCCACCGTGGCCGGGTCGAAGGCGACGAGGTCGGCGTGGAAGCCCTCCTTGACCAGCCCGCGGCCGTCCACCCGGAAGGCCTGGTGGGGATGACCGGTGAGGCGCCAGACCGCGTCCTCCAGCGAGATCGCGCCGCGCTCGCGCACCCAGTGGCCGAGCAGGTGGGTGGAGTAGCAGGCGTCGCAGAGCTGGTTGGCGTGGGCGCCGGCGTCGGAGAGCCCGAGCAGGGTGCGCTTGTCCGCCAGCAGCTGGGCGATCTCGGCGTCACCGTCGTTCTCTAGCACCACGCGGAAGCGGGTGGGGACGCTGTCCGAGAGCGCGAGGTCGAGCATGAGGTCGAAGGGGGTGGTACCCCGCTGCTGCGCCAGCCGGTCCAGCGGGATGCCCACGACGTCGTGATGGGCGCCGGTCTCCTCGACATCGATCTTGGACCAGCGGTGGCTCCACGCGCTCAGCGTCGCGGGGCGGGCCCGCTCCCGCCAGGAGGCGTCGCGGTAGAGGTCGGCACGCTCCTCGCGGGGCCGCGCCAGCGCTTCCTTCCACTCGTCGATCTCGGCGAGCGGCACCGGGTCGTCCATCGTGATCTGCATGACGATGGGGCGGCAGGCGATCTGCGGGTAGACCTCGCCGGGCAGTGCGCCGGCCCGCTCGACGGTGCGCATCGCCGAGCCTGGCTTGTCCGCGCGGGCGACCAGCGCCGTCCACGTCACCGGGACGCCGAAGCGGGTGGCCAGCTCGGAGAACTGGTCGACGAACAGGCCCGGGCCGATGGAGACCTGGACGACGCCGCGCCCGAGCTCGCTGAGCACCGAGACCATCGAGTAGACCTCGTCGACCTCGGCGAAGCGGCTCGGCACCGGACGGCCGTAGGCGCCCTGGTGAGCGGGCTGGCGCGAGGTGGAGAACCCGATGGCGCCGGCCTCGAGGGCCTCGCGCACGATCTCGCGCATCCGCTCGAGCTCGGCCGGTGTCGCCGGGCGCTCCTCACCACCGACCACGAACGCGCGCAGCGGCGAGTGGCCGATGAAGGCGCCGACGTTGAGACGCTTGGGCCGCTGGTCGAGGGCGGAGAGGTACTCCGGGAAGGTCTCGAAGGACCAGGAGATGCCGGCGTCAAGTGCGCTGAGAGACATCCCCTCGACGTTCTCCAGGAGGCGCATGATGATGTCGCGGTGCTCGGGCCTGGTCGGCGCCACCCCGAAGCCGCAGTTGCCCATGATCACGCTGGTCACGCCGTGCCAGCTCGACGGCGTGAGGTCGCCGTCCCAGAGAATCTGGGCGTCGTAGTGGGTGTGCACGTCGATGAAGCCGGGGGTGAGGGTGAGCCCCTCGAGGTCGACGACCTCACAGTCGGGCGTCGGGGTGAGCTCGCCGGGGGCACCGACGGCGACCACGCGGCCACCGCTGACGGCGACCTCCGCGGCGCGGGCCGGGGCACCCGTCCCGTCGATCAACGAGGCGTGGCGCAGCAGCAGATCCATCGAAACTCCGATCGGTCGCCCGCGGCAACGATAGTTCCCAGAAGATAGCAAATACTCGCTCACTTATCGAGCCGTGGGGCACCCGCGAACGAGCCCCACGACCCACCCGGACGGCGGCCGGACAGCAGGCCACCGTCCGGTCAGTCGAGCCCGGCGGTGGCCGGTACCAGGTCGCGCCGCAGCTGGGCGATCTCGGCGCGCCACCGTTCCACGGCGGCCTCCTTGATCTCCGCATAGCCCTTGACCGACTGCACGGACTCGGCGGCCCGGACCAGCGTCTCGTAGGCGACGGCGGCCCCGGCCGGCACCGGTCGGACCAGCTCGGTGATCAGCGCCTCGTACTCCGCGATCACGGCCCGCTCGGTGCGGCGGTCGGGGTCGTAACCGAAGATGTCGAAGGGCGTCCCGCGCAGCCGCTTCATCGCGCGCAGGCCATGGAACGCGACGGCGTAGGGCCGGCCCATCGGCATCTTCTTCGACATGCCCAGCCGGCGCAGCGCCGGCGGGTGGAGGTGGTAGGTCACCTTGTACGGCCCGTCGATGCCGAGGTCACGCGCGACGTCGTCGTAGTCCGTCTTCAGGTGCAGCCGGGCGACCTCGTACTCGTCCTTGTAGGTCAGGATCTTGTGCCAGGAGTCGGCGACCGCCCGGGTGAGCTCCCACCCCCTGGCCTCGTCATCGCGCGCCGACGCCTGCTCGACCAGGCCGAGGAAGCGCCGCGCCAGCGAGTCGCCCGAGTAGTCGATCACCTGGGCGGCCCGGCGGACCAGCAGGTCACGCAGCGCCGGGGGCAGCGGGCGCTCGGCGACGAGCGCCACCGCGCGGGTCAGCGCCGCCGATGACGGGTCGGTGAGGCCGGGCCGCCGGCCCGGCTCCGGACCGGCGCCGGAGGCCTCCGCGCCCGCCGACCCGGTGGCCGCGGGCCCGGTGGCCGCGGGCCCGGCGAGGCTGGCCTCGACGGCCGCCGGGTCGTGCGCGGCCCAGCGGCCCCACTCGAAGGCCTCCCGGTTCTTCGCCGCGGCCTTACCCTGCCGGCGCATCGCGTTCTCGACGTCGTCCAGCGTGAACGGCAGCCCGCCGAGCTGGAAGGCGGCGCCGAGCAGGACGACGTTGCCGAGGAGCTGGTCGGCGAACACCTGCTCGGCGATCTGCCGCCCGGCGATAAAGGCGACCCGCTCGGGGCCGACCCGGTCGGTGATCGCCCTGCGCAGATCCTCGTCGGCGGGCGCGGTCGCGCCGCCCTGGAGCATCGACGTGGTCGGGATCAGCTCGGTCTCGACGACCGCCACGGTGTGCCCGGGGCGGACCCGTTCCAGCTGGGGCCCGCCGGCGGCCTGCAGGATGTCGCCGGAGAGGTAGAGGTCGGCCCCGCCGGGGCCGACCGTCGCCGAGCCGATCTCGGCCCTGGTCGCCGCCAGGTGCAGGTGGGAGACCACGGCCCCGGCCTTCTGCGACAGGCCGGTCTGGTCCACGCCGCCGACGACGAGCCCGGCCGACTCGGCCGCGGCCGCGAGGATCCGGCTGGCGGTGATGATGCCCGTCCCGCCGATGCCGGTGACGTAGATGCCGTACTGGCCGTCGACACCCGGGTTGGCGGGCGCCGGCAGGGTACCGGCGGGCAGGGTCGGCCGCACCGACTCGCCCGTCCCGGCGGACGCACCCGCGGCCTGCTCGGCGCTCGCCCTGCGGGCCCGGCGCTTCGCCGGGGACCTCGTCCACGGCCAGGTCCGCGACCGGGGCTGCACGGTGACGAAGGACGGGCAGTCGCCGTCCAGGCAGGTGTAGTCGCGGTTGCAGGAAAGGTCGTCGATGCGCCGCTTCACGCCGAGCTCGGTCTCCACCGGGAGCACCGACAGGCAGTTGCTCTTGGTGCCGCAGTCGCCGCACCCCTCGCAGACGGCCTCGTTGATGACGACCCGCCGGGGCGGCTCGGGCAGCAGCCCGCGCTTGCGCAGCCGCCGCGACTCCGCCGCGCAGCGCTGGTCGTAGATGATCACGCTGACGCCGGCCACGCCCCGCAGTTCCTCCTGCACCTCCGGGAGGTGGTCCCGCCCGAGCACCTTGACGCCCGGTGCCCAGCGGGCGCGACGGCCGTAGCGCTTCGGGTCCTCGGCGCACACCACGATGCGGCGCACGCCCTCGGCCTCCAGCGCCCGGGTCATCGCCGGGACGTCCATCAGGCCGACGACGTCCTGGCCGCCCGTCATCGCGACCGCGGTGTTGTACAGGATCTTGAACGTGACGGCGACGCCGGCGGCGACGCTCGCCCGGATCGCCAGGATGCCGGAGTGGCTCAGCGTGCCGTCACCGAGGTTCTGGATGAGGTGCGGCTCGTCGACGAACGGCGCCAGCCCGATCCAGGGCACGCCCTCGGCGCCCATCGGGGTGGGCGGCAGGCTGGTCATGCCCTGGTGCCGGGTCTCGAAGTACATGATCCCGTGACACCCGACGCCACCGCCGACGAGGGCACCGTCCGGGAAGATCGTCGAGCGGTTGTGCGGGCAGCCGCTACAGAAGCCCGGCGGCCGGGACGGCAGCGCGAGCAGCGGCAGCGACATCCGCCGCGGCTCGTCGCGGCGACCGGCGGCGAGCGCCGGGCGGACCCGGGTCAGTGCCTTGCCGACCGCGGCCGGGTCCAGCTCGCCGACCGTCGACAGCAGCGCGCGCCCGTCGAGGTCCTTCTTGCCCGCGACGGGGACCATGATCCCCGCCTGGTGCAGGATCGACCGCAGCTGCGTCTCGATGAACGGCCGCTTCTCCTCGACGACGAGGATCTCCTCGACCGACCGGGCGAACTCGACGACGGTGCTCTCGACCACCGGGTACGTCATCGCGAGCTTCAGCACGCGGACGCCGGCGGCGGCAAGGCCGTCGGGGCGGACACCGAGATCGGAGAACGCCTGGACCACGTCGAAGTAGGTCTTGCCGGCGCACACGATGCCCAGCGGCGCGCCCGCCCGGGCGCCGACCACCCGGTCGAGGCCGTTGTGCCGGACGTAGGCCTGCGCGGCGCGCAGCCGGTGGTCGACGACGAGCGCCTCCTGGCCGGCGACCGCGTGCGGGCCGATCTTCGCCTGCGGCCGGTGCCGCCACGGCAGGCCCTCGACCAGGATGTCCTCGGGGTCCTCCGGCGTGTGCCGGTCGAGGTCGAGGTCGACGCTGCCGATGCCGTCCGCCACCGCGGTGACGATCTTCATCCCGGCCCAGGATCCGCAGTACCGGGACATCCGGTAGGCGTGCACGCCCAGGTCGAGAACCTCCTGCTGGTCACCGGGGAACAGCACCGGGATGCAGGCGTCCTCGAACGTGTACTGGCTGTCGCAGGGCAGGGTGGACGACTTGGCGGTCGGGTCGTCGCCGCAGAACATGACGACGCCGCCGTTCGGGCCGGCGCCCATCGCGTTGGCGTGCCTGAGGACATCCCCGCACCGGTCGAGCCCCGGGGTCTTGCCGTACCAGGCACCGGCGACGCCGTCGACGCCGGCGTAGCCGTTGACGGCGCCCATCTGGCTGCCCCACACGACGGCCGCGCCGAGCTCCTCGTTCAGCCCCGGCCGGTGCAGGATGCGGTGCTCGGCCAGCTTG